>NCEJ01000041.1 GCA_002280615.1 Micrococcales bacterium 32-70-13 | reverse complement strand
GAGCGATGAGCGCCTCACTGCCGTCGGGCGCGACGAGGCCGTGCACGTAGCGGTCGTCGCCGGGCTCGTCGGTGCGCACGGTGCGGCCCGTCGTGAGCAGGGGGCGCACGAGCTTGACGGTCGCGACCCAGTCGCGCAGGGCGTCGAGCTGGGCGGCGTCGGCGGTCGTGACGTTCCATTCGATGCCCGCGCTGCCGAACAGCGCGGTGGCCAGGCGGAACGAGAGGTCGTGCGTGCGGCCCGTGATGTGGGCGCGCGGGGCGCCCACGTGGCCGCCGAGCAGCTCGGGCGGCATGAGCAGCCCGCTGTAGCGCTGGATGCGCTGCCGATCGAGCGCGTCGTTCGTGTCGCTCGTCCAGAAGCGGTGCACCCGCGCGGCCATGCCGAGGTCGACGCGCGCGCCGCCCGAGGCGCAGCTCTCGATCGCCACGTGCGGGAACCGTGCGCGCAGGTCGTCGATGAGTCCGTACACGGCGCGCGTGTGCGCCGCGGCGGTGCCGGCGTGCTGGTCGCGGTTGTGATCCCACTTGAGGAAGGTGATGGGGTACTCGCTCAGCAGGGCGCTCAGCGACGCGAGCAGGTGCGCGCGGGCCTCGTCGACCGTGAGGTCGAGCGTGTGCTGGAAGCGCCAGGTGGGGGGATGCTGGCGGTCGGTCGCGGCCTCGGCGAGCATCCATTCGGGATGCTCGCGCGCGAGCCGCGAGTCGGGGCTCACCATCTCGGGCTCGACCCACAGGCCGAACTCCATGCCGCGGGCGACGACGGCGTCGGCGAGAGGGTGCAGGCCGGAGGGCCAGCGCTCGGGGTCCACAGTCCAGTCGCCGAGCGCACGGCGATCGTCGGTGCGGCCCGCGAACCAGCCGTCGTCGAGCACGAAGCGCTCGATGCCGAGATCGGCGGCGGCGGCGACGAGCGGTAGGAGCGAGTCGAGGGCGTGATCGAAGTAGACGGCCTCCCACGTGTTGAGCACGACCGGACGGTGCGTCGGGGGAGTGAGGGCGCGCACGAAGGGGTGCAGGCGGTCGCTGAGCCCGTCGAGACCGGCGTTCGACCACGCGAGCACCGTCTCGGGGGCGGTGTAGGTCTCGCCGGGCGCGAGCACGATCTCGGCCGGGTCGAGCAGCTCGGCGGCGAGCAGGCGGCGGTGGCCTGTCGGCAGCGACTCGACGCCCGTCGTGCTGTTGCCGCTCCAGGCGTGGTGCAGGGCCCACACCTCTCCGGTGCGGAAGCCGAAGCCGGGTGTGCCGAGCACGGTGAGGAAGGGGGCGTCGTGGCCGGGGCGGCCGCGGCGCTGGTCGCGCAGGTGCAGTCCGTCGCGCACGGTGCCGCGCTGCGGCCTCCGCTCGCCGGCCCAGAGCCCGCTGAAGTCGAGCAGGTCGCTCGCGCGGGCGGGAACCGGCAGGGTCGCGGCGAGCCGGTGCAGGTCGACGCCCTCGGGGGCCTCGGCGCGGGCATCCAGCGCGATGACGACGACGCCCTCGGGCGAGAGGCGGGCGTGCCAGCCGACCGTCAGCAGCGGTCCGTGGTCGTCGTGGGCGAGCAGCTCGATCGAGACCGAGCGGTCATCGGGCTGGGTCAGGGCGGTGCGGTGGATGCGCATCGGCAGGCGAGCGGGGCCCGCCCCGGTGCGGTGGGCGACGAGCGCGGGGAAGCCGCTCCAGCCCTCGGCGGGGCCCGCGAGGATCGAGGGCACGAGCGGGAGATCAGGCGAACTGGGGGCGACCGCGGGTAGTGCGGCCGCCACCAGTTCGAGCATGGTCGGCTCGACCGCACCGAGGTCGTGACCCCAGTGCGCGAGCCGTGGCACGGCCGTGCCGCGGGCGTCGAGCACAAGGCTGACACCCGCGGCACGGAGGTGGAGAAGCGAGATACCTACTCCTTGACGGGAATCGAGGCCGCCTTGAGGGCTGCGATCGTGGCGTCCTGACCAGCGGTCAGAGCATCCAGAAGCGTACCGCTGCCCGAGACGGCGCCGGAGAAGCCGTCAGCGACATCGTTGTAGACCTGCGTCATGGTCGGGCCCCAGGTGAAGTTGGGGTCGACGTTGTTGCCGGCCTCGGCGAAGACCTCGTAGATCTTCTGACCGCCGTAGAACTCCACGCCCTCACCGAAGACGGGCAGCTCGGCGCCCGCGATCGTCGCCGGGTAGATGTTCGCCGTGCGGTTCATCGCGGTCAGCGCGTCGGCATCCGTGTTCAGCCAGAGCGCGAACTGCGCGGCCTCGTACGGGTGGTCCGAGCCCTTGAGCACCGCGGTGGTCGAGCCACCCCAGTTGCCCGCGGCGCTGGCGCCGGCCTCCCACTGCGGCATCGGGGCGACAGCCCAGTTGCCGGCCGTGTCAGGTGCGCCACTCGCGATCGTGTTGGCACCCCAGACAGCGGAGACCCACGTCCACAGCTCGCTCGAGTTGTAGGCGGCGTTCCATTCGTCGGTCCACGGCGGGTAGACAGCGACGAGGTCGTTGTCGATGAGACCCTGCCAGTACTCAGCCACCTGCGTGGTCTCGGCGCCGGTCAGGTCGACCGTCCAGCCGTCGGCGTCGTTCGAGAACCACTCGCCGCCCGCCTGCCACACCAGGCCCGCGAAGGCGTTGATGTCGCTCTGCGAGAAGTTGTTGATGTAGCCGCCCTGCGCACGGATCTGCACTGCAGCAGCCTCGTACTCCTCCCACGTGGTGGGAACGGGGATGCCCGCCGCCTCGAAGAGGTCGGCACGGTAGAACATGGCCATGGGGCCCGTGTCCTGCGGGATCGCGTAGACCGCGTCCTCCTCGCCGAAGGTCACCTGGCTCCAGGTCCACGGCACGAACTGGTCCTCGGCCTCGAGGATGCCCTCGCACGCCGCGATGTTCTCGAGACCGTCCTGCACGCGGAAGTTCGGCATGGCGTCGAACTCGATCTGACCGAGGTCGGGCGCGTTGCCGGCCGCGAGCTGGTTGAAGAAGTTCTGGTAGGTGCCGCCGTTGCCGTTCGGGCCCGTCTGCACCTCGACCTGGATGTCGGGGTTCTCCTCGTTCCAGATCTCCACGGCCTCCTCGACGCCGGGGAGCCAGCTCGTGAAGGTGAGGGTGACGGGGCCGTCAGAGGGGGCGCAGTCGCCGCTCGCACCGGGGGCGTCAGTGCCGCCGGTCGAGCAGGCCGTCAACGCAAGCGCGGAGATGGCCGCAATGGCCCCCGCACGTGCGACGAGTGAGATCGCCATGCTGTGTTCCTTTCGATGGGTGGTGGTGGTGCTGCTCCGCACGGCCGCGTCGCGGCCGAGGGGCTGTCGGCGGATGCTCACTTGAGCCCGCCGTTCGCCAGCCCCGACTGCCAGAACCGCTGCAGTGCGAGGAAGGTGACGATGAGGGGGATGATCGACAGCAGCGACCCGATGACGACGAGGGCGCGGATGTCGGGGATCTGGCTCACCTGGGTGTTCCAGACGTAGAGGCCGAGCGTGACGGGGAAGAGGTTCTCGTCGCGCAGCATGATGAGCGGCAGGAAGAAGTTGTTCCAGATCGCCACGAACTGGAACAGGAAGATCGTGACGAGGGCGGGCGCCATGAGGCGCGTCGCGACCGTGAAGAACGTGCGCACCTCTCCGGCACCGTCGATGCGCGCCGCCTCGATGATCTCGTCGGGCACGCTCGCCGCGGCGTAGATGCGCGAGAGGTAGACGCCGAAGGGGCTCACGAGGCTCGGCAGCAGGACGGCCCAGATCGTATTGGTCGCGCCCGCCTGGCTGAACAGCAGGAAGAGCGGCAGTGCGAGGGCCGTCGCGGGCACGAGCACGCCACCGAGGATGACGTTGAAGAGCGTCTCGCGACCGCGGAAGGTGTACTTGGCGATCGCGTAACCGGCCATCGCCGCGATGAGCGTCGCGAGGAGGGCGCCGACGCCCGCGTAGAGCGCGCTGTTGCCGAGCCACTGCAGGAAGACGCCGTCGCGGTAGGTGACGAGCGCGGCGATGTTGTCGAAGAGCGCGAAGTCGGCGAACCACAGCGGGTTGGTCGTCGTGAAGTCGCCACGCGTCTTCGTCGAGGCCACGAGCAGCCACCACAGCGGCGTCAGGAAGTACAGGGTCGCGACGATCATGACCGCCATCGCGACGGTGCGCGAGACGGCGCTCTCGCGGATGCCGCCGTCACGGGCAGGGCGCTTCTTCACGCCCTGCGTGCGCAGGGCCCGGGTGTCGGTGGAGACGGTCATTGCGCGGTCCTCCGCTGCGTGAGCTTGAGCACGGTGAACGAGAGCACGAAGGTCGCCAGGGCGAGCACGACCGACATGGCCGCGGCGAGGCTGATGTTGGGCACCGACGCGGTCGAGTAGATCGTGAGGTTCGGGGTGAAGGTGCTCGTGACGGCGTTCGAGAAGCTCTGGAAGACCTGGGGCTCGGCGAGCAGCTGCAGCGTGCCGATGATCGAGAAGATGCCGGTGAGCACGAGTGCCGGCACGACGAGCGGGATCTTGATCGACAGCGCGATGCGGAACTGGTTCGCGCCGTCGAGGCGGGCGGCCTCGTAGATCTCCTGCGGGATCGACAGCAGCGCCGAGTAGATGATGAGCATGTTGTAGCCGACGTAGACCCAGGTCACGACGTTCGCGATCGACCACAGCACGGTCTCCGCCGACAAGAAGTCGACGGCGCCGGTCACCGCCGTGAAGGGCGAGAGGTTGGGCGAGTAGAGGAAGCCCCACATGATCGCCGCGATGACGCTCGGCACCGCGTACGGGGCGAAGAACGCCAGGCGGAAGAACTTCGAGCCCCGCACGAGCGGCGAGTCGAGCAGCAGGGCGAGCACGAGCGCGACGCCGAGCATGATCGGAACCTGCACGACGCCGAACAGCAGCACGCGGCCGATGGATGCCCAGAACGGCTCGTTCTGGAACACGGAGATGTACTGCGTCAGCCCGCCGAAGACCTGCACGGCCGGCCCGAAGGTGCCCTCGCGCTCGACCGTCAGCAACGACTGGTAGATCGCGTAGAGGATCGGGACGAGGTAGAACAGCACGAACAGCGCGCCGAAGGGCACGAGGAAGACCGCGAGCGCCCCTCGATGGCGGACGGCTCTCGATGCCCGGACGGCGGGCTCACGCACAGCGGTGTCACGCGCCATGGTCGCTCCTCTCTGACATGACGACGCGCACGGCCCCCGCGGGGAGCGGGGTCGCGTCGGTGACCGTCTCGCCCGCAACCAGGTCGAGACCCGCGACGGGCACCGTGACGGGCTCGGAACGGTGGTTGATGATGAAGGTGAACTCGGCCGTCGGTGTGCGGCGCGTGACGACGTCGACATCGGGACCGACCTCGAGCACCGGCACCCCAGCGTCGGCGCACAGCCGCCGCAGCAGGGCGAGCGCGCCGTCGTCGTCGAGCACGGTCGCGGTGTACCAGGCGGCGCCGGTGCCCGCGGCACGGCGGGTGAGAGCGGGGGATGCCGCGGCGGGGCCGTCGACGAAGGTCGCGATCACCTCGGCATCGGCCACGCGCACCGTCTCGCTCCAGATGCTGCCGCGCGCGCCCGACGAGAGGGCGACGGTCGCGTCGGCGGCGAGCGGCCGGAACTCGTCGACCGTCAGGCCGAGCAGCGCCCGGAAGGCTCCGGGGTAGCCGCCGGGGCGGATGCTGTCGTGCTCGTCGACGATGCCGCTGAAGGGCGTGATGAGCACGGTCGCACCCCGGTGAGCGGCGTCGGCGATCGCGGTCGCACCCGCATCCGTCACCGTGTACAGCGTCGGGACGATGACGAGGTCGTAGCCGTCGAGGGCGGCACCGGGCGCGACGACGTCGACCGTGACGCCGAGGGCGCGCAGCGCGCGGTGGTAGCGGTGCGCTTCGGGCAGGTAGCGCAGCAGGCTGCTCGGCTGGGTGTCGCCCTCGGCGGCCCACCAGGCCTCCCACGAGAAGACAAGCGCGGCGCGGGCGTGCACGCGCGAGCCGACGACGGGGGAGAGGCGGTCGAGCAGCCCCGAGAGCTCGATGCTCTGCGCCCAGCCCTCCCCGGCGGTGCCGCTGTGCGGCAGCAGTGCCGAGTGGAACTTTTCGGCCCCGCTGCGGGAGGCGCGCCACTGGAAGAAGCAGATCGAGTCGGCCCCGCGGGCGACGTGACCGAGCACGGTGCGCACGAGCTCGCCCTCGCGCTTGGCATGGTTGACGGGCTGCCAGCTGACGGCGCTCGTCGAGGTCTCCATGAGCATCCACGGTGCACCGGCCGCGAGCCCGCGCGTGAGGTCGGCGCTGAAGGCGAGCTCGGCGAGCGGGTCGGGCAGGCGGTGGTCGAGGTAGTGGTCGTTCGCGATGAGGTCGAGTTCGGGCGCCCAGCGGAAGTAGTCCTGCGTCTGGATGTGCGCGGTGACCATGAGGTTGGTGGTGACGGGGGCGGTCGAGCGCTCGCGCAGCACGGCCACCTCGGCGCGGTAGTACTCGAGCAGGGCGTCGGAGGAGAAACGCTTGAAGTCGAGCAGCTGCGCGGGGTTGCCGGCCGACCGCGTCGTGCGCGGCGGCAGCACGTCGTCCCATGTGCCGTAGCGCTGGCTCCAGAAGGCCGTGCCCCACGCCGTGTTGAGGGCGTCGAGCGTGGTGTAGCGGTCGCGCAGCCATGCGCGGAAGGCGCGGGCGGAGGCATCGCAGTAGCACAGCGCGTTGTGGCAGCCGAGCTCGTTCGAGACGTGCCAGAGCGCGACCGCGGGGTGCTGCCCGTAGCGGTCGGCCATCGCGGTGACGAGCTCGAGCGCCTTCTGGCGGAACACGTCGGAGCTGGGGCACCAGGCCTGCCGGCCGCCCGGCCACGCGATCGTGCCGTCGGCATGCTGCGGCAGGGTCTCCGGATGCACGCGCGCGAGCCACGGCGGCGGCGACGAGGTGCCCGTGCCCAGGTTGACCCGGATGCCGGCAGCATGCAGCAGCTCGAGGATGCGGTCGAGGCGGCTGAAGTCGATGGGGCCGGGCTGGGGCTGCAGCTGCGCCCAGCCGAAGATGTTGATGGCGACGAGGTCGACACCGAGCTCGCGCATGAGCGCGATGTCGTCGTGCCAGACCGATTCGTCCCACTGCTCGGGGTTGTAGTCGCAGCCGAGGGTGATCGTGCCCGTGGCCCAGCCGGGAACGAGCGGCTGCTCGTGGCTGAGGGTCAGGGGAGTGGTCACAGGCCGTCCTTCCGAGGGCGGGGTCAACATCGTCGTCGCTCCGGCCATCGACCCCTGTGAGCGTGCACAGACAGCTGTGACCACTTCGGGGGACGATTTTCTGTGAGCGCTCACAGAGTATGCACGACCGCGTGGGCCTGTCAACCATCGACCTCGACGGCGCGCCCCGTGCGCGGCGGAGACCGTGGCTACACTGAGCGCGTGACCACCCCCGCCACCCGCCACAAGCGCGCCACGATCTTCGACGTGGCGGCCGAGGCGGGGGTCTCGCGCGGCACCGTCTCCCGCGTGCTCAACGGCGAGCCCTACGTCTCCGCCGCCGCCCGCGAGGCCATCGAGGCAGCGATCGCCAAGGTCGGGTACGTGCGCAACACGGCGGCCCGCAACCTCGCGAAGCAGTCCTCCGGGGCGATCGCCCTCATCGTGCACGAGCCCGACTCGGTGTTCATCGACGACCCGAACATCGGCGCCATCCTGCTCGGCGCCAACGCCGCCCTCTCGGCCGCCGACTACCAGCTCGTCTCCCTCATCATCGACACCGAGCGCGATTCCCGGCGCGTCACGGGCTACCTCGGCGGCGGCTTCGTCGACGGCGCCATCATCGTCTCGGCGCGGGAGGACGACCCGATCTCGCAGGCGATCGCCGACCTGCGCCTGCCGGCCGTCATGGTCGGCCGCCCCGACAACCAGCCCCAGCTGCCCTGGGTCGGCATCGACAACCGCGGTGCCGCGCGCCAGATCACCGGGCGTCTGCGGGGCACCGGTCGACGCCGCATCGGGATGATCGCCGCGGGCCTCGACCGCGATTCCGGCCGCGATCGACTCGCGGGGTTCCGCGAGGCCATGGGCGACGCCTTCGACGACTCCCTCGTGGCCCGGGAGCGCTTCTACACGTACGCCGCCGGCGTGGCCGGCATGGCCGCCCTGCTCGCGCGCGATCCCGCAATCGATGGCGTGTTCGCCGCCTCCGACGCGATCGCCGCGGGGGCGCTCGAGACGCTGCGCAACGCCGGGCGCCGCGTGCCGGCCGACGTCGGCATCGTCGGGTTCGACGACAGCTCGTGGGCGGTGCGGGCGCAACCCGCGCTCTCGACCGTGCGGCAGCCCGCGGGCCAGCTCGGCGCTCGCGCCGCCGAGCTCGTGCTCGAGCAAGTGCGCACGGGCTCGCTCGCGGCGAACGGCGCGCTGCTCGCGACCGAGATCGTCTGGCGCGACTCGGCATGAGTCCCGCGGTCGTCGCGGGGCACGCGCGGCGGGCACGCGCGCGGGCCGCGGCGGCCCTCGCGGGGCTCGCTGTCGGAGGGCTCGCGGTCGCCTACGCCGCGTACGCGCTGCTGGCCCCGGTTCCCGCCGTTGCGGCGACGCTGCAGCCGCTTACCGCCATCTCGACACCCGCCGCCGAGGTCACCCTGCCCGGCTACGGCGCGGGCGCGATCGGCGGGGTCGTCGACGGGCGCATCTACGCGGGCAGCGACCTCGACACCCCGCGGCCCATCGCCTCCATCACCAAGGTCGTCACGGCCCTCGTCGTGCTCGACGCGCACCCGATCGCGGCGGAGCAACCCGGCGCCACCCTCACGCTCACGGCGGCGGATGCCCGGTTGCGCGATCGATACGCCGCGATCGGCGGCACGACCGCCCCGGCGCCAGTGGGCCTCGCGATCAGCGAGCGTCAGGTCATCGAGCTGATGATGGTGCAGTCGGCGAACAACTACGCCGAGACCCTCGCCACGTGGGCGTTCGGCTCGATGGATGCCTACCTGTCGGCGGCGCGCACCTGGCTCGACGAGCGCGGCCTCACGACCATCTCGATCGCCGACGCCACGGGCTTCTCGCCGGGCAACACCGCGTCGCCCCGCGCGCTGCTCGAGCTCGGCCGCGTCGCGGCGGCCGACGCTGTCGTGAGCGCCGCATCCGCCCTGCCCTCGGTGACCGTTCCGGGCGTCGGAACCTTCGAGAACCGCAACCGCCTCGTCGGCGTCGACGGCGTGACCGGGCTCAAGACCGGCACCCTCGACGAGGCGGGGGCGTGCCTGCTCTTCACGGCGCTGCACGAGATCGAGGGGGAGTCGGTGCCCCTCGTGGGGGTCGTGCTCGGAGGCCCCGATCACGCGCGCGTCGCCGCCGACGTGCGCGCGCTGCTGGCGAGCGTGCGCGACGACTTCCACGCGGT
>NCEJ01000179.1 GCA_002280615.1 Micrococcales bacterium 32-70-13 | reverse complement strand
AGGCTGACCATGACGAGATCGGGATGCTCGGCCTCGAGCATCCCGCCGATCGAGGTGTACGCGCGCGTGCCGTACGCGGCCGCACGGGCGGCGGTGCGCGACGGGTCGCGACCGACCACGCCCACGAGCTCGGTGTCGATGCGCTCGGTGACAACGCGCGCGTGCTGGGCCCCCCAGCCGCCGGCGCCGACGACGGCGATGCGCAGGGGCGCGACGCCGCGCTCGCCGGGTCGCTCGATGCTCAGTGCGCTGCCGGTCATGGTGCCCTCCTGTCGCTGACGATCGCCACGTTACCCGCGCGCGCCCGCCCGATAGGCTGGCGGGGTGATGGAGATCGAGATCGGCCGAGGCAAGCGGGCGCGCAGGGCGTACTCGTTCGACGACATCGCCGTGGTGCCCAGCCGCCGCACGCGCGACCCCGAGGTCGTGTCGCTCGCGTGGAGCATCGACGCGCTGACCTTCGCGATGCCCGTCATCGCCGCGCCCATGGACTCGGTCGTGAGCCCCGCCACCGCGATCGCCATGGGGCGGCTCGGCGGCCTCGGCGTGCTCGACCTCGAGGGCCTCTGGACGCGCTACGAGGATGCGGAGGCGCAGCTCGCCCGCATCCGCGAGCTCGACGAGGCGGGCGCGACGGCCGAGATGCAGCGCATCTACGCCGAGCCCATCAAGCCCGAGCTCATCGGCGCGCGGCTCGCCGAGATCCGCGCGGCGGGCGTGCCCGTCGCGGGCGCGCTCAGCCCCCAGCGCACGCAGGAGCACCACCAGGCCGTCATCGACGCCGGGGTCGACCTCTTCGTCATCCGCGGCACGACCGTGAGCGCCGAGCACGTGTCGAACGGCAGCGAGCCCCTCAACCTCAAGAAGTTCATCTACGAGCTCGACGTGCCCGTCATGGTCGGCGGCGCCGCGACCTACACCGCCGCGCTGCACCTCATGCGTACGGGTGCGGCCGGGGTGCTCGTGGGCTTCGGCGGCGGGGCCGCCTCGACGACGCGCCTGAGCCTGGGCATCCACGCCCCGATGGCCACCGCAGTGAGCGACGTCGCCGCCGCGCGCCGCGACTACATGGACGAGTCGGGCGGCCGCTACGTGCACGTCATCGCCGACGGCGGCCTCGGCACGAGCGGCGACATCGTCAAGGCCGTCGCGATGGGCGCCGACGCGGTCATGCTGGGCAGCACCCTGGCGCGGGCGACGGATGCTCCGGGCGGCGGGTGGCACTGGGGCGCGGAGGCGCACCATCCCGAGCTGCCGCGCGGCAAGCGCGTGCACGTCGGCCAGCTCGCCCCGCTCGAGCAGCTGCTGTTCGGTCCGAGCACGACGGCCGACGGTCAGGTCAATCTCATGGGCGCTCTGCGACGATCGATGGCGACGACGGGCTACTCCGACGTCAAGGAGTTCCAGCGGGTCGACGTCGTCGTGGCGCCGTACTCCGCCGGCTGACTCGAACCGCCCCGGCTCCAGGAGGTCACCCGACGATGTCGACGACCGTCGAGCCCGCGCGCGTGCCGGGCTTCTGGGCCATCGCGCGGCGCCCCCGCTGGATCGCCGCGCTGCTGCTCGCGCTCGGCGTCGCCGCGGGGTTCGCGGCCCTCGGGCAGTGGCAGCTCGAGCGCTCGCTCGAATCGACCGTCGCCGACGAGCGCGACACCGAGACGCCCGTGCCGCTCGAGTCGGTGGCCGAGCCCCAGCAGGTCATGACGACCGATGCGAGCGGTCGGCTCGTGAGCGTGAGCGGCGAGTGGATGCCCGGCGACGACCTCATCGTCACGGGCCGGCTGAGCGGCGACGAGCCGTCCGGTGCCGCGGGCGAGCCGGGCGACTGGGTGATCCGGCACTTCGTGACCGAGGGCGGCGCGAGCCTCGCCGTGGCTGCGGGGTACGGGCCGGTCGGGGCGGGCATCCCGCAGCTGCCTGTCGGCGAGGCCGACCTGACGGGTCGGTACGTGCCGAGCGAGTCGCCGCAGCTGAGCGACTTCGAGGCGGGGGAGCGTACGGCGATCGCCGTGGCCGAGC
>NCEJ01000178.1 GCA_002280615.1 Micrococcales bacterium 32-70-13 | reverse complement strand
CTGTGGTCGATGACCACGGTCTACGCCGTGACCGAGCTCGGCCTGACCGTCACGCAGGCCTCGCTCGTGGGCCTGGCCGGGCTCACCGGCGGCATCGCGACGATCGCCGCGGCGCCCCTGCACGCGCGCTACGGCATCCGGCGCTCGCTCACGGTCTGCATCGCCGCCGCGCTCGCGGGTGCCGTGCTCATCGCCGTCGTGCCCTCGGTGCTGGCACTGACCCTCGTGGCGCTCTTCCTCGTGTCGGCGGGCGTCAGCAGCGAGCAGGTGTCGACCCAGGCCGTCGCGCTCGCCTCCGTCGACCCCAGCGAGAACGGCCGTGCGAACACCGTCTACATGGCGGCCACGTTCCTCGGCGGCTCGCTCGCCACCGCGATCGGCTCGCAGCTCTTCCTGCTCGCCGGCTACGCGGCGGTCGGGGTCATGGGAGCCGTGCTCGTCGCGAGCGCGGCATCCCTCGCTCTCCTCGCCCACCGGCGAGGGATGCTGTCTCCGGCTACGTGAGGCGCCAGCCGCGGTCGACGTTGAGGCTGATGCCGGAGACGCCGCGGTTGTCGAGCAGGAACATCGTGGCGCCGACGATGTCGCCCATCGTCGCGAGCGTGCCGCCGGGCGTGCGCGACTGGTAGCCCTCGAGCGCCGCCGTCTTGTCGGCCCAGAAGGGGCTGTCGCCGATGATGCCGGGGTGCAGGCCGTTCACGCGCATGGGGGCCAGCTCGAGCGCCATCGAGTGCGTGAGGCCCTCGACGCCGCCGTTGATCGTCGCGACCGTGGTCGAGCCGGGGTACGGCGCGTCCTTCGCGCGACCGCCGAAGAGCACGATGCCGGTGTCGACGGTCGGCACGAGGCGGTCGAGCAGCGCGTGCACGGTCTCGGTGTAGCCGACGAGCTTGAGGGTCACGAGGCGGCGGGCCCGCGTGATGTCGTACTCGCGCACCGAGTTCGCGTCGCGCTCGATGGCCGCGAGCACGAGGCCGTTGACCTCGCCGATGCTCGCGAGGCTCGCGGCGATCGTCTCGGGCTCGGAGATGTCGACGCCGAGGCCCGTGGCCCCCTCGCCGATCGAGGCGGCGATCGCCTCGGCCCGCTCCTGGTCGCGCCCGGTGAGCACCACGCGGTCACCGCGCGCGACGACCTCCTTGGCGATCTCGAGGCCGATCCCGGATGTTCCGCCGACGACGACGATGGTGCGCTGAGTCACTGCTCCTCCTTGAGCGTTTCGGTCTGGTGCGATGCGGCCGGGCTACTCGGAGCCGAGCTTGTCCGACAGGTAGGTCCAGTCGCGCGCGAAACGGTAGGCGTGGCGCGCGGGCATCTGGGGCGACTGCGTCTCGAGCCACCGCACGGGCTCGCCGACGGCGCGGAACGAGTGCACGCAGCCGACGCCCGCCCAGGCGATGTCGCCGGGCTTCATGCGCACCTCGTAGCCGTCGAAGGTCGCGTCGACCTCGCCGTCGAGGATCAGGTACGCCTCTTCGAGCGGGTGGTCGTGCGGGCCCGCGACGCCATCGGGCTCGTACTGCACCATGAACATGGTGTGCAGCACCGAGCCGAGGTCGCTGTCGACCATCATCTTGAGCGAGATGCCGCTGTAGACGAGCAGCGCGGTGCGCATGCTCGCCGACTGCGCGAGAAGCTCTTGCGACTGCTTGCCGGGGTTCATCTGCTCGGTCGTGATCGCGCCGAACGAGCGCGTGCGCGGGTCGCGCGGGTCGACCGCGACGGGGGTACCGGGGGCGATGTCGGGCACCCGGAAGGTGTCGTAGCCGTGGTGCGCGCGCGGCGGCGGCGAGTAGATGTCGCTCCACACAGCGGGCACGTCGCCGACCGCGTGCCACGAGTGAGGCACGCCGAGCGGGATGACGCCGTAGTCGCCCGCCACGAGGTGCACGGTGGCCTCGGGGGTCACGTGGAACGACTCCTCGACCGAGTGCACGTGCGTGGGCACGACGCCGCCGGGCTCGAGCCGCGACATCCCGAAGTCGGTGTGGGCGGCGCCGTCGTCGAATCCGACCGCGCACCAGCGGGTGAAGCCGGAGGAGTCAGGGGCGAGGGCCCCCGGGTCGCGGTAGTCGGCCTGGTCGGCGGTGCGAACCACGTAGCGAGCGCTCATCGCGTCCTCCTGATCGATCGACTCTGACGAGACACCATGTTTAGCCCTGGTGAACACTTTGTCAAGCCGACGCGCGACCCGCTACAACGCCGCGCGCCTCCGGGCGACCTCGTAGAGGGCGACGCTCGCCGCGATGCCCGCGTTGAGCGACTCGGTCGCGGCCGAGATCGGGATCGACACGATCGCGTCGCACGTCTCGGTGACGAGGCGCGACAGGCCCTTGCCCTCGCTGCCGACGACGATCACGAGAGGGCGGTCGGCGAGCTCGAGCTTCGGCAACTGCATGTCGCCGCCGCCGTCGAGGCCGAGCACGAACACGCCCTCGGCCTTCATGGCCTTCAGTGTCTGCGTCAGGTTCGCGGCCATCGCCACGGGCGTGCGGGCCGCGGCCCCCGCCGAGGTCTTCCACGCGGCGGCAGTCACGCCCACCGACCGGCGCTGCGGCACGATGACACCGTGCCCGCCGAATGCGGCCGTCGACCGGATGATCGCTCCGAGGTTGCGCGGGTCGGTCACGCCGTCGAGCGCGACGAGCAGCGGCGTCTGGCCGCGGTCGATCGCTCGCGAGACGAGATCCATCGGGTGCGCGTACTCGTACGCCGGCACCGAGATGGCGATGCCCTGATTGACCGAGTTCTCGCCCGTCATGCGGTCGAGCTCGGGGCGCATGACCTCGAGCACGGGCACGCCGCGCTTGGTCGCGAGCGACAGCGCCTCCTTGACCCGGTCATCCATCTCGATGCGCGAGGCGATGTAGAGGGTGCTCGCGGGGATCTTCGCGCGCAGCGCCTCGAGCACCGAGTTGCGGCCGCTCACGACCTCGGCGTCGGCGCTCTTCTTCGGGGCGCGCGAGCGGCTCGACTGCTGGCCGCCCCCGTTGCCGCCACCGGCACGGCTCTTCGCCGCGGCGAGCCGGTCGTTGGCGGCCTTCCGCTTGCCGGCCGGGTGCCACGTGCGGTCCTCCGCCTTGGGCGTCGGGCCGCGGCCCTCGAGGGCCTGACGACCCTGGCCTCCCGAACCGACCGTCGGGCCCTTCTTCTTCTTGCTCGCGCCAGGGCGCCCAGGCTTAGCCATCGATACTCCAGTCGGTTGCGGTCGGTGAGTCTTCGAGCACGATGCCGGCGGCAGCGAGATCGTC
>NCEJ01000040.1 GCA_002280615.1 Micrococcales bacterium 32-70-13 | reverse complement strand
GACCGTCGCGATCGAGGCGAGGCCGCCCTCGCGGTCGGCGATGACGTCTTGCACCGCACCGAAGGCGTGCGAGGCCATGCCCCACAGGAAGAACGAGATGAGGATGAGCCACAGCGCGGGCGTGAACACCGCGCCCGCGAGCACGAGGCCGTAGACGGCGGGGCTCACGAAGTGCGTCGACGAGGTGATCGAGTCGAGCACGGGCTTCTCCTTGAAGCGCAGCCCTATCGCCGAGTAGGCGATCACCGCGAAGACGCTGACCGCGAGCACGAGCCACGACAGCGGCGAGCCGAGGGCCACCAGCGCGACGAGGAACGGCACGTTCGTGATGACCGCGGCCCATAGCGTCGTGCGGTGGATGCTGGGATCGAGCAGCGCTCCCTCCACGCCGCCCTTGCGCGGGTTGCGCAGGTCGCTCTCGTAGTCGAAGACGTCGTTGATGCCGTACATCGCGAGGTTGTACGGGATGAGGAAGTAGATCGTGCCGATGATGAACGCCGCATCGATGCGGCCCGTCGTCAGCAGGTACGCGGCCGCGAAGGGGAAGGCGGTGTTGATCCAGCTCAGGGGGCGCGAGCTGACGAGCAGCTGACCGAGGGTCCTCACGGTTCCCCATCATGGCGGCTGGGCGAGCGGCGCAGCAGCTCCCACACCGCGGGCAGCAGCACGAGCGCCGCGACGGTGTAGGCGAAGTCCTCGATCGGGGCGAGCCCGATGAGCACACCGCTGATGAGGCTGTCGTCGTAGGCCACGATGCCCGTGCCGATGATGACGTTGTCGAAGATCGCCGTGAGGGCGAGCAGCAGCACGGCGGCGAGCCCCACCGCGCGCCAGCGCGGGGCGCGGCGGGCGACCACGGCCGCGATCGCGACGAGAGCGACCACGGCGAGGAAGACGACGTTGAGGAGGGTGTAGGTCATCCTGCGGCGCCCCCGTCGATCGTGGCGGTGGATGCCCGGCGCGACCACCGGCCGTCGAGCCAGTCGCCCGCCGCCGTGTAGGCGTTCATCGTGTTGTAGCAGAGCAGGGTGAGGAAGAAGACCTCCTCGATCGGCAGCTCGGGGCCGATGAGCAGCCCCGTCATGAAGTCGGTCTGCCCCCGGAAGAAGATGCCGAGCAGGATTCCGCCGAGGTCCCACACGAGGAAGAACACGACGCCGAGCACGAGCACGATCGCCGCCCGGCGCGCGTCGCGCCAGAAGAACAGACCGAAGCGCCGGTCGAGCAGCACCATGCCCGTGAGGGCTACGGCGAGCGCACCGAGGTAGGCGAAGTTCACGAGGGACATCGCTCGGAACGGCCGTCAGGCAGCGGCCGCGGCGGTGTCGGCGTGCACCGTGCGCTCGATCGGCTCGGGCAGCGGGCCCGTCGAGGTATCGCCGCGCAGGCGCTTGACGAGGATCTCGGCGCTGATGAGGCACATCGGCAGGCCGATGCCGGGGATGGTCGAGCCGCCCGCGTAGTAGAGGCCCTTGACCTTCTTGGAGACGTTGCCGGCGCGGAAGAACGCGCTCTGCGAGAGGATATGCGCCGGCCCGAGCGCCGTGCCGCGCCACGCGTTGAGGTCGTCGTTGAAGTTGCCCGGGCCGTAGGTGCGCCGCACGACGATGCGCTCGGCGAGGTCGGGAATCTTCGCCCACTCGGCGATCTGCGCGACGATGCGGTCGCCGTAGACCTCGAGGGGGGTGTCGCCATCGCCGTCGACGTCGCCGCGGCCGAACGAGAGGTCGGCGGGCGCCGGCACGAGCACGAACACGTTCTCGTGGCCCTCGGGCGCGACCGAGGGGTCGATGCCGCTCGGCTTGCAGATGTAGAGCGAGGCCGGGTCGGGCAGCGTCGGCTGCGGGCCGAAGATCGACTCGAAGTTCTCGCGCCAGTTCGCCGTGAACAGCAGCGTGTGGTGCTCGAGCTCGGGCAGCTCTCCCTTCACGCCCAAGTACATGAGCAGCGCGCTCGGACCCGCCGTCTTCTTGTCCCAGTACGACTGCGGGTAGGTCTGCAGCTCGGCGGGCAGTAGCTGCGTCTCGGTGTGGTGCAGGTCGGCCGCCGAGACGACGATGTCGGCCTCGATGATTTCGCCTCCCTCGAGCTCCACGCCCTGTGCTCGTTTCCCAGCCGGGTCCACGATGATGCGCGCGACGGGCGACGAGGTGCGGATGCTCACGCCCTGCTCCTCGGTCACCGCGGCGATGCGCTCGATGAGGCGCGTGAAGCCGCCCATCGGGTAGAGCACGCCGTCGGTCAGGTCGAGGTGCGACATGAGGTGGTACATGCTCGGGGTGAGGAAGGGCGACGAACCGAGGAAGACCGCGGGGTAGCCGAGGATCTGCCGCAGGCGCAGGTCGCGGAAGCGCCGAGCGACGTAGTCATCGAGGTTCTGCAGCAGCATCTTCACGAGCTTGGCGGTGCGCACGAGCACGTCGCCGCGCAGCAGCGGGCCGAGCGAGGCGAAGCTCGTGTACAGGAAGCGCCTCTTCGCCATCTCGTAGGTGTCGAGCGCTGAGTCGAGGTAGGCCTCGAGCTTCGCGCCCGCGCCGGGCTCGATCGACTCGAAGAGGGCGACGTTCTCTGCGCGCGAGGCGGCGATGTCGGTCGGGGTGTCGAAGCCCTGCGTGATGACGCGGTAGCCGGGGTCGAGCTGGACGAGCTGCAGCTGCTCGGCGGCGCTCGTACCGCACAGCTTGAAGAAGTGGTCGAAGACCTCGGGCATGAGGTACCACGAGGGGCCCATGTCGAAGCGGAAGCCGTCTTTCTCCCACGACCCTGCGCGGCCGCCGACCTCGGGCTGCTTCTCGACGAGCGTCACCTCGTGGCCATCCCGGGCGAGCAGAGCTGCGCTGGCCAGGCCGGCGATGCCTCCACCGATGACGACGACGCGACTCATGATGCTGCTCCGATCGAGAGGGATGCCGCGGCGGGGCGCGGTCGAGGGGTGCGGCCGGCCAGCGCTCCGAGGGCGATGCGAGCCTTGACGGGGTCGGGCACGCGCACGCGCGCACGCACGAGCTGCTCCGCTGGGGTCTTGCGCAACCGCACCGACAACTCGGCGAAGAGCCCCTGGGCGAGCGCAACAGCACGGCGGCTGCCCTTGGGCAGCTCGGGAATCACCGCGGCAGAGGTGCGCAGGTCGGCGTCGATGTCGTCGAGCAAGCGGTGCTTCTCCTCTTCCGTGAACGAATCGACGCGGATTCCGGGAAAGTAGCTGCGCCCGAGCGTCTCGAAGTCGGCCGCGAGGTCGCGCAAGAAGTTGACCTTCTGGAAGGCCGCTCCCAGTGCTCGTGCTCCGGTGACCAAGCGATCATCCTGCTCGGCGTCGATGGGCATCCCCTGAACAAACGCTCGCAGGCACATGAGCCCCACGACCTCGGCCGAGCCGTAGACATAGCGGTCGAGACTCGCCTGGTCATGCTCGGTATCGGTGAGGTCCATGCGCATCGAGTGGAAGAACGGCTCGGTGAGCTCGGTGCCGAAGCCCACTTCTCGCGCCGTGCGGGCGAAGGCGTGCACGACGAGGTTCGTCGAGTAGCCCGACTGCATCGCGGCCTCGGTCTCGGCCTCGAACTCGTTGAGGTAGCGCGCGGCGTGCACACTGTCGAGGCCCGCGTCGGTGACGCCGCCGTCGACGATCTCATCGGCGACGCGCACGAGCGCGTAGATGTTCTCGACGTGCTGGCGCACGCGGGCATCGAGCAGGCGCGACGCGAGCCCGAATGAGGTCGAGTAGCGGCGGATCACGGTCGAGGCTGTCTCGTCGGCGACGCGGTCGTAGAGACTCAGGCGGTTCATCGCACCCGTTTCAGCACGGTCTCGGCGACGGGGTGCAGCTCGTCGCGCAGGGCGGAGGGAATGTGCGGCTCGGCGAGCCTCGCGAGGGCCCGGTTGGCGTAACCGCGGGCGAGGTCTTCGGCGAATGCCCTGGCTCCGCACTCGATGAGCAGCAGCCGCGCTTCGCTCGCCTCGTCGAGCGAGAGGTCGGCCTTGCCGATGAGCTCGCACAGGCGGGCCCACGCCGGCGTCGAGCACGCGAAGGCGATCATGACGGTGCGCTTGCCCTCGCGCAGATCGCCGATCGTGGTCTTGCCGGTCGCCTCTTCTTCGCCGAACACGCCGAGCACGTCGTCGACGATCTGATAGGCGATGCCGATATCGCGGCCGAACTCGCCGAGGGTCGCCACCGTGCTCTCGGGAGCCCCGGCGAGAATCGCGCCGGCCTGCAGGGGCGACTCGAACGAGTAGACCGCCGTCTTGAGGCGCTCCATGGTGAGAATGTCGTCGACGAGCGGCATATCGGGGTCGATCGAGAAGTCGACGTCAATGAGCTCGCCCGCTGCGCTCGTGAACATCGCCTCATCGAGCACGTCGAGCAGGCGTTCGCGCACGGGCGAGCCCACACCGCTCTTGTCGATGAGCCGGTAGGCATTGAAGAGCGCGAGGTCGCCCGCGATGACCGCCGCCGACACTCCGCGGTGCTCGGCGATCTCGACGCTGACGCCCCGATCGACGGCGTGGTCGCGATAGGCGCCGGAGATGTTCGGGATGCCCCTCCGCACGAAATCGCGGTCGATCACATCGTCGTGCACGATGAGGGCGGTGTGCAGCAGCTCGAAGGCCGCGCCCACGTACGCAGCAGCATCCCGATCTTCGCCGCCGAGTCCTTCATAGGCGGCCATGACCATGCGCGGTCTGAATCGCTTGCCGCCCTGCGTGTTGCGCTCGAGCAGACCCCAGAGGTGCTCGTAGTGGGCTCCCAGAGGAGCCGCGCGCTTCTTGGATAGGCTGAAGAAGCGCTGCAGCACAGCGTCGACCAAGGCGGCTCGCGCCTCTGCGAGGCTCGACTGGTCGTTCCTCTTCACCCGAGCAGACTACCGCGGCCTATG
Source organism: Micrococcales bacterium 32-70-13 (assembly GCA_002280615.1). GTDB lineage: Bacteria > Actinomycetota > Actinomycetes > Actinomycetales > Microbacteriaceae > Microcella. Next base: position 4,675 of record NCEJ01000040.1, on the reverse strand, counting down.
AGCGAGATTCCTGAAACTGTCGTGCTGCTGTCTGACGACGGCGACGTCATCGGCACAGCCCCCAAGGCGACCGTACACACCGTCGACACGCCCCTGCACCTGGCGTTCTCGTGCCACGTGTTCGACGCGCAGGGGCGCGTGCTCGTCACCCGCCGAGCGCTCGGCAAGGCCACGTGGCCGGGGGTGTGGACGAACTCGTTCTGCGGGCATCCGGCACCCGGCGAAGACACGGCCGAGGCGATCGTGCGCCGAGCGCAGCGCGAACTCGGTCTCGAGCTCACCGACGTGCAGGTGGCTCTGCCCGACTTCCGCTACCGCGCGGTCGATGCCTCGGGCATCGTCGAGAACGAGATCTGCCCGGTCTACGTCGCGCGTGCCGCGACCGACGTGGCCCCCGCAGACGACGAGGTCGCCGAGTGGGCGTGGGTCGACCCGAGCGAGCTTCGCGCCTCGGTCGAAGCAGCACCCTTCGCCTTCAGCCCGTGGCTCGGCTGGCAGCTGGCCGCCTGGCCCGGCGACTATCGCGCGGCCGACTGAGTCGGCGGAGCGATCGACAGGGGCGCGCGCGGAATGCGCACGACGACGCTCGTGCCCGCCACACCGTCAGAGCTCAAGGTCACCTGCCCGCCGATGCGGTGCTCGACGAGCGCGCGCACGATCGGCAGGCCGAGGCCGGTGCCGGGCACGTCACGGTGCTGAGGTGATTGCACTCGGTAGAAGCGCTCCCAGACCGCCTCTTGCTCAGCCAACGGAATGCCGGGACCCTCATCGTCGATGCGCACGTCGACCCAGGCTGATCCGGCTGGAGCGATGAGCTCAACCACGACTGTGCTCTCGGCAGGGCTGAACTTCAAGGCGTTGGTGAGAAGGTTCGAGAAGACGCGCACGAGATCTTGCTCGACGGCGTGAATGATCACGGGGACATCGGGCAACTGACGTTCGACAGTCACGGCGCGTGCGGCGGGCGCGAGCACAAGGGTGTCGTCGATGCAGTTCTCGAGCAAGAGGCACAGGTCGAGGTCGGCCGGAGGGCGCGTACTGCCCTCATTCGTGCTCAGGCGACTGAGCTCGAGCACGTCTTCGATGACGTCGGCGAGCCGGCGCGCGTTGCGATGGATGATGCGCCCGGCCTGATCAGTCTCGGGGTCGAGGTCGGCGTCGACGAGCTGCTCAGAGAAGCCGAGAATGCTTGTCACGGGCGTGCGCAGTTCATGGCTGACGGCCGAGATGAAGTCATCTTTCTGCGCGTTGAGCTGCAAGAGCTCATCGGCCACGAGCGTGGCATCGCGCTCGCGGGCCGCGAGCGTGTCAACCGCCTTGTTCCAGTCCGCGCTCTGGCCCGAGACGAACAGCGCAGCGGCGGCGTGGGTCATGATGAACAGCTGCAGCGCGAGGACGGCTCCGCGCTCATCGGTGTCGAGCAGCAGGGCGAAGGGGCCGATACCTGTGGCGGTGGCGAGAGTCGCTGCGACCGCCAGGGTGACCGTCTGCAGGGCGACCGTCATCGGCGGCAGTCGATACGCCCCCCACATGAGCGTCGTGATGATCAAGAACGTGAGCGCGAGCGCGCCCGCGAGGGCGAAGACGACGACCGTGAGAAACACCAGGGAGAGGGTCTGCACAAGCGGCTCCCACGCGGGCACCCGCAGGGGAATGCTTGGCGACACCAGGGCGAGCGGCGCGACGGCGAAGAACGCGCTGGCGTGCGAGGTGATGAGCGACGAGGCGACGAGGGCCGGGTCGGCCCCGGCGAGCAGAGCCGCCGCCGCCGCGGTCAAGATCGAGAAGAGCAGCGTGCCGACCGCGACGCTGATCAAGAAGCGACCGATGTGCTTCAGCGTCGTGAACCGCGCGTGCGCCGCGCCCCCGGTCAGAACGCGCACGACGACCCAGACCTCGATCGCGTTGGTGAGGCCGTAGGCGAGCGAGAGCTCGAGCGGCTGACCGCCGAGCAGGTTTCCGATCGCCACCGCGATCACGACGACGACGCTCACGGCGAGCCGGCGACCTCGACTAGCGAGCACCGCGAAGAACAGCACGCCGATCGCCGGCCACCACAGGGCGATCGGGGCGTCGGGGCTGATGGCGACGAGGCTCAGTCGGGCGATGCCGACGGCCGCGACGATGAGCGCGGCGATGAGCACCCGCCGGGGCAGGGCGGGCAGGTCGTGGAGACGAGCGGCAAGCCCTCGAGCATCCATGGTTCATCCTCGACTCGGTGCGGAGGGTCGGTCGCCCTCGTGCGCCAACGATAGCGCTGGCGCCTCGCTCGGCAGGCGCACTTCTGCTGTCGTGCCGCCGCCCGCCGTCTCTGAGATCGACACGGTTCCGCCGAGGCGGGTCTCGACGAGAGCCTTGACGATCGGCAACCCCAGCCCCGTTCCCGGCACGGCGCGGTGGCTGTCGATGGGGGCCCGCGCGAAGCGCTCCCACACCATCTCGCGGTGCTCGTCGGGAATGCCGAGGCCGTGGTCGATGACGCGCACGACAGCGCCCTCGCCATCACGGCGCACGTCGATCGTGACGGTGCCCTCGTCGTGCGAGAACTTCACCGCGTTCGACAGCAGGTTGGCGCACACCCGCACCAGTTCGCGCGCGCGCGACCGCACGACGATGGGGCCGTCGGGGGCCGACACCGTCACCCTAACGCGACGACGCAGCGCGAGACCCTCAGAGTCGCTCGCGCACTCCGTCGCGAGCCTCACCAGGTCGACCTGGTCGGCGGCCGAGAGCGGCCCACCGAGAGCACTGAGTCGGCTGAGCTCGAGCACGTCGTCGATCACGTCGGCCAGGCGGCGCGCATTGCGAGCGATGATCTCGCCGGCCTGCGCGGCCTCAGGCGGCAGCGACGACGACTCGAGCTGCTCGCTGAAGCCGAGAATGCTCGTCACCGGCGTGCGCAGCTCGTGACTCACGGCCGAGATGAAGTCGTCTTTCTGGTCGTTCAGGCGACGCAACTGCTCGGCGCTCTCGAGAGCGACGCGCTCGCGCTCATCTCGCTCGCTGACGTCGGTCACGATGATCGTGACGAGTCCCGGGCCATCAGCAGAGCGATGCTCGCCGATCGACGCATCGAATGAGCGCCCGTCTCGTTCGAAGGCGACGTTGCCCGAGACAGCAGCCTCGATGGCGCGATCGATCTCATCGATGTCGAACGGCGGGCCTCCCGTGCCGAGTATGCGCGATGCCCGATCGTTGCGGGCGACGAGCCGCAGCCCGCCGTCGGTGCGCTCGGCGATCACGATGCCGACCGCGGCGGCCACGATGCCGGTGCGCAGCAGCTCTTCTTGCGCGCGAAGACGGTTCACGACAGCGCCCCAGTCGGCGCGAGCTGCGCACACCACGAGTGCCGTGATCGCGAAGACGAGCATGAAGGTCTGAGTGAGCACGACGATCGACCGACCGGCGCTGTCGGAGAGAGCGAAGGGTCCGCCCCCGAACGTCGTCAGCACGATCATGGCGGCCGACGTGAGAAAGACCTGCAGGGCACTGATCAGCATCGGAAAGCGGAACGCCGACCAGAGAATGCCGATCACCGGAGTGAAGGCGACCGGCCACGAGTTTCCTGGCCAGAACAGAAGAGCCACGATTCCGAACAGCAGGATCGACTGGACGACGACCTCGAGGCGGCGCCACCCCGTGACCTGCGTGATCGGCACCAAGACGACCGGCAGCATGACGAGCGTCGCGGTGGCATGTGACGCGGTCAGCTGCAAGAACGCCTCGACAGGCGGGCGATCGAGAAAGAGTGCCACCGACACCGAGATCGCTGCTCCCGCGGCGGCGGCACCGAGCAGAGCAACGGCGATGAACCGGCCGGCGTGCCGCACCGTCGAGAGCCTCGGAACGGCGCCGTAGGGCCCGAGCAGCGCCGCGATGATGACTACCTCAACGGTGTTGCCCAGCCCGAGAAGCAGGGCGAACAGGGGGTCGCGACCCGCAAAGAGATTGCCGATCGCCGTGAGCGCGACCACCAGAGCGACCACGACCATGCGCTCTCGGTGGCGAGTGAGCAGGGCGGCGACAGAGGCGAGGCCGGCAGCGGGCCACCACGCCGCGAGTTCAGGGTCGGAGAAGCTGAACTCGACCGAGAGAAATGCCATGACGCCGGTCGCCACCAGCAGCACTGCGATCACAGCGCGCCGGCGAAGGGCCGACATCGCGGCGAGGCGGGCGATGATGCTCATCGGGCCTCCTCTGCTGAGCCGAGGAACACCCTCGGTGTGCCGCGAATGTCGCTCTGCATGAGACACTAGCGACAAGGCGACGATACGGGGGCTCCATGGCGCAGGTCTTGATCGTCGAAGATGAACCCGACGTGCTGCTGCTGCTCGAGAACCGGGTGCGCGCGGCCGGGCACGACGTCGAGAGCGCCACTGACGGTGAGACCGCCCTCGAGATGATCGCCGCGCGGCGCCCCGGCGTCATCGTGCTCGACTGGATGATGCCGCGCGTCAGCGGCATCGACGTGCTCGAGAAACTTCGCGTCGACGACCCCGACCACGAGGTGAAGGTGCTCATGCTCACCGCGAAGTCGCAGCAGAGCGACATCGACCGCGCCTACACCGCCGGGGCCGACGACTACATCGTCAAGCCGTTCAGTTCACGCGACCTCATCGAGCGCATCGCGAGCCTCGCCGGCGCCTGACGCCCGGCCGGTCTAGTCGGCGGTGGG
>NCEJ01000177.1 GCA_002280615.1 Micrococcales bacterium 32-70-13 | reverse complement strand
CCGTTCCTGGTCACGGTCGACGGCGTCGTCGGGGCTGGTGAGGGGGGTTTGGTGGGTGAGTTGTTCGTTGATGGTGGTGTAGCGCTGTCGGGCGGTGTCGAGGTCGTCCTGGTGGGGGAAGGGTTGCCCGTGGAGGGCGGTGGCGTGCGCGTGGCGGGTGTGGTGTTCGGCCAGTGATTCTTCGTGGCCGGCGATGAGGGCTGGCAGGGCTCGGCTGATCAGGTTCTCGAGTTTGGTGAGGGTGCCTTTCTGCGGGTTGCCGAGGTCCGCGTACGGGATCGTGACGGCGGGGGTGTCGCCGGCGGCGGTGAGGGTGAAGGCGATGTTGCCGTTGCCGAGTGCGGTCATCTGGATGTGGTGGCCGCCGAGTTCGGCGACAGGGCCGAGGTCGATGTGCTGGTCGGGTCGGAGGTTTAGCTGGGTGAACAGGGCGTGCAGCTGGTCGGCGGCGTCGCCGCGTTTGGTGTAGCGCTGACCGTTGAGGGTGATGTGGAACGCGTCACCGGCTGTCGGCACGCTGAGTGCGGCGGCGGTGTGGAGTTCGGGGAGCCGGCCGGTGAGGTGCTCGATGGTGTGCTGGCTGCTGCTGATGGTGTGCCGGAGCGCGATCTGGGTGTGCGTGTGCGCTTCGGCGAGGCGGGTGAGGCGGGCCAGGTCGTGTTGGGCTTCGGCGTGGTGGAGAAGGAGGGGGTTACCGGAGGCGATGGCTTTGAATTCGGCGAAGCTGAGGGTGGCTTCGGAGACGTCTTCGATGTCGCGGGCGCCGCCCAGGGTGCCGCGCATGATCTGGTCGATGAACCGGCCTTTCCGTTCGAGGGTTTGCCACATGTAGGTGTCGAAGGAGCCTTCGGTGATGACCTGGCTGATTTGGACGGTGGTGTTCTGGTTGCCTTGGCGGATGGCGCGGCCTTCGCGTTGGGTGACGTCGGCGGGTCGCCAGGGGGCGTCGAGGTGCATGACGTGGAGGGCGCGGTCTTGGACGTTGGTGCCGGTGCCCATTTTCGCGGTGGAGCCGATCAGCACGGCGATCTTCCCGGCACGGGCGTCGGCGAACAGGCGGGCTTTGGCTTGGTCGGTGGTGGCGTCGTGGATGAACCGCACCGATCCGGGTGGGAGTCCGTTGGCGTGGAGCTGGTCGCGGAGCTCGTGGTAGATGTTCCACTGGTCGCTGGGGGTCGACAGGTCACAAAACACGATCTGCAACCCGCCCAGGATCGGCGACGGCTGGCCGGTGGCCGGATCCAGATACACCTGGTCTTTGGTGGTGTGCCAGATGCGGGTGAGTTCGGCGGCGGCGATGTCGACTTTGCCGGGTTCGTGGAGGAGGGGGTGCTGGTCGGGGTCGGTGACCAGGCGCATGTCGAGGGCGGCGAGGCGGCCGTCGTTGCCGATTTTGAGCATGTTGTCGTCGCGGGGGTCGACCTGTCGGCCGGCGATCAGGTCGACGCGGTCGGCCAGCTCGTCGATGTAGCCGGCCAGGGCGTCGGATTTCGCGACGGTGAGCAGTTGCGGGAGGGGGGTGCCGTCGTGGCGGGGGGCGATGGTGGGGACGGGCAGGTTGAGGTCGCCGGCGGTTTTCACGTCGCCGAAGGAGTGGAACATGGTGAGGAGTTCGGGAACGTTGGTGAAGCGGGCGAATCTGGCGCGGAGTTGGAACTTGTCGCCGGTGATGTTGGTTTCGAAGCCGGTGACCACTTCCCCGAAGGTCGCGGCCCAGGAGTCGAAGTCGTTGATCCCGGCGTCGGTGAGGAGGTGGGGGGCGAGGTAGTGCTGCATGACGTACATCTCGGTGACGGAGTTCGCGATCGGGGTGGCGGTGGCGCCGGTGATCACGCGATGCCCGTAGCGGTGGCGCAGGAACCACAGTTTCGCGTCGAGGTCCTGGGAGATCCCGGGGTCGCGGGGCTGGTCGAGTTTGGCTTTGAGTTTCTCTTCGGCGCGCAGGATCTGCTTCTCGATGGCCTTGACGCGGGACTCGGCCCGGCCCCCGGCGTCAGCGACGCGGACCAGCGCAGCACGCATGTCGCGGGTCTGGTCGGTGAGGTAGTCCAGTTCGCGGCGCGGGTCCAGGGAGAGGGCTTGGAAGGCGGTGCGGGTGAGGATGACCGCGTCCCAGTCGTTGGCGGCGACGCGGGCGACGAACGCGCGGCGTTTGTCGGCGGTGACGTCATCGGCGCCGGCGGCCAGGACTGTGGCGTGGGGGTAGAGCTGCATCCAGTCGCGGGTGAACTGCGCCAGCAGGTTGTTGGGCACCACGATCGCGGGTTTGCGGATCATCTGGAGGCGTTTCAGTTCGGTGGCGCCGATGATCATCTCCGCGGTCTTCCCGGCCCCGACGACGTGGAACAGGCCCACGGATGGCTCGTTGAGCATCCGCGCGACCGCCGCCCGCTGATGCGGCCGCGGGGTGAACGAGCGCACCAAACCGGGGAACGTCAGCTGTTGGCCTTCGGCGCTGTAATCGCGCAGCACGATCGAGTTGAACCGGCGGTTGTACTCGGCCTGCAGCCGCGCGCCACGCTCGGGGTCCTCCCACACCCACCCGGCGAACCGCTCAGCTAGCAGGCGGGCTTTCTCCTGCGCGGCCTCGGTTTCGGTGGCGTTCAACGTGTCGATTGTGCGGCCGTCACGGTCGGTGTGGGAGTCCTTGACCAGGATCTGCGTCTGGGTCAGGAGACGTTGGATCAGTTCGGGGGCGGTGAGCCGGCGGGTCCCCCAATCGTGGGTCGC
>NCEJ01000176.1 GCA_002280615.1 Micrococcales bacterium 32-70-13 | reverse complement strand
GGGAACGCGCAGGGTTTGACCGGGACCGACAGCGCCAACGCCTTGCGTGATCCCATCGATGGTGGCGTTACCGGGACGGGTGTCAGCAAGACGCGCCGGCAAAGCGACGCCTCCACCGCTGCCGGTGTGCCCGATGTTGAGGAGCCTGTTAGGGGACCCTGCTCCAGCGGACCCGATCACGTTCGTGACGGCGTAATCAACCACCTGACCTTGAATCGCCGCAGAACTTGACGTCGAATTCATTGCCCAGAGAACCGCGGCCGCACCAGCGACATGGGGTGTCGCCATCGAAGTGCCGGACTTGACTTCAGCGGCAGTTGAGCTCGTGTGGCTCAGTGACGTGATGAGGCTGCCGGGTGCAAAGAGGTCGATGCACGGCCCGATATTGGAGTAACTCGCGCGCTGGTCAGTCGACGTTGTGGCGCCGACAGTCAGTACCGAAGGCGCGCTGCCAGGGGAGTAGTTGCAGGCGTTCAGCCCGTTGTTGTTGCCGGCTGCTACAACGACGACATACCCCGCATTCACGAGCGCCGTCACCGCGTCGTCGAGAGGCGCAAACGTGCCCGTCGTCACAGAGAGGCTTAGATTGACGACACCAATGGGTTGGGTGGCGATCCAGTCGAGCGCGCCGAACAGGGCGTTCGTATCGCCATAGCCGTTGCACTCGAATACGCGAACCGGCACGATCGTTGCGGACTTGGCAACCCCGTACGTCGTGCTGCCGACAATCCCAGCGACGTGGCTGCCATGTCCTTGACAGTCTGAGGTGTCGGTACCGATCGCCCTATCGGCGGCGAAGTTTCGGCCGGGGAGCAAACGCGTTTGGTACTGCGTCGCGTTCGCTGAAACACCCGTGTCGACAACGTAGACCGGGATGCCTGCACCCGCCGAACTTGGGTAGGTGTACGAGGAGTCGACCGGCAGTGCCACCTGATCGATTCGGGACAGACCCCACGGCGCGTCGGTCTGGGTTTCGGTGAGTTGGAGCGGCTGGTGCTCGTATATGGCCGCGACATCTGGTGAATCGAGCAGCTCAGCCGCTTGCTCCTCAGAAAGTTCAGCGGAGACACCTTCGATGACCTCTGTGAGCGTTTCCGTCACGTCGCCCCCGGCGTCTTCGACGATCTCGGTGACATCAGCGGTCGACGCGCTGGTCGCGGCCTCAATCAAGTACGACGAAGTCACATCCGTCGGTTCGGTCGTCGAAACGGGCGCTACCGACGTCGCGACGAGAAGCGCACCCACGCCCGCCGCAAGAACTACGCTGATCAATGACACGCCTGGCCCCCACCTACGTCAGTACTCCACAGTACTTCGGCGCGGTCCCTCTGCGCGATTGGGTGTGTTCGTTTCGCGAGCGTGTCACCCCGCCATGCGTGTGGCGGACCCGTCGACCGGAGGTCAGAGCATGCTGCTGCGCATCGAGAACACGCCCCGCCCCTACGCCTGGGGCTCGACGACGGCGATCGCCGAACTGCTCGGAACGACGCCGTCGGGCGCTCCCGAGGCCGAGCTGTGGCTCGGCGACCACCCCGGTTCGCCCGCACGCATCGTCGGGGTAGACGCGAGCGGAGCATCCGACCTCTCGGCGCTGCTGAGGGCCCGCGGCGAGAAGCTGCCGTTCCTGCTCAAGGTGCTCGCCGCCGCCGAGCCGCTCTCACTGCAGGCCCACCCGACGATCGCCCAGGCGCGCGAGGGCTTCGCCCGCGAGAACGCGGCGGGAATCGCCCTCGACGCCCCCGAGCGCAACTACAAGGACGAGCTGCACAAGCCCGAGCTCATCTACGCCCTGAGCGACCCGTTCATCGCGCTCGCCGGATTCCGGCCGGTGGCCGAGTCGCACGCCGCGCTCGTCTCGCTCGGCGAGCCCGCGCTCGAACCGCTCATCGCCCGCCTCAGTGACGACGACGCGCTGCCCGACGTCGTGCGCTGGCTCATCGAGGGCGGTCCTGAGATCTCGCGAATCGTGGATGCCCTCACCGCCGCCGCCCGCGCCCTCGAGCACGACCCCCGCGACTCCGAGGGCTGGGCGACCGTGCGGCGCCTCGCCGACCACTACCCCGGCGACCCCGGCATCGCGCT
>NCEJ01000175.1 GCA_002280615.1 Micrococcales bacterium 32-70-13 | reverse complement strand
CGCCATGGCGCCGATAGCGGCGAGGAAGACGCCCCAGAACGCGAACCAGGCGACAGTACCGACCCAGCCGATGATGGTCGCGGCGAGCGCGAGCCCGCGCCCGCTCTCGCCGGTCTGCCCGATCTGGCGCAGAGTTATGTGGCCGAGCACGGCGCCCGCGATCGGGACGAGGATCGCGAGGATCAGGGCGACAGGGGCCAACCGGTTGGGGAGGCGGGTGGTGGAGTCGGTCATCGAGGTCACGCCGTTCGGCTCGGGGGGGGTCAGGCACGGGTTGCTCCGCACATGATAGAGGCTCGCACCGGGGGTTCACCCCGGTGCGAGCCTCGGTACTGCCTGCGGATCTAGTAGGAGAACCCGCCGTTGGAAGCGGCGAGGGCGAAGAAGCTGACCCAGATGATCGCGAAGATGAGGCCGCCGATGAGGCCCAGGTAGCCGAGCACGAGGCCCGCGATCGCGAGGCCGCGCCCGCCCTCGCCCGTCTTCTTGATCTGGCCCAGCGCGATGTGGCCGGTGATGACGGCGCCGAGCGAGATGAAGAAGGCGAGCACGAGCGAGACGATCGCGAGCGTGTTCGTCTTGGGCCCGGTCGGGGCCGAGGAGTACGGGGTGGGCGCCGGCTGCGCGGCGGGGGGCGGGGTGACGTCAGACATGAGCGTTCTCCTGGTGGGTGGTCGGTGGCGGCCCGAACGGGCACGCCCCATGCTGGCAGTGCCCTGAGGGGGTGTCAACGATGCGAGGGGGCGCGCCGTCACGCGGCGTCACGCCTGGATCTGGGTCACCGGCAGGGTCGAATCGGCGCTCACGTCGAGCGACGACGGCGGGTGCCCGGCGGCGATCAGCTGGGCGGCCAGGGCGGCGATCATGGCCCCGTTGTCGGTGCACAGCGACAGGGGCGGGATGCGCAGCTCGACCCCCGCCGCGGCGGCTCGTTCGGCGGCCAGGCCCCGCACCCGCGCGTTGGCGGCGACGCCCCCGCCGAGCAGCAGGCGCGGCACCCCGAGGTCGGTGCAGGCCGCGATGGCCTTGGCCGTGAGCACATCGGCGACCGCCTCGCGGAAGGAGGCGGCGATGTCGGCGACCGGCACCTGCTCGCCCGCATCCCGCAGCCGTTCGACGTGCCGCGCGACCGCGGTCTTGAGCCCCGAGAACGAGAAGTCGTACCGGTGACGCTCAAGGTCTTTCGGCAGGGTGAGGCCGCGCGGGAACCGCACGGCGGCCGGGTCGCCCTCGGCCGCGACGCGGTCGATGTGAGGGCCGCCGGGGTAGGGCAGGCCGAGCAGGCGCGCGACCTTGTCGAAGGCCTCGCCCGCAGCGTCGTCGATCGTCTCGCCGAGCAGCTCGACATCGCTCGTGAGGTCGCGCACGTGCAGCAGCGAGGTGTGGCCGCCCGAGACGAGCAGCGCGATCGTGGGCAGCTCGAGCTGCGGCTCGCCCTCGGTGCGCAGCACGTCGGCGCCCACGTGGCCCACGAGGTGGTTGACGGCGTAGAAGGGCTTGTCGAGCGCCACGGCGAGCGCCTTCGCGGCCCCGACGCCCACCATCAGGGCGCCGCTGAGCCCCGGTCCGCTCGTCACGGCGATCGCGTCGAGCTCGTCGAGCGTCACCCCCGCGGTGTCGAGCGCCTGGCGCAGGGCGGGCTCGAGCGCCTCGAGGTGGGCGCGCGCGGCGACCTCGGGCACGACGCCGCCGAAGCGCGCGTGCTCCTCCATCGACGACGAGATGACGTTCGCGAGCAGGGTCGTGCCGCGCACGATGCCGATGCCGGTCTCGTCGCAGCTCGACTCGATGCCCAAGACCAGTGGCTGCGCGGTCACGACCCCGCCTCCCACCGCATGACGATCGCGTCGACGTCGTCGGGCTGGTAGTAGCGGGGGCGCACGGCGATGGGCGCGAAGCCGTGGCGCTCGTAGAGGCGCTGGGCGCCAGGGTTGTCGGCGCGCACCTCGAGCAGCACGTCGTCGACGCGGCGCGCGCGGGCCTCGTCGAGCATGCGGCCCACGAGCAGGGCGCCGATGCCTCGACCCCGATGCGCGGCGTCGACCGCGATCGTCTGGATGTCGGCCTGGGCCGCGCCCGCCGGCGCGCTGAGCCCCGCGTA
>NCEJ01000174.1 GCA_002280615.1 Micrococcales bacterium 32-70-13 | reverse complement strand
TGCCCGAGGTCTCGTGCGTCATCGTGACGAGCCGCCTGCGGCCCGGGCTCGACGGCGGCTACACCGTCGCGACGATGCAGCGGGCCGCGCTGCTCGCCGAGGCGGGGCTGCCGGTCACGCTCCTGACGGTCGACCTGCACCCCGACTACGGCCCCTTCGCCGCCGAGTTCCGGCGCCTCGGCCTCGCCGACGAGAACACGGTCATGCGCAACCTGCTCGACGAGGTGCGCGCCCGCCCGGCGCTGCTGCGAGACGCCGCCGACCCCGGCCTCGCTCCGACCATCACCCCGGTGAGCTCGACCCCCGACGCCCCCGAGCTCGACGCGCACGGCCACCCCTGGCGCCGGCTCGTGCGCGGCGACGACGGGGGCATCGTGCACACCGACTTCTTCGACGCCGAGGGCGCCCCGCTCTTCCGGCTGCCGTACCTCGCGCGGCCCGACTGGTGGCGCGCGCCTGTCGTCATCGACGTGCTCGGGCCCGCGGGCGAGCGGCTCGGCGGGCTCGCCGGCTTCCGCGGGCTCTACCGTGCGTGGGTCGACGCGGTCGTGGCCGAGCTCGTGGCCGAGCATCCCGAGCGGCCGATCGTCGCGATCGCCGAGGCGCGCCAGGTGGGCGAGCTGCTCATCGGCACCCCCGCACTGCACCTCGTGCACACCGTGCACAACGCGCACACCCTGCCCCCGCACGCCTGGAACAGCCCGATCGACGTCACGTGGCGCGGCTGGCTCGACACCCTGCCGGGCTACGACGCCGTCGTGTGGCTCACACACGAGCAGCGCGCCGACGTCGTGCGCCTGCGCGGCGCGGAGGAGGCGCCCGGCTGGGTCATCCCGCATCCGGCGCGGGTGCCCGATGACGTCGCGCGGCATCCCGAGACGGTCGCGGGCGCTGCGGGCCGCGAGGCGCACCGCGCGGTCATGGTCGCGCGCCTCGCGGCGCAGAAGCGCATCGACCACGCGATCCGGGCTTGGGCGCAGGTGGTGGCCGAGATCCCGGATGCCCGCCTCGACATCTACGGCGACGGCGCCCTGCGCGCCGAGCTGCAGGCGCTCATCGACGAGCAGGGCCTCGCCGAACACGTGACCCTGCACGGGCATGTCGCCGCGGCGCCCGAGCAGACGCGCACGGCGGCCTGCCTGCTCGTGACGAGCGTGTACGAGGGGCAGTCGCTCGCGATCGCCGAGGCCATGGCGCGCGGGTGCCCGGCGGTCTCGTACGACATCGCCTACGGCCCGGCCGAGATGATCGCCGACGGCGTCTCGGGCCTGCTCGTGCCCCCGGGCGACCCCGCGGCGCTCGCCGCGGCCGTCGTCGGCCTGCTGCGCGACGAGGACCGTCGCGACCGCTTCTCGCGCGCTGCACTCGCTTGGGCCGAGTCGGCCGGGCCAGAGCGTGCCCTCGCGCAGTGGCGCGAGCTGCTGGCGACCGTCACGGCGCAGCCTCCGCGTTCGCCGTGAGCGTGCGCCGGGGGGCGGGTTCCCCTGGCGCCCCCCGCGCACGACGCGTAAACTTGAGTCAGCACGACTCAGGTTTGTCGTGCGTTCAGCCTCCAGGAGTGCACACGATGGCCAACATGCAGGGCGCCCCCTCCAGTCAGGAGCAGCAGAAGTCTGCCCTCGAGCAGTACGGCGTCAACCTCACCGAGATCGCCCGCTCGGGCAAGCTCGACCCCGTCATCGGCCGCGACGCCGAGATCCGTCGCGTCAGCCAGGTGCTCAGCCGCCGCACGAAGAACAACCCCGTGCTCATCGGCGAGCCGGGCGTCGGCAAGACCGCCGTCGTCGAGGGCCTCGCGCAGCGCATCGTCGCGGGCGACGTGCCCGACTCGCTCAAGGACAAGCAGCTCGTGGGCCTCGACCTCGCGGCCCTCGTGGCCGGCGAGGGCTCGGTCGCGGCCGCGAACATGCTCAAGCCCATGCTGGCCCGCGGCGAGCTGCGCATGATCGGCGCGACGACGCTCAACGAGTACCGCGAGTACATCGAGAAGGATGCCGCGCTCGAGCGCCGCTTCCAGCAGGTCTTCGTCGGCGAGCCGAGTGTGGAGGACACGGTCGCGATCCTGCGCGGCCTCAAGGAGCGCTACGAGGCGCACCACAAGGTCTCGATCGCCGACAGCGCCCTCGTGGCCGCGGCATCCCTCAGCAACCGCTACATCACGAGCCGCCAGCTGCCCGACAAGGCCATCGACCTCGTCGACGAGGCCGCGAGCCGCCTCAAGATGGAGATCGAGTCGAGCCCCGTCGAACTCGACGAGCTCAAGCGCGCGGTGACGCGCCTCGAGATCGAGGAGCTCGCGCTCAAGAAGGAGAAGGACGAGGCCTCGAAGGCGCGGCTCGCGAAGCTGCGCGAGGAGCTCACGGAGAAGACGGCGCAGCGGGATGCCCTGCAGCAGCGCTGGACCATCGAGAAGTCGGGGCTGACCGCCGTCGGCGAGCTCAAGACGCGCCTCAACGATGCGCGCATCGCGCTCGACAAGGACATGCGCGAGGGCGAGTACCAGCAGGCCTCGAAGCTCAACTACGAGATCATCCCGGGCATCGAGCGCCAGCTCGCCGAGGCCGAGAGCGTCGAGAGCGG
>NCEJ01000173.1 GCA_002280615.1 Micrococcales bacterium 32-70-13 | reverse complement strand
TCGCCCTTCTCGTTCCTCCGGGTCTACCCCGAGCCGACCCTGTACGCGCCCATCACGGGGTACTTCACGCTCAACCAGGGCAACACGGGCATCGAGGGCGCGTACAACGACTTCCTCACCGGTACGGCGAACGAGCAGTTCCTCGACCAGTTGAGCGCCCTCGTCACGGGCCAACGCCCGCGCGGTGCGGCCGTGCAGCTCACGATCGACCCGGTCGTGCAGCAGGCGGCCCTCGAGGCGATGGGCGACCTCAAGGGCGCCGTCGTCGCGATCGAGCCCGCGACGGGGCGCATCCTCGCGATGGTCTCGACCCCGACCTTCGACCCGAACCGCCTCGCGGCGCACGACACCCAGAGCGTGCTCGAGGCCTACGACCAACTGCTCGCCGACCCGAACGAGCCGCTCATCAACCGCACGATCAGCGGCGACCTGTACTTCCCCGGCTCGACCTTCAAGGTGCTCGTCGCCGCGGCCGCGATCGACTCGGGTCAGTTCACGCCCGACGACGCCTTCCCGAACCCCGCGCGGCTCACCCTTCCCCTCAGCACCGACGAGATCTCGAACGCCGGCGGCGTCACGTGCGGCCCCGGTGAGACCGCCACGATCGCGACGGCCCTGCGCCTCAGCTGCAATATCCCCTTCGCCCAGCTCGGCCTCGCGCTCGGTGAGGACACGCTCGCGCGCTACACCGAGGCCTTCGGCTTCGGCACCGCCTTCGAGGTGCCGATGACCGCGACGCCCTCGAGCTTCCCGACCGGGCTCGACGACGCGCAGCTCATGCTGTCGTCGTTCGGGCAGTACGACGTGCGGGTGACGCCGCTGCAGATGGCGCTCGTGAGCGCCGCGATCGCGAACGGAGGCAACCTCATGCAGCCGACCCTGCTCGACCGCATCATCGCGCCCGACCTGTCGATCGTGCAGCAGCCCGAACCGACCCTCTTCAGCCAGCCGATCACGCGCGTCACGGCCGAGACGATGACCGCGCTCATGGTCGATGCGGTGTCGAACGGCGTGGCCAGCAATGCCAGAATAGAAGGCGTCGCGGTCGCCGGTAAGACGGGCACGGCCGAGAACGGCGACACGGCCCCCTACACCCTGTGGTTCACCGGATTCGCGCCGGCGGACAACCCCCAGGTCGCGGTGGCCGTCGTCATCGAAGACGGCGGGGGCCTCGGCCAGTCGGGGTCGAGCAACCGGATCGCGGCCCCGATCGCGAAGCGAGTATTTGAGGCGGTGCTGAGCAGATGAGACCCACGAGCGGGCTGACCTTCGGGGGCCGGTACCAGCTGCTGTCGCGCGTCGCGATCGGCGGCATGGGCGAGGTGTGGCAGGCCACCGACCTCGTCATCGGGCGCACCGTCGCCATCAAGATCTTGAAGGACGAGTACCTCGGCGACCCCGGGTTCCTCGAGCGGTTCCGCGCCGAGGCGCGCCACGCCGCCCTCGTCAACCACGAGGGCATCGCCAACGTCTACGACTACGGCGAGGAGGAGGGCAGCGCCTACCTCGTCATGGAGCTCGTGCCCGGCGAGGCGCTCTCGACCATCCTCGAGCGCGAGCGCGTGCTGCCCGCCGACCAGGTGCTCGACTTCGTCGCGCAGACGGCGTCCGCTCTGCACGCCGCGCACCAGGCCGGCCTCGTGCACCGCGACATCAAGCCCGGCAACCTGCTCATCACGCCCGACGGCCGCGTCAAGATCACCGACTTCGGCATCGCGCGCATCGCTGACCAGGTGCCGCTCACCGCGACCGGCCAGGTGATGGGCACGGTGCAGTACCTGTCTCCCGAGCAGGCGAGCGGGCATCCCGCGTCGCCGTCGACCGACGTGTACTCGCTCGGCATCGTCGCCTACGAGGCCCTCGCCGGCCGTCGCCCCTTCACGGGCGAGTCGCAAGTGGCCATCGCGATGGCGCAGATCAACGAGGCGCCGCCCGAGCTGCCCGTCACCGTCGCCGAGCCCGTGCGCAACCTCGTCTTCGCCGCCATCGCCAAGAAGCCCGCCGACCGCCCCGCGAGCGCCCAGCTGTTCGCGCGCGCCGCGCAGGCGCTGCGCCGCGGCGACGTCGGCGGCGCCGCGGCGATCGTGCCCGCCATCGCCTCGGGCGCGGC
>NCEJ01000172.1 GCA_002280615.1 Micrococcales bacterium 32-70-13 | reverse complement strand
GCTGTCGACGACGCTTGAGTTCTGGACGGTTCCGACGCTGGAAAAGTGAACGGTTGCGGGCAGTCTAGCCAGCGGTGTTGTCGGTCGTGGTGCGGCTGCTGGGGAGACTGTCAATGCCTCGGCCGCGCAGTCGGTAGCTGGCGCCCTTGAGGGTGAGCACGTCGGCGTGGTGCACGATGCGGTCGATCATCGCCGCGGCGACGGCTTGGTCGCCGAAGACGTTGCCCCAGCTGGAGAACGGCAGGTTGCTGGTCAAGATGAGCGAGGCGTGTTCGTAGCGGGAAGAGACGAGTTGGAAGAACAGGTTCGCGGCGTCTTGCTCGATGGGGAGGTAGCCGACCTCATCGACGATGATCAGCCCGTAACGCCGCAACCGCGCGAGCTCTTGCGGGAGGCGACCTTGCCGGTGGGCGTCGGTGAGGCGGGTGACCCAGTCCGTCGCTGTCGCGAAGAGCACGCGATGCCCGGCGCGGGCCGCGACGATCCCGAGCGCTGTCGCGAGGTGCGTTTTGCCGGTGCCGGGCGGGCCCAACAGCACCACGTTGCGAGCCTCGGTGAGGAAGGCCCCCGAGGCCAGTGCTGCGATCTGCTGACGTGTTGCCGGTTGAGCGTCCCAGTCGAAGTCTTCCAACGTCTTGCGGGTCGGCAAGGCTGCGGCTTTGATCCTCAGCTCTGCTCCGGAGGCGTTCCGAGCGGACACCTCGCGCTCCAGCACGGCGGCGAGGTAGTCCTCGTGCGTCCAGCTGGCATCTCGGGCTTGGTCAGCCAGGCGCGTGGCGGCCTCCACGATCCGGGGCGCTTTGAGCGCGGCGGCGAGATAGGTGATCTGCTTCACCGACTCCGAGGACGTCTTCGAGGTTGCCATCAGCTGACCTCACCGGTCAGGCCGAATGCGCGGTCGTAGTCGCCAAGGTCGCGGGCCAGATCATCAGCAACGCGAACCGGGCGTGGCTGCTGAAACTGTTGACGCAAGCGTGCCGCACGCTCAACGTGGACCGGATCGGTGATCGTCATCCCCCGCGCCCACGCTCGGGGGTGATCGGCGACCAAGCGTCCCGCGGCGCGAACCCGGACGCGGTGCAGGTCCGCGGTGACATCGACGAGTTGACCGATCACGCTCGGATCGACGGAGTAGTCGTTGGTGTCCAACCGAACGTAGTAGTCGCGTCCCAACCGGATCCTGGAGCGCCACCCCAAATGCAACGGGATTGGCGGCAGGGGCAGCATCGCGGCACGATCAGCATCGATCCTCTCGATCGGGCGCGCCTTGATCGTGCGCACCACCCGCGAGTTCGCACGAGTGAGCCAGTCGGAGAACTGAGTGTTGAAGTCCGCCGGGGAGATGAAGGAACGGCCGGGCATGAATGAGGTCTCGAACCAGCCGTTGCGTCGCTCCACGATGCCCTTGGACTCCGGATCTCTGGGCGGCAACAACACCAACCTCGTCGCCAACGTGCCCATGAAGGAGGCAACACCATCGGCGCCAGACCGACCCCGGCCGATGCCAGGCTCGTTATCCCAGATCAGTCTGCGCGGCACGCGACCCAACTGCTGGATCAGCTCCCACGATGCCAACAAGAGATCCTCCGTCTTGCGAGTCGGGATCATCGTGGCGACGGTGAACCGGGAATGGGCGGCGGTGATCACCAGCACCGGCAGCAGCTTCAGCGTGCCGTCCTCCAACAGGATCTTCCGCGGCGGGAACCACAGATCACACTGCGCAGCATCTCCTGGCTCCCAGGTGAGCCGGTCCGCGGGATCAATCCGGCGATGATCCGGCCTCAGCCGCTTCACGTTCTGACGGAACCAGCTCATCGACCCCGTCCACTCGACCCGCTCCGCGAGCACCACAGCCGGCAACTCGGGATTGTCTTCCAACAGTTGCCGCACCCGCGCCTCGACGGGGCTGAAGGACGACGAGGCAGGTTTGCGCTGATACCTCGGCGGGGAATCTGACTGCACCGCCTTCACCACCGTGGTCCGCGATATCCCCAACCGCGCCGCGATCCGCGCCTTCGGCACGCCCTCCGCAGCCAACCTCCGAATCAATGCCCAATCTTCCAAAGTGATCACTCTCCAATCGTCGAGTGTTCACTTTTCAAGCGTCGATACTGTCCAATTTTCGAGCGTTGTCGACA
>NCEJ01000171.1 GCA_002280615.1 Micrococcales bacterium 32-70-13 | reverse complement strand
CGCCGTCGGCGACCGCGTGCTGTACTCGAAGTACGGCGGCACCGAGGTGAAGTACGGCGGCGAGGAGTTCCTCGTGCTGTCGGCTCGCGACGTGCTCGCGGTGGTCGTGCGCTAGGCGCACCCGCACCCGCCTCGAACCCCCGGTCCGCCTCGCGCGACCGGGGGTTCGTGCTCTCCGGCGCGCGCACCGACCGGCGTCGGGCCCGGGATACAGTGACAGCGTGCCCGACTCGCGCCCCTCCTCCCGCGGGCTCGCCCTCGCGGTCAGCGCCTACGGGCTCTGGGGTTTCCTGCCCGTCTACTTCCTGCTGCTCGACCCGAGCACGCCCGTCGAGATCGTGGCCTGGCGCATCGTGCTCTCGCTCGTCTTCTGCGTGCTGCTGCTCGCCGTCACGCGGGCCTTCCGACCCTTCGCCGCGCTGCTGCGCGACCGGAGGGTCATGGGGCTGAGCCTGCTAGCCGGCATCCTCATCGCCATCAACTGGATCGTCTACGTCTACGGCTCGACGAACGGCTTCGTGGTCGAGGCGGCCCTCGGCTACTTCATCAACCCGATCGTCTCGATCGCGCTCGGCGTGATCTTCCTGCGCGAGCGGCTGCGCCTGGGCCAGTGGGTCGCGGTGGGCATCAGCGTCGTCGCCGTGCTCGTGCTCGCGATCGGCTACGGGCAGCCGCCCTGGATCTCTCTCGCGCTCGCGTTCTCATTCGGCTTCTACGGCTTCATCAAGAACCGCATGGGCGGGCAGGTGTCGGCGGTCGCGGGGCTCACGCTCGAGACCGCCTGGCTCGTGCCCGTGGCCGCCGTCGCGCTCGTCGCCGTGCACCTGACGAGCGGCATCACCCTCGGCACCTCGGGGCTCGGGCACGCCCTGCTGCTCTCGCTCGCCGGCATCATCACCGCCGTGCCCCTGCTGCTGTTCGCCGCCGCGAGCCGACGGCTGCCGCTGAGCGTCATGGGCTTCATCCAGTACTTCGCGCCCCTGCTGCAGTTCGTCTTCGGCGTCGTCGTGCTGCTCGAGCCGATGCCGCTCGAACGCTGGATCGGCTTCGCGCTCGTCTGGCTGGCCCTCGTCGTGCTCTCGGTCGAGGCCGTCGTGCAGCGCCGCCGTGCCGCGCGCGAGCGTCGGGCGCTGCCGCCCGAGACCGGGCCCGTCGAGACGGTCTGATCACCGGTCAGCCGAGGTCGCCCAGGGCGCCGTCGAGCTCGGTGATGAACCGTTCGGCGTCGGCGCGCGAGAACGGTAGAGGCGGGCGCAGCTTGAGCGCGGCGTTGTCGCGCCCCGATGCGCTGATCAGGATGCGCCGTTCACGCAGCCCGCTCACGAGGGCCACGGCGGCGGGGGTATCGGGGTCGCCCGACTCGGGGTCGACCACGTCGACCCCGAGGTAGAGCCCGCTGCCGCGCACGCCGCGCAGCCGATCGTGCCGGCCGGCGAGCTCGGCGAGCATGCCCCGCAGCTCGTCGCCCACGTCGGCGGCGTGCTCGGGCAGCCGCTCGTCGTGCAGCACGTCCCACGTCGCCCGGGCGGCCGCGACCGACACCGGCGTGCCGGCGAAGGTGTTGAAGTAGCGCACGCGCTCGCCGAAGGCCTGCATGAGGTCGCGGCGCGCGACGAGCCCGGCGACGGGCAGCCCGTTGGCCATGGGCTTGCCGATCGTCACGAGGTCGGGCTCGAGGGCGTGGCGGGGGAATCCCCAGAGGCTCGCCTCGGCTGCGCCGGAGCCGGCCCCGCGGGCGCCGAGCCGGCCGAACCCGGGCTGCACCTCGTCGGCGATCACAAGGCCGCCGGCGGCGCGCACGAGCGCCTGCACGGCGGCGAGGGCCGCGCGGGTCTCGGCCGAGGGCGCGATGAAGCCGTCGCTCGCGAAGGCCGTATCGACGATGAGCGCCGCCACACCGTGCCCGGCGGCCTGCAGCTCGGCGATCGCGGTGCGGGCATCCGCCACCATCGCCGTCCCGTCGCCGCTCGGCGGGCGCACGGTGCGCACCCACTCGGCGAGCGAGCCGACACCGCCGAGCGAGGGCGAGATCGCCGCGATCTCGGTCGTGACGCCGTGGTAGGCGTTCTCGGTGACGATTACGCCGCGGTGACCGGTCGCCTGCTTGGCCACCCGCAGGGCGAGGTCGTTGGCCTCAGAGCCGGTGCACACG
>NCEJ01000039.1 GCA_002280615.1 Micrococcales bacterium 32-70-13 | reverse complement strand
AGCACGAGCGCGGCGGTGCCCTCGGCGATCTTCTTCGACATGATCGACGAGGCGATGAGCGGGATGCACTCGACCGTGCCGGTGATGTCGCGCAGGGCGTAGAGCTTGCCATCGGCGGGGGCGAGGCCCGAGCCGGCAGCGCAGACGACGGCGCCCGCGCTCTCGAGCTGCGCCATCATCTCGTCGACGCTCACGTTCGCCCGCCAGCCCGGGATGCTCTCGAGCTTGTCGAGCGTGCCCCCCGTGTGGCCCAGCCCGCGGCCGCTGAGCTGCGGCACGGCGACGCCGAACGAGGCGACGAGCGGCGCGAGCGGCAGCGTGATCTTGTCGCCGACCCCGCCCGTGGAGTGCTTGTCGGTGGTCTTCTTCGACAGGCCCGAGAAGTCGAGGCGCGTGCCCGTGGCGACCATCGCCAGGGTCATGTCGCGCACCTCCTCGCGCGTCATGCCGTTGAGGAAGATCGCCATCGTCATGGCCGACATCTGCTCGTCGGCGACGTAGCCGCGCGTGTAGGCGTCGATCATCCATCCGATCTGCTCGGTGGTGAGGGCGCCCTTGTCGCGCTTGGTGCGGATGAGGTCGACGACGTCGAACGGCTCGACAGCCATGGTGGTCTCCTTGTGCGGGCGCTCAGGCGCCGGTGTTGTGGAAGGCGGCGAGCGTGCGCGGCCCGAACGCGTCGGGCAGCACCTCGTCGATGGTCTTGATGCCCGAAACGGTCTCGAGCAGCATGCCCTCGGCCGAGTGCTCGAACAGCAGCTGCCGGCAGCGGCCGCACGGCATGAGCGCGCCGCCGTTGCCGTCGACGCACGTGAAGGCCACGAGCTTGCCGCCGCCCGTCATGTGCAGGCTCGAGACGAGCGCGCACTCGGCGCACAGCGTCAAGCCGTACGAGGCGTTCTCGACGTTGCAGCCGGAGATCACGCGGCCGTCGTCGACGATCGCGGCGACACCGACGGGGAACTTCGAGTACGGCACGTAGGCGTGCGACATCGCCTCGAGGGCGACGGCGCGCAGGGCATCCCAATCGATCTCGGTCATGGATGCCCCGCTCACGACTTGATGTACGGCTTGCCCGACGCGGCCGGCGGGCGCGAGAACCCGACGAGACCGGCCACGGCGAAGATCGTCACGAGGTACGGCAGCATGAGCATGAACTCGCTCGGCACGGGCGACCCGACGATCGAGAGCGTCGACTGCAGGTTCGTCGCGAAGCCGAACAGCAGCGCGGCGAGCGTCGCGCGGATCGGGTTCCACTGGCCGAAGATGACGGCGGCGAGTGCGATGAAGCCCGCACCGTTCGTCATCTCCTTCGTGAACGAGCCGATCGCCGCGAGCGTGAAGAACGCGCCGCCGCCGCCGACGATGAGGCCCGCGAGCAGCACGTTCCAGAAGCGCGTGCCGCGCACGTTGATGCCGACCGTGTCAGCGGCTTTGGGATGCTCGCCGACCGAGCGCAGGCGCAGGCCCCAGCGGGTCTTGAACAGGGCGAACCAGACCGTCGGCACGAGCGCGAACATGATGTACACGATGATCGTCTGGTTGAAGAGGATCGGTCCGAGCACGGGGATGTCGCTCAGCAGCGGGATCGCGATGCGCTCGAAGCGCTCGGGCTTGTTGAACAGGTCGGGGTCGCCCGTCATGACGGTCGAGTACAGGAAGCTCGTGAGCCCCACGACGAGCACGTTGAGCACGACGCCGACGATGACCTGGTCGACGAGGTACTTGATCGCGAACACCGCGAGCACGGCCGAGACGAGCGCACCCGCGAGCATCGCCGCGAGGAGGCCGACGATCGCCGAACCCGTGAAGGTCGCGACGAGCGCCGCGACGAAGGCGCCCGCGAGCAGCTGGCCCTCGATGGCGATGTTGACGACGCCCACGCGCTCGCTGATGACGCCGCCGAGCGAACCGAAGATGAGCGGCGTGCTGACGGTGAGCGCGCCCGCGAGCAGGCCGACGAGGGGCACGGTCGACCCCGCCGCCGCCCAGGTCAGGAACCCGACGAGGAAGAGCAGGGCGAAGAGCGTCGTGAGCCACAGCGGCACCTTGCTGCCGCCCCGCACGAGCACGAAGGCGTAGACCGCGATGATGGCCATGAGCACGACGGTCGCGATGCCCGTGGCGTCGGCCGGCAGCACGATCGAGGGCAGCACGATCGCGTCGGTGTCGTTGCTGAGGCGGTAGGTCGTGTCGCCGCCGCGCGCGAGCGCGATGAAGAGCACGGCGCCGAGCACCGAGAAGATCGCGAAGGCGATGGGCGCCTTCCAGCTGCGCACGATGAGGGCGGAGGGGGCGAGCCCCGATCCGGCCTCGCGAGTGGTCGTCACGACGCTCACTGGTTCACCTCCGCCTTGCGGGCGAGCTTCGGGGTCCGCCACTGGAAGAGCGGATCGGGGGTGGGTAGGCGGAAGATCGAGCGCACGAGCGGCGGCGCCGCGATGAAGAGCACGATGAACGACTGCACGACGAGCACGATGTCGACCGGGATGCCCTCGGAGGCCTGCATCGTGTAGCTGCCAGCCTTCAGGGCGCCGAACAGGATGCCCGCGAAGAAGACACCCCACGGCTTGGAGCGGCCCAGCAGGGCCACGGTGATCGCATCGAAGCCGATGCTCGCGTCGAGGCCCGAGGCGAAGCCGCCCGTGAAGTTGCCGAGCACCTGATAGACGCCTGCGAGCCCCACGAGGGCGCCCGCGATGAGCATGACCTGCACGTAGACGCGCTCGACCTTGATGCCCGCGACACGCGCGGCGTTCGGGTTCTCGCCGACCGCGCGGAACCGGAAGCCGAGTGCCGAGCGGTTGAGCAGGTACCAGACGTAGATCGTCGCGACGATCACGAGGATGAAGCCGAGGTTCAGGTTGTACTGGTCACCGAGTAGCGGCGGGAACTGCGCCGAGTCGAGGATCGGCCCGCTCTTGGGGTTGTTCTGCCCGGGCGCCTGCAGCGCACCGGGGGTGCGCAGCAGGAACGACACGAGGTAGAAGGCGATGTAGTTGAGCATGATCGTCACGATCACCTCGTGCGCGCCCGTGCGGGCCTTGAGCAGACCGACGAGCCCGCCCCACAGCGCGCCGCCGATGAGGCCGATGACGAGCGCGACGATGAGGTGGATGACGGGCGGCATGGGGATGTACGCGCCCACGTAGCCCGCCGCGGCCGCCGCGATGAGCATCTGACCGCGGCCACCGATGTTGAACAGGCCCACGCGGAAGGCGAGCGCCACGCCGAGACCGGCCGCGATGAGCGGGGTCGCGTTGGCGAGGGTCTCGGTGAGCGGCCGGATGGCCACCGCGAGGTCGTCGGCGCGCAGGTAGTTGAACACCGAGCCCCGGAACAGGGCCGAGTAGGCGCCGGCCACGGCATCCCACATCGCGACGAGCATGTCGGTGGGCCGCGAGAAGAAGTACGCGCTCGTCTGCGCGACCGTCTCGTCGGTCAGCACGATCAGGATGCCGCCGAAGACGAGGGCGAGCACGACGGCGAGCACCGAGATGGCGGCGCTGCCGCCGAAGATCTCCTTGACGATCTGGTTGCTGCGCGGCACGGGCGGCTCGGACGCGTCGCGCCCGGTCTCGTGCGCCACGACCTGCTCGTGCACCGCCTTCGCGGTCGCCGTCGAGTCGGCCGGGGTCGGGTTCTTCGTGTCGTCGCTCATGCGGCCACCTCCGCCGGGGTCTCGCCGGCCATCATCAATCCGAGAACATCACGGGGGGTGTCGCCCGGCACGATGCCGATGATGCGCCCCCGGTACATGACCGCGATGCGGTCGGCCAGTGCCGCGACCTCGTCGAGCTCGGTCGAGACGACGATGACGGGAATGCCGGCGTCGCGCGTCGCGACGATGCGCTTGTGCACGAACTCGATCGACCCCACGTCGAGGCCGCGCGTCGGCTGCGCCGCGACGAAGAGGGCGAGCTCGCGGCTGAGCTCGCGCGCCAGCACGACCTTCTGCTGGTTGCCGCCCGAGAGGCGGCCCGCGGCCTGCGTGATGCCCTGCGTGCGCACATCGAACTCGTCGACCCGCTCGGCGGCAAAGCGCGCGAGCTCGTCGAGCTGCAGCGTGCCCCACTTGACGAAGGGCTCGCCCGTCGAGCGGTCGAGCATGAGGTTCTCGGCGATCGAGAAGGTGCCGACGAGGCCGTCTTCCGTGCGGTCTTCCGGCACGAAGCCGACCCCGGCATCGAGCACCTGGCGGGTCGATTCGCCGACGAGCTCGGTGCCCTCGAGCGCGATCGAGCCGTGCACTTTCGACTGCAGGCCCATGATCGCCTCCGTGAGCTCGGTCTGGCCGTTGCCCTGCACGCCCGCGATGGCGAGGATCTCGCCGCGGTGCAACGTGAACGAGACGTGGTCGACGAGCACCTGACCGCGCGGGTCGGTGACGACGAGGTCGGTGACGACGAGCGAGGGCTCGCCGGGGGTCGCGGGCGCCTTGTCGACGGTGAGCTCGACGGCGCGACCGACCATGAGCGAGGCCATCTCGGCGTTCGTCGCAGTGGGCGAGGCCTCGCCGACGACCTTGCCGAGGCGGATGACGGTGATGCGGTCGGCGACCTCGCGCACCTCGCGCAGCTTGTGGGTGATGAAGACGATCGACGTGCCCTCGTCGCGCAGCTGGCGCATGATGCCCATGAGCTCGTCGGTCTCTTGCGGCGTGAGCACGGCGGTGGGCTCGTCGAACACGAGCACGTTCGCGTTGCGCGAGAGCGCCTTGATGATCTCGACGCGCTGCTGCACCCCGACGGGCAGATCTTCGATCTTGGCGTCGGGGTCGATGTCGAAGCCGAAGCGGCTCGAGATCTCGCGCACCATCGCGCGGGCGGCATCGAGGTCGAGCAGGCCGCCCGTCTTGGTCTGCTCGTGGCCGAGCATGACGTTCTCGGCGACCGTGAAGACGGGGATGAGCATAAAGTGCTGGTGCACCATGCCGATGCCGGCGTTCATGGCGTCGCCCGGGCCGGCGAACTTCTGCACGACGTCGTCGAGCAGGATCTCGCCCTCGTCGGCCTGGTAGAGGCCGTAGAGCACGTTCATGAGCGTGCTCTTGCCGGCGCCGTTCTCACCGAGCAGGCAGTGGATCTCGCCCGGCTCGACGACGAGGTCGATGTGGTCGTTGGCGGTCAGCGCACCGAAGCGCTTGGTGATGCCGCGAAGCTCGAGCTTCATGCTCCTTGGCCTTCCTGCGCCGGCGACGAGGGCGGCGCTGTTACGGGTGCGGGGTGCGCGCGCACGCGGGCCGAAGCGACCGCGGTGTGCTCGTGACACCACTGTAGGGGAGAGCGGTGAGCGGAATATGAGCGCTTCCCTGCGCATCTGAGCAGATGGCGGTGCGGTTCGACGAACCGGGGAAACGGGCCGGGGGAGGCCAGCAGCGCTGGCCTCCCCCGGATGGAACCGTTGGTGACTACTGACCGGGCGACGCCGGCGAGGTGACCTCGATCGAGCCGTCGATGATGCCGGCGATCAGGGCCTCGACCTCACCCGCGAGCTCCGGGTCGACAGCCGACTCGAAGTCGTGGAACTCGGCGACGCCGACTCCACCGTTGTCGAGCGTGCCCACGTAGGGGCTCGAGTCGAACCCGCCCGTGGCGGCACCGGTCACGACGTCGTAGACGGCCGTGGCGATGTTCTTCAGCACCGAGGTGAGAACCAGGTCGGCGATGTCGGGGTCGGACACGAAGATGTCCTTGTCGACGCCCATGAGGGCGATCGAGCGACCCGAGTCGCGGATGGCCTCAGCAGCGCTGAAGTAGATCGGGCCACCGACGGGCAGCAGCACGTCGGCGTTCTGGTCGATGAGGCCCTGGGCCGTCGTCAGCGCCTCGGTGCCGGGGGCGAAGCCACCGGTGAACGCGCCGGTCTGACCGGCGAGGTCCCACCCGAGGGCCTGAACAGCGGTGCCCTTGGTCTCGTTGTAGTAGTCGACGCCCTGCACGAAGCCGTCCATGAAGATGGTGACGGGCGGGATCGGGATGCCGCCGAAGGTGCCGACGACGCCGGTCTCCGAGTAGCTCGCCGCGACGTAGCCGGCGAGGAACGCCGCCTCGACGGTGTTGAACTGGATCGGCTTGACGTTCGGAGCGTCGATGAACTCATCGATGATCGCGAAGTTGATGTCGGGGTTGGCGGCGGCCGCGTTGGTGGTCGCCTCGGCGAGCAGGAAGCCCACGGTGACGATCAGGTCGCAGTCCTGGTCGACGAGCTGCTGCACGTTGGGCTCGTACGCGTTCTCGTCAGCCGACTCGACGGCGACGAACTCGACACCGAGCTCGGCAGCGGCCTCCTCGATGCCCTCGTACGCGGCCTCGTTGAACGACTTGTCGTCCCAGCCACCAGCGTCGGAGACGATGCAGGGAAGGAAGTCGAGCGCCTCGGTCTCTTCGGGCGCCTCCTCGGGGGCTGCGGCGCAGCCGGCGAGCACGAGCGCGCTCGCGCCGAGCAGGGCAAGCCCGCCGAGGGCGCGCTTACGGGTAGTGATGATCACTGTGTCCTCCAAAATTGCTGCCCAGCAGGACGCTGGAGCGAATTGGCTCCACGTTAGCGAACGCGCGGGGCCTTCAGGAGTGCCGAAGGGTCCTGGTGATGCAAGCGTTACGAATCCGGGACGCAGCCGTAATGCCGCGGAAACGCTGGGCTCTACGCACGAGATGCGCAGAATGGTGCGCGAATGAGCAGAACGGATGCGCGGCGCGAGCCGCTCCCGGCCCCCGCCGATCGGCTAGAGCAGGTCGTCGCGCCCCGCTTGCTTGATGGCATCGACGACGCTCTTGACGCGCTGGGCGTGCTCGCGCGTGGTCACGAGCAGGGCATCCGGAGTATCGACGACGACGATGTCGGTGACCCCGACGAGCGAGATGAGGCGCTTCGTCTGGCTGACCACGACGCCGCTCGACGAGTCGGCGAGCACGCGCGCGCCCTCGCCGAGGATGGCGAGGTCGCCGGGCCGACCGCCCGAGAGCAGTTTGGCGAGCGAGGAGAAGTCTCCGACGTCGTCCCACGGGAAGTCGCCGCGCACGACCGCGAGGCGCCCGGCCGCCGCCGCGGGCTCGGCGACGCTGTAGTCGATCGCGAGCTTGGGCAGCAGGGGCCAGACCGCGTCGACCACGATGTCGCGCTTCGAGGTGTCCCACGCGGCGGCGATCTCGAGCAGGCCCTCGTGCAGCATCGGCTGCGTCTCGGCCAGCTGTGCGAGCAGCTGATCGGCCCGGGCGATGAACATGCCCCCGTTCCAGAGGTAGTCGCCCGAAGCGACATAGGCGGTCGCGGTCTCGAGGTCGGGCTTCTCGACGAACTTCTGCACGAGGTGCGCGTGCGCGGCCCCCTCGATCGCGAGCGGCTCGCCGCACAGGATGTAGCCGAAGCCCACGGAGGGCTCGGTGGGCGTGATGCCGATCGTCGCGATGTAGCCCTCGCGCGCGACCGCGACCGCCTCGGCGACCGCATGGCGGAACCGCTCGCCGTCGGTGATGACGTGGTCGGCCGCGAACGAGCCGACGATCACCCCGGGGTGCCGACGGTGCAGGATGGCCGCCGCGAGCCCGATCGCGGCCGACGACTCCTTCGGCTCGCTCTCGAGCACGATGTTCGCCTCGGTCAGATCGGGCAGCTGCTGCTGCACGGCCGCGCGGTGGGCGCGGCCCGTGACGACCATGATGCCGTCGGCCCCGGCGAGGGGCAGAACGCGGTTCCAGGTGTCGCCGAGGAGGGTGTGGCCGCTGCCCGTGAGATCGTGCAGGAACTTCGGCGTTCCGGCCCGCGAGAGGGGCCAGAGCCGGGAGCCGACGCCCCCCGCGGGGATGATCGCGTGGAAGTCGGGGAGAGCGCCCTCGATCTGGTGCATGCGCGCCACCCTATCGGGCGGGCGAACACCCGCCCGGCCGCCGTTCGGAGCACTCAGAAAAGTCGACGTAGACTGCCTGTATCGGCGACCACCAGCTGAGAATCGGAATCCAACCGGAGTCCACGGGCGCGAGCGATCGCGCGCGTCGTCACTGCCCTGAGGAGGGTTTCTCGTGCCAGCGAAGGCATCGGGAGCCGGAGCGATGAGCTCGTCGGCAACCATCGAAGTACCCGTTCCCCGCCGGTCGGTCATACCCGGCGGCACGCTGTACCGCGGGAACGAAGGCATGTGGTCGTGGGTGCTGCACCGCATCACGGGTGTGGCGATCTACTTCTTCCTGCTCGTCCACATCCTCGACACCGCGCTCGTACGGGTGAGCCCCGAGGCGTACAACATCGTCATCGGCGCCTACAAGACGCCGATCATGGGGCTCGGTGAGCTCGCGCTCGTCGGCGCGATCGGCTTCCACGCGCTCAACGGCCTGCGCATCATCCTCGTCGACTTCTGGGGTGTCGGCACCCGGCACCAGAAGGCCATGTTCTACGTCGTGCTCGGCGTGTGGCTCGTGCTGATGATCGGCTTCACCCCTCGCCACCTGATCAACGTGTTCGGAGGCTGATCATGACGACCGAACTCACCCTCGACGCCCCGCGCGCCCCCCACGCCCGCACGAAGCGCGGCATCAACTGGGAGAAGTGGGGCTGGATCTACATGCGCGTCTCGGGCGTGCTGCTCGTCGTGCTGATCTTCGGCCACCTCTTCGTCAACCTCTTCCTGGGCGACGGCGTGAGCCAGATCGACTTCGCGTTCGTCGCCGGCAAGCTCAGCGACCCGTTCTGGCAGTGGTACGACTTCGCCCTGCTCGTGCTCGCGCTCGTCCACGGCACGAACGGCATGCGCACGATCGTCAACGACTACGTCGCCAAGGCGAGCGTGCGCCGCATCCTGCACACGGCGCTCGTCGCCTCGACGGCCGTGCTGCTCGTGCTCGGCACGCTCGTGCTGTTCACCTTCGACCCCTGCCCGGCCGGGGCCGACCCCGAGCTCGTCGCTTCCTTCTGTGAGGACATCCTGTGAGTAGTACTGAGACCATGAGTGCGCCCGCCGCACCCACCGTGCACCAGCACCAGTTCGACGTCGTCATCGTGGGCGCCGGCGGCGCCGGCATGCGCGCGGCGATCGAAGCCGGCCCCAACGCGAAGACGGCCGTCATCTCGAAGCTCTACCCGACCCGCTCGCACACGGGCGCCGCGCAGGGCGGTATGGCCGCCGCGCTCGCGAACGTCGAGGAGGACAGCTGGGAGTGGCACACCTTCGACACCGTCAAGGGCGGCGACTACCTCGTCGACCAGGACGCCGCGGAGATCCTCGCGAAGGAGGCCATCGACGCGATCATCGACCTCGAGAACATGGGCCTGCCCTTCAACCGCACGCCCGACGGCAAGATCGACCAGCGCCGCTTCGGCGGCCACACGCGCGACCACGGCAAGGCGCCCGTGCGTCGCGCCTGCTACGCGGCCGACCGCACGGGCCACATGATCCTGCAGACGCTCTTCCAGAACTGCGTGAAGCTCGGCATCGAGTTCTACAACGAGTACTACGTGCTCGACCTGGTGATGAACGAGGGCAAGGCCGCGGGCGTCGTCGCCTACGAGCTCGCGACGGGCGACCTGCACGTCTTCCACGCCAAGAGCGTCGTCTTCGCCACGGGCGGCTTCGGCAAGATCTACAAGACCACCTCGAACGCGCACACCCTCACGGGCGACGGCGTCGGCATCATCTGGCGCAAGGGCATCCCGCTGGAGGACATGGAGTTCTTCCAGTTCCACCCGACCGGGCTCGCCGGCCTGGGCATCCTGCTCACCGAGGGCGCCCGCGGTGAGGGAGCCATCCTGCGCAACGCGAGCGGCGAGCGGTTCATGGAGCGCTACGCCCCGACCATCAAAGACCTCGCGCCGCGCGACATCATCTCGCGCTGCATGGTGCAGGAGGTCGCGGAGGGTCGCGGCGCCGGGCCGAACAAGGACTACGTGCTGCTCGACTGCACCCACCTGGGTGCCGAGGTGCTCGAGACCAAGCTGCCCGACATCACCGAGTTCGCCCGCACCTACCTCGGCGTCGACCCCGTCGTCGAACCGGTGCCGGTCATGCCGACGGCCCACTACGCGATGGGCGGCATCCCGACCAACATCAAGGCCGAGGTGCTGAGCGACAACGACACCGTCATCCCCGGCCTCTACGCCGCGGGCGAGTGCGCGTGCGTCTCGGTGCACGGCTCGAACCGCCTCGGCACGAACTCGCTGCTCGACATCAACGTCTTCGGCAAGCGCGC
>NCEJ01000170.1 GCA_002280615.1 Micrococcales bacterium 32-70-13 | reverse complement strand
CCGATCGTGCGCGGGTACTGCGTCACAACTGCCGCTACAGCCTGAATTGCGAACGCCGCCGTAGCATCGAGCCGTGCGCCTCTACCTCGCCTCGACGTCTCCGGCCCGGCTCGCGACGCTGCGGGCGGTCGGCATCGAGCCGGTCGCGTTCGCGCCCGGGGTCGATGAAGAGCGGGCGGTGGATGCGGCCGCGGCCGCGCATCCCGAGGGCCGCCTGCCGGCCGACGAGATGGTGCAGCTGCTCGCCCGTCTGAAGGCCGAGGCGGGGCTGGACCCGGCGGTGCTCGCCGGCGCGGGGCTCTCCCCCGCCGAGGTCGACGGGTTCATCCTCGGCGGCGACTCTGCCTTCGAGCTCGACGGCACCGTGTACGGCAAGCCGCACGAGCCCGCCATCGCCCGCGAGCGCTGGCTCGCGCAGCGCGGGCGCAGTGGGGTGCTGCACTCGGGCCACTGGCTCATCGACCACCGCGGCGGTCGGGTGAACGGGGCCGTGGGCCGGGCATCCCGCGCCACCGTGCATTTCGCCGACGACATCGAGACCGCCGAGATCGACGCGTACATCGCCACGGGTGAACCCCTGACGGTCGCCGGGGCATTCACGATCGACTCGAAGGGCGCCGGCTTCATCGACCGCATCGAGGGCGACCCGCACACGGTCGTCGGCCTCTCGGTGCCGCTGCTGCGCAAGCTCGTGCACGAGCTCGGCGGGCGCTGGACGGATCTCTGGAACCGCTAAGCGATCCGCGCCCCTTTTGTGGGCCTGCGCCAAACACCGGCGCCGCGCGCACCCCTAGGCTGGGGAACCATGGCCCGCATCACGAAGATCCTCATCGCCAACCGTGGAGAGATCGCCGTCCGCGTCATCCGCGCCGCCCGAGACTCGGGCATCGCCACGGTGGCCGTCTACGCCGACCAGGATCGGGATGCCCGGCACGTGCGCCTCGCCGACGAGGCCTACGCCCTTCACGGCACGACGAGCGCCGAGACCTACCTCGTCATCGACAAGCTGCTCAGCATCGCCCGCCGGGCCGGAGCCGATGCGGTGCACCCGGGCTACGGCTTCCTCGCCGAGAACGCCGACTTCGCGCGCGCCGTCATCGACGCGGGGCTCACCTGGATCGGGCCGTCTCCGGATGCGATCGAGAAGCTCGGCGACAAGGTCAGCGCCCGGCACATCGCCGAGAAGGTCGGCGCCCCCCTCGCCCCCGGAACCCTCAACCCCGTCAGCGGCGCCGACGAGGTGCTCGCGTTCGTCGACGAGCACGGCCTGCCCGTGGCCATCAAGGCCGCGTTCGGCGGCGGCGGCCGCGGCCTCAAGGTCGCCCGCACGCGCGAGGAGATCCCCGAGCTGTTCGACTCGGCCACGCGCGAGGCGATCGCGGCCTTCGGCCGGGGCGAGTGCTTCGTCGAGAAGTACCTCGACAAGCCGCGCCACGTCGAGACCCAGTGCCTCGCCGATGCGCACGGCACCGTCGTCGTCATCTCAACGCGCGACTGCTCGCTGCAGCGCCGCCACCAGAAGC
The DNA here is from genome assembly GCA_002280615.1 of Micrococcales bacterium 32-70-13. Taxonomy (GTDB): domain Bacteria; phylum Actinomycetota; class Actinomycetes; order Actinomycetales; family Microbacteriaceae; genus Microcella. Next base: position 658 of record NCEJ01000170.1, on the reverse strand, counting down.
TCGTCGAGGAGGCCCCCGCGCCCTTCCTGACCGACGAGCAGACCGAGCTGCTGTACCGCTCGTCGAAGGCCATCCTGAAAGAGGTCGGCTACGTCGGTGCCGGCACCTGCGAGTTCCTCATCGGTGCCGACGGCACGGTGTCGTTCCTCGAAGTCAACACGCGGCTGCAGGTCGAGCATCCCGTCTCAGAAGAGGTCACGGGCATCGACCTCGTGCGCGAGCAGTTCCGTCTCGCCGAGGGCGAGGCGATCGGCTACGACGACCCCGTCGCCCACGGCCACTCGTTCGAGTTCCGCATCAACGGGGAGGACCCGGGGCTGAACTTCATGCCCATGCCCGGCCCCGTGCACGCCCTGCGCTTCCCCGGCGGCCCCGGCGTGCGCGTCGACTCGGGCGTCACGACGGGCGACGTCATCTCGGGCGCGTTCGACTCGCTGCTTGCCAAGCTCATCGTCACGGGCAAGACGCGCGACGACGCCCTCGAGCGCTCGCGCCGCGCGCTCGCCGAGTTCGAGGTCGCCGGCCTGCCGACGGTGCTGCCCTTCCACCGCGCCATCGTCGACGACCCGGCGTTCGCCCCGGCCGACGGCGCCCCGTTCACGGTCTACACGCGCTGGATCGAGACCGAGTTCGACAACCAGCTCGAGCCGTGGAGCGG
>NCEJ01000038.1 GCA_002280615.1 Micrococcales bacterium 32-70-13 | reverse complement strand
GCGTTCATGATGAATTCGATCTTGGGGTCGGCCGTCGCGCGGTCGAGCATGGCGGCCGAGGCGCGGAAGCTCTCGCTACGGTGGATGAGGTACACCTTGTCGACGAAGCGCGTGAGGAACGTCGCCTCCTCCATCGCCGAATCGCCGCCGCCGATGACGGCGACGGTCTTCTGGCGGAAGAAAGCGCCATCGCACGTGGCGCACCACGAGACGCCGTAGCCGCTCAGGCGCTCTTCATCGGGTAGCCCGAGCTTGCGGTAGGCCGAGCCCGTCGCGTAGATGACGGCGTGCGCCTCGTGGCGGTCGCCGTTGCCGAGGGTGACGGCCTTCACGGGGCCGTCGAGCTCGAGCGAGACGACGTCGTCGTAGACGATCTCCGCGCCGAAGCGCTCGGCCTGCTGCTGCATGCGGGTCATGAGGTCGGGGCCCATGATGCCTTCGGGGAAGCCGGGGAAGTTCTCGACCTCGGTCGTCTTCATGAGCTCGCCGCCGAACTCGACCGAGCTCGCGATCACGAGGGGGGCGAGGTTCGCGCGGGCCGCGTAGATCGCGGCGGTGTAGCCGGCGGGGCCGGAGCCGATGATGATGACGTGGCGCATGGCATTCCTCACGAGGTCGACTGCCGGGCCTGCGTGCCCCGACACGAGCAGTAACCCAGCATAGGCCGCGGCTATTCCGTCGCCGCGGGAGTTCACGGGCCGTTCACGGGCCGAGTCGGCCCCGGATGAGGGCGAGGGCCCCCGTCGCGTCGGGCACCCGCATGGCGAGCAGCGCCCCGACGTAGACCGCGACCATCGGCACCCCGATGAGCGCGATGCTCACGGCGGCGCCGCCGACCGTGTCGCGGGCGAGTCCGGTGTCGGCGAAGGTGCCGAGCGACCAGCCGATGACGAGGCCGATGAGCAGGGATGCCGCGCCCGCGAGGAGGAACTGGGCCATGCGGCGGGTGATGAGAGCGGCATCCAGGGACCCCAGGCGTCGACGCAGGGCGAGGCCGCCGACGATCATCTGGAAGAAGGATGCGCCCGAGGTCACGAGGGCTACCGCCGGGGCGATGAGCGAGGTCGGCAGCAGCATGCACGGCAGCGCGGCCGCGATGAAGACGACCGTGTAGGCCACCTGCACCCAGAAGACCGTGCGGGTGTCGTCGAGCGCGTAGAACACGCGCATCATCACGAAGTACACGCTGAAGGGCACGAGACCGATCACGAAGGCGATGAGCACGACGGCGATCTGGTCGACCGCCGCGGCGTCGAAGATGCGGCCGAAGGGCACCGCGACAGCGATGAGGCCGACCGTCGCGAGGATCATGAACAGCCCCGTGATGCGCACGGCCTCGGTCGTGTCGACGCGCACCGATTCGCGGTCGCCGTCGCGCGCGTGAGCGCTCATTCGGGTCAGGTACGCCGTCACGAGCGAGACCACGATGACCGAGTGCGGCAGCATGAACAGCAGCCACGCCGTGCGCATGACCATGAGCGAGGCCGTGTCGTCGGTCGCGGCCTCGGAGGCGACGCGCGTCTGCACGACGCCGCCGATCTGCATGACGATGATCATCGCGAACACCCAGCCCGCGGCCCGGCCGGTCGCTCCGAGGCCGGCGCCCCGCCAGCGGAAGTCGGGGCGGTAGCGCAGCCCCGCGCGGCGCCAGAAGAGCACGAGCACGAAGGCCTGCGAGGCCACGCCGAGGGTCGCGGTGCCGCCGAGCACGGCGATCATCGCGGGGGTCCATGCCGTGGCGTCGGCGACATCGGCCTCGAAGAGCAGCCCGAAGGCGATCATGCCGCCGATCGCGACGACGTTGTTGAGCGCGGGGGCCCAGGTCGAGGGGCCGAACACTCCGCGGGCGTTGAGCACCTCGCCGAAGAGCGTGAAGAGCGCGTAGAACAGCACCTGCGGCAGGCACCAGTAGGCGAAGGCGACGGCGAGCGCGATCTCGTCGGGGGTGAAGCCGCGGTCGCCCGCGCCGTCGGCGGGCACCGTGTAGAGCTGCACGAGCAGCGGGGCCGCGAGCGTCGCGATGACCGCGGCGACGAGGAAGGCGGCGATGCCGATCGTCACGAGGCGGTTGATGAAGCGCTGCCCGCCGTCCTCTGCGACGCTCGCTCGCACGATCTGGGGCACGAGCACGGCGCTCAGCACACCGCCGGCGACGATCGCGTAGACGTTGTTCGGCAGCTGGTTGGCGAGGGCGAAGGCGTTGGCGCCCGAGCCGAGGGCGCCGATCGTCTGGGTGAGCATGACGGCGCTCACGAAGCCGAGCAGGCGCGAGACGATCGTGCCCGAGCCGAGGGCGACGCTCGCGCGGCCGATGCCGCCCGCGGCGGGGGCGCTCACGGCGACTCCCGGGCGCGCCGGCGCTTGCGGATGTCGCGCGTGATGCCGACGGTCAGCAGCAGCACGAGGGCGACGGCGACGGCGATCGTGCCCGCGGTCTCCCACCCGGCCTGGAGATTGAGCGAGACGCGGGTGGGCGTGCCGATCGGGCGGCTCTCGGCATCCTGCACCGTCACCGTGATGTCGACCTGGCCGTTCGTGAGCGACTCGACTGGCACGAGCGCGCGCGTCTGCGACAGAGGCTCCACGAGCGTCTCGACGCGCGGGTCGACGACGCGCAGCTGCGCCGTGTCGGGCTCGACGCGCACGAAGACCCGCACGGCGACACCGAGGTCGTTCTGCACCGTGACCGGCAGCGAGGCGCGGTCGGCGAGCAGCGTGATGGCACTGCTCTCGACGACCTGCACCGATGACCGCAGCGCCGCCGACTCGGTCGTGAAGGCCTGCAGCGCCTCGGGCGAGCGGTCGCCCCAGCCGACCGAGAGCGCGGAGAGCAGGTCGAGGCGGCGGATATCGGTGATGGCCTCGGGGGTGACCGCGATCGTCGCGAACACGCGATCCTCGGCCTCGGCGCTGAGGGCAGCACGCACGGCCTCGAGCCGGACCTCGTCGAGCGCGGGCTCGGCGACCGCGCTCGGCACCGCGGTGCGCTCGAGCATCGCCGAGGCGGTGGTGCCGGCCGCCCACGGCAGGGCGACGGTCTGGGCGATCGTGTCGAGCAGCCGGTCGGAACCGGCGAGCCGGTCGCGCGAGAGGGCGATGAGGGCCGGGATGCCCGTCTCGGCCTGCGCGTCGGCCGCGAGCAGCGCCGAGACCCGCGCCATCGCATCGTCGAACCGCTGCTGCGAGACCGAGTGGGCGGCGTCGCGCGCCGCCGCGGAGAGGGCGTCGTGAGCGCGCAGCACGCGCACTCCGTCGATCAGCTGCACGGGAGCCCGCTCGGCCAGCGACGAGCCCGGCGCGAGGATCACGCCCGTGCCCTGCTCGGCGAGCACCCCGACGGCCTCCGCGGTGAGCGTGCCCGCCGCGAGCCAGTCGACCCCGCCGAGGGTCGCGGGCCACGCCGTGAGCTCATCGAGGGCGCGCGACTGCTCGGGCGAGGGGCTCGGGCTCGGCGTGCCCTGCTCGGTGCCAGCCTCGGCGGCGGGCACCCCGGCCCCCTCGGGCCGCGGCAGCGGAGTCCCGGTCGCTGCGATCGCCGCCGCGGCGTCGGCGTCGGCCCAGGGCAGCAGGAAGCTCTCGTTCGGCGCCGCCTGCAGCCGCTGCAGGAAGGCGGTCGCCGAGGCGGGCGCCGCGGCGCCGAGCAGTCTCGTGGACGCGATGATGCGCGGGTCGATCGCGAGCAGCACGGGTCGGCCGGCGACGGCGTCGAGCGTGCGCGAGAGCGCCCCCGCTTCGGACGTGTAGCGCTCGAGGGTCGCCGCGTCGAGGAAGGCACCCGGTTCGCCTGGCGTCGCGATCGCGGCGACGAAGCTCGTGCCGGCGACCGGCACGGCGCCGCTGTCGGGCACCCAGACGAGCGCCGTGCGATCGGCGACGGCGGGCTCGTCGGTCTCGGCCTCGGTGAGCGCGGCGCGCACCGTGGCGAGTCGCGGACCGAAGGCGCCGGCGACGACCGAGTCGGCCTCGGGCACGATGAGGTCGAGCACCGCACTCGCCCCGGGCTCGAGCGAGGAGAGGGTCGCCGACGCGACGGCGCGGTCGTCGGCCTCGATCGTGCCCCCGTCGAACCAGGTCGCGAGCTGCTGCGCATCGGCCGCGCGCGTTCCGTCGATCGCGAGCGCGACCTCGATGGGTCCCGTCGGCTCATCGCCCGTGCTCGTGACGGTGACCCGCACGCTCACGGGTTCCCCCGGCCGGATGATCCCGGATGCGGCGGGGGCGGCGACGAGCTCGATCGCGGCGCCCGCGGCAGGAGCGACAGCAGTCGCCGGGGCGCTGTGCGTCACGGCCGGGGCCGCCTGCGGGGCGAGGACGATGCCCATCGCGAGGCCAGCGACCAGGAGCGGCCGGGGTAGCGGGCGGAGCGCGGTGAGCGCGCGACGACCCCCTCGTTCCCGCTCGGCCGACATGCCGAGAAGTCTAGACTCTGCAGACTATGGAGAGCGTGGCCGCGGCCGTCACCCGACTCGAGGCCCTCGCCGCATCCGAGCCCCTCGCGGCGCTCGCCGACCGCTTCGCGGCCGCCGGCCACGAGCTCGCCCTCGTCGGCGGCCCCGTGCGCGACGCCTTCCTCGGTCGCCCGGTCAACGACCTCGATCTCGCCACCTCGGCGCGGCCCGACGACATCATCCGCATCGTGAAGCCGCTCGCCGACGCCCACTGGGACATCGGCCGGGCCTTCGGCACGATCGGCGCTCGGCTCGGCGAGCACACCGTCGAGATCACGACCTACCGCGCCGACGCGTACTCCCCTGACTCGCGCAAGCCCGAGGTCGCGTTCGGCGACACCCTCGAGGGCGACCTGATCCGTCGCGACTTCACGATCAACGCGATGGCGCTGCGGCTCCCGGGCCGCACGCTCGTCGACCCCTCGGGCGGGCTCGACGACCTCTTCGCCCGACGCCTCATGACCCCCGGCAGCCCCGACGACTCGTTCGGCGACGACCCGCTGCGCATGCTGCGGGCCGCCCGTTTCGCGGCGCAGCTCGAGGTCGGCCTCGACCCCGCGGTCGTCGAGGCGATGCAGCGGATGCGCGAGCGCCTCTCGATCATCTCGGCCGAGCGCGTGCGCGACGAGCTCGTCAAGCTGCTGAGCACGGCCGACCCGCGGCGCGGCCTCGCCCTGCTCGTCGACACGGGTCTCGCGGACCTCGTGCTGCCCGAGCTGCCCGCCCTGCGCCTCGAGGTCGACGAGCACGCCCACCACAAAGACGTCTACGAGCACTCGCTCACGGTGCTCGAGCAAGCGATCGAGCTCGAGGGGGACCGCACGCCCGAGGCTGCCCCCGACATCGTGCTGCGCCTCGCCGCGCTGCTGCACGACATCGGCAAGCCCGCGACGAAGCGCGTCGAGCCGGGTGGCGCCGTCACCTTCCACCACCACGACGTCGTCGGTGCCAAGCTCGCGCGCAAACGCCTCACCGCCCTACGGTTCGACAAGGAGACCATCACGGCCGTCAGCCGGCTCATCGAGCTGCACCTGCGGTTCTTCGGCTACAGCGACGCCCCGTGGACCGATTCGGGCGTGCGCCGCTACGTTCGCGATGCGGATGCCCTGCTCGAGCGCCTCCATATCCTCACCCGCGCCGACGTCACCACGCGCAACCGTCGCAAGGAGGCCCGGCTGCGCGGTGCCTACGACGAGCTCGAGCAGCGCATCGCGGCGCTCGCCGAGCAGGAGGAGCTGCAGGCGATCCGGCCCGACCTCGACGGCGAGCAGATCATGGCCCTGCTCGGCATCCGTCCCGGGCCTGTGGTCGGCGAGGCCTACCGTTTCCTGCTCGAGCTGCGGCTCGACTCCGGGCCCCTCGGCGCGGAGGAGGCCGAGCGCCGGCTGCGCGCGTGGTTCGCGCAGCGGTCGGGGTGACCGGCCCGATGGTTTGAGTCGGGCTCCGCATCCGACTAGACTCTGCAGGTTGCCCCGGCGCTTGCGCGCGGGTGCACACGATGCCATAACCCTCCTGCTGCAGACCGTCTGCAGCCGTTCGAGTCCGAAGGAGGTGGGTGAGTCATGCATCAGTACGAATTGATGGTCATTCTCGACCCGGAGATCGATGAGCGCACTGTCGCTCCGAGCCTGGACAAGTTCCTCGGCGTGATCCGGAACGACGGCGGCTCGATCGAGACCGTCGACATCTGGGGCCGTCGCCGGCTCGCATACGAGATCAACAAGAAGACCGAGGGCATCTACGCCGTCGTCAACTTCACGGCGACCTCGGCAGCGACCCAGGAGCTCGACCGCCAGCTGAAGCTCAGCGAGGCCGTCATGCGCACCAAGGTGCTCCGCACCGAGGAGGCCGTGGCCCGCGCCGCGTCGATCGAGGCCGAGAACACCGCCCGCGCCGAGTCGAAGGCCGCTCGCGCTGCCGTCGCCGCGACGAAGGCCGCCGCGACCGCCAAGGCAGCGGAGTAGTCGTGGCCGGCGAGACGATCATCACCGTTGTCGGCAACCTCACTGCCGACCCCGAGCTGCGGTACACGCAGAGCGGACTCGCCGTCGCGAACTTCACGATCGCTTCGACCCCTCGCTCGTTCGACCGCGCGTCGAACGAGTGGAAGGACGGCGAGGCCCTGTTCCTGCGCGCGAGCGTGTGGCGCGAGTTCGCCGAGCACGTCGCGTCGTCGCTGACGAAGGGCTCGCGCGTCATCGCGCAGGGTCGCCTGAAGCAACGCTCGTACGAGACCAAAGAGGGCGAGAAGCGCACCACCATCGAGCTCGAGGTCGACGAGATCGGCCCGAGCCTGCGCTACGCGACCGCCGCGGTGACCCGCAGCGCGAGCGGCGCGGGCAACGGTGGCGCGATGGGCGGCCGCAGCGGCGGCGCCCCGATCGCGGACGAGCCCTGGGGAGCACCCGCCACCGGCGGCGCCCCCGCGGGCGGCGACGTGTGGAACTCGCCCGGCTCGTTCTCGGACGACACCCCCTTCTGATCCGACCGGCTCCTGCCGATCGCATCGATTCCGAACATCCCGTAAGAAAAGGACAACCACATGGCTGGCAAGAGCAGCGGCGACCGCCGCAAGCCGCGCGGTGGCAAGGGCGCGAAGAACGCCGCTCCCGCGAAGGCGATCCGCGTCGGCGTCATCGACTACAAAGACGTCGCGACCCTCCGCAAGTTCATCTCCGAGCGTGGGAAGATCCGCGCCCGTCGCATCACCGGTGTCTCCGTGCAGGAGCAGCGCCTCATCGCCCGCGCCGTCAAGAACGCGCGCGAGATGGCACTGCTGCCGTACGCGGGCGCGGGCCGATAGGAGTACCTGATGTCGAAGCTCATTCTCACGCAGGACGTCACCGGTCTCGGAGCGCCCGGCGATGTCGTCGAGGTCAAGAACGGGTACGCCCGCAACTACCTCATCCCTCAGGGCCTGGCCGTGGCGTGGAGCCGCGGTGGCGAGAAGCAGGTCGACTCGATCAAGGCCGCCCGCGCCGCGCGCGAGCACGCCACGATCGAGGAGGCCATGGACCTCAAGGCACGCCTCGAGGCCAACCCCGTCACGCTCGCCGTCAAGGCGGGCTCCGAGGGCCGGCTGTTCGGCTCGGTCAAGACCGGAGACGTGGCCGACGCGGTCGCGGCCGCCGGCCTCGGCTCGATCGACAAGCGCCTGCTCGAGCTCGTCGCGCCCATCAAGGGGCTCGGCCAGCACGAGGCGATCCTCAAGCTGCGCGACGGGGTCGTCGCGACCATCACCATCTCGGTCGTGGCCGCGAAGTAGTCGTCTCAGCACCAGAAAGCGGTACTCGCGCCTCGGCGCGGGTACCGCTTTCTGCATCCCCCTGTCAAGGGGGAGACGGCGTGTCCGTCCACAGCGCCGGGCGCAGATCAGAGAAGTCTCATGGGTCGGTTGAACCCTGTTTCTCCACACCAGGTGTGAGAAGAGAAAACCCAGGTCAGAACCCTTATCCGCCGAAAACATGCATCAGAGTGCACAGGTGTTTCCACATGTTGCTCACACGGGGCACGGCGTTTCTCCGCACGAATCCACAGTGTTATCCACAGGGGTGATTTGAGGGCGGATGCGGACGGTTCCTAGGGTGAGCCGTCACCTCGCCGACACCGGCGGGCGCGTCCTGCCGATCGTCGTCGGAGGTCGGCGGTAGACCTGAGGGAACAGCACCGGGGAAGGGGGCTCATCGTGTCGATCACGCACATCTCGGCAGCCGCCGAGCCCCGTTCGCCGGGCGAGCCGCGCGGTTCCGACTCCCGCGGCCCCGACCGCGTCCCGCCGCACGACCTCCTCGCCGAGCAGAGCGCTCTCGGTGGCATGCTCCTGAGCAAGGACGCCGTCGCCGACGTCATCGAGAGCGTGCGGGGCGTCGACTTCTACATCCCCAAGCACGAGGTCATCTTCGAGGCGATCCTCACGCTGTACTCGCACGGCGAGCCGACCGACGTCATCGCCGTCACCGACGAGCTCACCAAGTCGGGGGCGCTCAGCCGCGCGGGCGGCGCCGACTACCTGCACACGCTCACGGCGATCGTGCCGACCGCCGCCAACGCCGGCTACTACGCCTCCCTGGTCGCTGAGAAGGCCGTGCTGCGCCGCCTCGTCGAAGCCGGCACGCGCATCGTGCAGATGGGCTACGCCTCGGAGGGCGAGGTCACCGACCTCGTCAACAACGCGCAGGCCGAGATCTACCAGGTTGCGGGCGGCGTCGAGGCCGAAGACTTCATCCCGCTCACCGAGGCCGTCACGACGGCGATCGACGAGATCGAGGCCGCGAAGGGCCGTGACGGCTCGATGACGGGCGTGCCCACGGGCTTCCACGACCTCGACGAGCTCACGAACGGCCTGCACGGCGGCCAGCTCATCCTCGTCGCCGCCCGCCCCGCGCTGGGCAAGTCGACGCTCGCGCTCGACTTCGCCCGCGGCGCCGCCATCAAGCACGACATGCCGACCATCATCTTCTCTCTCGAGATGGGCCGTAGCGAGATCGCGATGCGCCTGCTCTCGGCCGAGGCCTCCGTGCCGCTGCAGGCCATGCGCAAGGGCACGGTCGACAATCGCGAGTGGACGACCATCGCGGCGACCCGCGGCCGTATCAACGACGCCCCGCTCTACATCGACGACAGCCCCAACATGACCCTCGTCGAGATCCGCGCGAAGTGCCGCCGGCTCAAGCAGAAGGTCGGCTTGAAGATGGTCATCATCGATTACCTGCAGCTCATGACGAGCGGCAAGCGCGTCGAGAGCCGTCAGCAGGAGGTCAGCGAGTTCTCGCGCGCGCTCAAGCTCATGGCCAAAGAACTGCAGGTGCCCGTCGTGGCGCTCTCGCAGCTCAACCGCGGCCCCGAGCAGCGCGCCGACAAGATGCCGGCGCTCAGCGACCTGCGCGAGTCGGGCTCGCTCGAGCAAGACGCCGACATGGTGATCCTGCTGCACCGCGACAACGCCTACGAGAAAGAGAGCGCCCGCCCCGGCGAAGCCGACCTCATCGTGGCCAAGCATCGCAACGGGCCGACGAAGACCATCACGGTCGCCTTCCAGGGCCACCTGTCGCGCTTCGCCGACATGCCCCGCATCTAGTGCGCTGATCTCCGCGGTCGTCCTCCGCGGTCATCACCCGCTGACGATCGCACCGGGTCGCAGGATGCTCTCGGGCGCGCGCCCGTACGATGAACCCATGACGATCGAGCCCTCGAGAGCTGCACCCTCCGGCACGGCGGCGTCGCCCTGGCTCGCCCCCCTGCTGCGCGCGGTGCCCGCGATCATCGTCGGGCTCGCGATCACTTTCACGGCGGATCACTCCCCCGCGCTCGGGCTCGCCATGCTCGGCGCCTTCGGGCTCGCCACGGCCCTCGTGCTCGCCCTCACGAGCCTGCGCATGCGTCGCGGCGAGCCGCTGCGGCCGCTGCACCGCGGCCTCGCGATCATCGCCGGCCTCGCGGGCGCGCTCGCCCTGGTCGTACTGACGACGGTCGGCGGGGGGCTCGCGCTGCTGCTGCTGCTCGTCGGCGGGTACGCCGTGCTCGCCGGGGCCCTCGAGCTCGTGTGGGGCATCCGCCACCGCGACCGCAGCCCGCTCGCGCGCGATGCCGTCGTCATCGGCATCGGCACGCTCGCCCTCGCCGTCGTGCTCGCCCTCGTCGGCGACCCCGTGAGCGCCGTCGGGTTCTTCGGCGCCTACGCGGTCGTGCTGGGCGTCTTCCTGCTGATCGCCGGCCTGAGCCTCAAGTGGTCGACCCC
>NCEJ01000169.1 GCA_002280615.1 Micrococcales bacterium 32-70-13 | reverse complement strand
TCGGTCGTGACGCTCGCCGAGCCCGTCGAGTTCGGGCACGCCCACAACGACCCCGTGCGCGTCGTCATCGGCCTCGCGGGCGTCGCCGCCGGCGGCCACCTCGAGGCCGTGGCGCAGCTCGCGAACGCCTTCAACGATGCGGCGGCCATCCCGGCGCTCGCCGCCGCGACGACGCGGGATGCCGTGCGCACGATCCTCGCGGGCGGCGGCATCGCGTGAAGATCGTCACGATCTGCGGAGCGGGCATCGGCTCGAGCGGCATCCTCAAGGTCAACGCCGAGCGTGTGCTGCAGCGCCTCGGCCTGACGGCCACGGTCGTCGCGGCCGACCTCGCCTCGGTCGACCGCGTGGCGGCCGACGCCCAGGTGATCCTGACGAGCGGCGAGTTCGTCGGGGCCATCGGCCCGACGCGCGCCGACGTCATCGTCATCGACAACTACTTCGACAGCGACGAGCTGAGCGCCAAGCTCGAGGCCGCGATCGGCTGAGCGCCGCCTCCGGCCCCGGATGCTGAGCTCGGGCCCCCGCGGCTCAGCTCTGCCCGGCCGGCCCGTTCGCGCGGTCGGCGCCGCCGCCCGCGCGCATCCACAGGGCCACGGCCACGCCGAGGGCGCTGAGGGGCGCGATGTACGGCGCGAACGAGAACAGCGCGAGGGCCACGAGCAGGCCCACGCCTGCGGCGACGGCGACGCGACGCCCCGTCGTCACGGCGCTCTGGGCGAGCGGCAGCACGGCCGCCGACGCGAGCGCCGCGGCGAGGCCCGTCGTGGCGAGCAGCACCCACGGCACGAGGGGGCCGAGCGGCACGAGCGCCGAGCCCGGCAGCGCGATCGCTTCGACGACGAGCGCAACGGGGCGGATCAGCAGCACGAGGTAGGCGGCGAGCAGCGGGCCGACGGGTTGCGCCCGGCGGCCGATGACGGCGTGCACCGCGGTGAGCAGCGGCAGGAAGCCCAGGAAGGCGAGGGCGTTGCCGAGCAGGAGGGCGCGGTCGCTCGCGGTGCTCTCGACGAGCGGCGCCGACTCGGTGCCCGTGGGCAGGGCGAAGAGCGTCGGCACGAGCACGACCCCGATGAGCATCATGGCGGTCGCCACGAGGGCGGCCACGAGCCCGGCGACGCGGCTCGGTGGCCCGACGAGCCTCTTGGCAGTGGGGGAGGAGGTCATGAGCGCACCTTTCGACGGAGGGCGAGGATGGTCGCCGCGACGGCGACGAAGGCGAGCACGAGCGCGCCGCTCGGCAGAACGATGAGCACCCAGACGATCGCGGCGGTGACCGCGAGCATGAGGATGGGGCCGAGGCGCATCGCGTCTGCTCGACGGGCCATGAGCCCCGTCAGGACAGCGATGGCGAGCGACTGCAGCGCGATCGCGATCGCGACGACGATCGGTGTGGGGGCCGTGGTCATGGCTGCGGAGGCCGCGACGAGCAGCCCGCTCGCGATCGCGAGCGCGGTGCGCAGCGGCGCGGCGACGCGGGCCAGCACGGCGATCTGCACGAGCAGCGGCACCGCGCCGAGGGAGGCGAGCGCGAAGCCCTGCCCGGGCACGAGCAGGCCGGCCTCGGCGGCGGCCGACCCGGCCGTCCAGGCGAGGGCGACGATGAGTGCCGCGACGACGCCGAGCCAGATGCTGAGGCGGCGCTCGCCCGGCGACCACGGCCGCTGGGGCCGCGGCGCGCGCGGCAGCGGCGGCATGCCGGGCAGCCCTGAGACCCCGATGCCGCGCCCGCCATCGCCATGCTCGGCCGCGTACTCCGCTTCGAGCTGCTTGCGGAACGCGACCTCGCGCTCGAAGCGCGCCCCGCGCACGCGGTCGGCAATGCCGAGCCCGATCGCCCCCGCCATGACGAGCGCCGGGCTCACCCCCGCGATCATGAACGGCAGCGCGAGCCCCGCGCCGGCGATGCCCGCCCACACGTGCGCGACCATCGGGTCGACGTAGGGCCGGATGAGCACGACCGTCGACGCGGAGGCGGCCGCGGTCGTGATCGCGACGACTGCGCCGACCTGCACATCGACGAGGCCGATGGGCCGCTCCGGTCCGATCGTGAGCAGGGCGAGCACGCCGACCGCCGCGAGCGCGCTCGCGATCGCCATGACGACGGCCGAGACGGCGGGGGTGCGGGTCAACTGGTCGAATCCGCGGCGGGAGTAGAGCATCCCGAGGCCGATCGCGCCCAGC
>NCEJ01000037.1 GCA_002280615.1 Micrococcales bacterium 32-70-13 | reverse complement strand
CGCCGTGCCGATCATCTCGAGCCTGCAGTACGACGCGATCTGCACCGAGCACGACATCGATCAGTACATCGACCCGCCCGCCGCGGGGCTCACGGGCTACCGCCGCGCGGTGCGCTACGCGCTCGCGAAGATGCGCGAAGGCGAGGTCGAGACGACGTGGCAGAACGCGACCGTGCGCGGCGCGCCGAGCGACCTGCTGCCGAGCGACCCCGACTGGAGCGGCCATACGGTCTACACCGACCGCCAGGAGGCCGACTCGGCGGCGCCGCCCGAGGCGCTGTGGCGCGTCGTCGAGGGCATCGGAGGCGACAACGGCTGGTACTCGCTGCCGGTGGCGTGGGCGGCGCGCGGCTGGCTCGACAAGCTCGTCGGGGGAGTGGGCCTGCGCCGCGGCCGCCGCGACCCCGATCGTCTCGCTCCGGGCGAAGCCGTCGACTTCTGGCGCGTCGAGACGCTCGAGCGCGGGCGCTTCCTGCGCCTGCGGGCCGAGATGAAGGTGCCGGGCCGTGCGTGGCTCGAGTTCACCGTCGAACCGCGCCCCGGCGGCGGCTCCCGGCTCATCCAGCGCGCGGTGTTCTTCCCGAGTGGGCTCGGCGGCCGGCTCTACTGGGCCGCCGTCTTCCCCTTCCACGGCATCATCTTCAGCGGCATGGCGACGACGATCGCGAAGACGGCCGCGACACGGATTCAGGTCACGAAACGGTAACGACTGCGCTAGAGTAGCCGCACCGCAACGACGCGGTAACCGTCCCCCCGGAGGCACTGCCGATGCCGCGACCCCGTGCGATCGCCCGCCGGTACTCCGTGCGCCGCACCACGGCGTCGTTCGTCGCCAGCATCGCCCTCGTCGCCGTGCTCGCGATCGACCACACCGCCGCGACCGTCTACGCCGCCCAGCCGCTCGGCTCGCTCGGCCTCAACGACGGCGTGCCCCTGACGATCGCGCACCGTGGCGACCCGGCTGCGGCGCCCGAGAACACCATGCCCGCCTTCGAGGCGGCGCTCGCGAGCGGCGCTGAGGTGCTCGAGCTCGACCTGCGCATGACGGCCGACGAGCAGACCGTGGTCTTCCACGACGAGCTGCTCGACCGCACGACGAACGGCTCGGGCCCGCTCGCCGAGCGCACGCTCGCCGAGCTGCAGGTGCTCGATGCGGGCAGCTGGTACGGCAGCGCGTGGGCGGGCACGCGCATCCCGACCTTCGACGAGTTCCTGCCGTTGCTGCAGGGCTCTGACGCCCGCGCGCTCATCGAGCTCAAGGGGCTGTGGACGGTTGAGGCGCTGCGCCCGATCATCGCCGGCATCTACCGCTACGGGGTGCAAGACCGCGTGGTGCTCGCGAGCTTCGAGCTGCCGACCCTGCTCGAGCTCTGGCGCGAGGCGCCCTCGCTGCACCGCGCCGTGATCGTGCGCCGCCTACCCGACGACCCCGTCGACTTCGCCGCCTCGGTCGGGGCCTCGACGGTCGTGACGAGCCTGCGGTCGTTCCGGGTCGACCCCGAGGCGGCCGACATGCTGCAGCGCTCGGGGCTCACCGTCATCGTCTACACGCTCAACCGCGGCGACCTGTGGCAGCAAGCGCTCGATCTGGGCGTCGACGGCGTGGTGACGGACGCCCCGCGCCGGCTCGCGACCGTGCACGGCGCCCTGCAGGGCTGAGGGATCCCGCGGCGAGGAGCAGCGGGCCTACCGGCGGCGCAGCAGCGCCGCGTAGGTGGCCACGCCCTCGAGGAAGGCGCTGACGCGGATGCGCTCGTCCTTCGCGTGCAGGCACGCCCGCTCGGCGGCGCTCAGCCGGAACGGCGTGAAGCGGTAGACGTGCTCGCTGATCGCCGTGAAGAACCGCGCGTCGCTCGCCTGCATCATGACGTAGGGGCTCACGAGCAGCCCCGGGTGCGTCTCGTGCAGCGCGGCGACGAGGTCGTCCCACGCGGGGCCCTCGGCGGGCGAGACGGGCGAGGGTTCGCTCGGCTGCCGCACCTCGATGCCCACGAGCTCGTCGTCGATCGCGCGCCGCACCTCGTCGACGGCCTCGCCGACGCTCGACCACGGCGCGATGCGCATGTTGACGGTCGCCTCGGCGTGCTCGGGCAGTGCGTTGGCGGCCTGGCCCGCGCGCAGCTCGGTGACCGCGCGCGTCGTGCGCAGCAGCGCCGTGATCTCGGCGCCGCGCCGCAGCAGGGCCCGTACGACGAGCGGGGCGAAGAGGTCGACGCGCGTGAACACGAACCGCAACGGCTGCCGGGCCCGGGCGCCGAGCGTGCGGATCATGCGCCGCATCGTCGGGTCGAGCCGCGCCCGCGCGGGGGTACCGTTGAGGCGCAGGATCGCGCGGGCGAGCCGCTCGGTCGCCGCGAACGGCGGCGGGCTCGAGGCGTGGCCGCCCTGCTGGTCGACCCGCAGGCCGAGGGTCGTGATGCCCTTCTCGGTGACGCCGATGAGCGCGAAGGGCTCGTCGAGCCCCGGGAAGGCGCCCTGCACGATCGCCCCGCCCTCGTCGAGCACGAGCGCCGGCCGGATGCCGCGCTCGCGCAGCAGCGCGACCGCGGCCCGGGCGTCCTCGCCCGCGACCTCCTCGTCGCCGCCGAACGACAGCAGCACGTCGTGCCGCGGGGTGAAGCCCTCGGCGAGCAGGCGGTCGACGGCCTCGAGCACGGCGACGAGCGCGCCCTTGTCGTCGATCGCCCCGCGACCCCAGACGACTGGTTCGCCATCGAGCTCGACGAGGTCGGCCGCGAACGGCGGGTGCCGCCAGCCCTCGTCGGTCGCGGGCACGACGTCGCTGTGCGCCATGACCACGGTGGGGGCGGATGCTCCCGCCGGGTCGCTGCCGCGCCACCGGTACAGCAGCCCGCGCGCGCCGACGCTCTCGCACTCGAGGCTCGCGTGCACGCGCGGGTACAGGCGCTCGAGTTCGGCCGTGAAGCGCGCGAAGGGCTCTGGGTCGGTGCGCGGGCCGGGGCCGGTCGCGGGCCGCGAGATCGTGGGGATGCGCACGAGCGCGCGCAACCGCTCGACGGCGCGGGTGTCGGCATCGGCATCCCGCGCGGGGGCGCTCTCGGTCATGCCCCCACCCTACGGCGGGCCTCGTGGCGCGGGCCCCCAGCCGGTAGCGTTCGACTATGCGTCGACTCGTGCTGGGCCTCGTCGCGGGCGGTCTGCTGCTCGCCCTCGTCATCACCGCGCTCGTGCTGAGCCTGGGCCGGGCCGGCGCTCCCGTGCTCGCGAGCGGCGCGGCCGAGAGCGCGGGCCTGTTCGCGAGCAGCGCTCAGCGCACCGCCCCGCTGAAGGCGGTGACGGGCGGCGCGCTGCGCACGGGTGTCGACGACTTCACTTTCGACTCGTTCGACGTCGAGTACCGACTGGGCCGCGACGCCGACGGGCACGCGACGCTCCTCACGACCGAGACCCTCGTCGCGCGGTTCCCCGAGTTCGACCAGAACCGTGGCATCCGCCGATCGCTGCCCGCCACCTACCAGGGGCACACCACCCAGCTGACCGTCGTCTCGGTGACCGACGGCGACGGAGCGCCCCGCCGCTTCGAGGTCGAGTACGGCTCGGGCGTCGTCGATGTCATCGCGGCCGTGCCCGAGGGCCAGTTCGTGCGCGGCGAGCAGACCTACGTCATCACCTACGCGCAGCGCGATGTCGTCGACTTCTTCGCGAGCTCGAACGCCGAAGAGTTCTACTGGAACCTCACCGGCACCGACTGGGCCCAGCCCTTCGCGCGCGTCTCGGGTCGGGTGGTGCTCGACGACGGGCTGCGCAGCGCATTGCTCGATCAAGACGCTTGCTACCGCGGCTACGCCGGCTCGACCGAGCGCTGCGCGATCACGCGCACGGACGATACCTTCGCGGTCGACGAGCTCGCGATCGGGCCGTACCAGACCGTCACGATCGCGATCGGCTTCGCCCCGGGCACCTTCACGCTCTTCGACACCTCCTACCTCGCGACGCCGTGGGCCTGGGTGCAGCTGCTGGGGGTGGCCATCGCGGTCGGCGCGGCCATCGCGGCCCTCGTGCTGCGCCTGACCCGCTACCGCGACGCCGAGGGCCGGCCCGTCATCGTCGCCGAGTACCTGCCGCCGCGCGGCCTCAGCCTGCTCGAGGCGGCCGCGCTCACGCGCCGCAAGCCGCGGGCCGTCGCGAGCCAGCTCGTCGACTTCGCCGTGCGCGGCAGCATCACGATCATCGAGACGCCCGCCACGTGGTTCCGCTGGCGCGATGCGTGGATGCTCCGTCTCGAGTCGACCGCCGGCGTCGAGGGCGAAGAGCTCAACCTGTTGCGCTACTTCTTCCCGGGGCTCGTCGTGGGCACCGAGCACACCCTCACCGCGCAGAACACGAGCTTGAGCCAGAGCATCCAGGCGCAGCTCGCACGCATCGCCTCGAGCGTCGTGGCGCGCGGCTGGCGGTCGAGCATCCCGGCGCGGCACGCGGTCGGCCTGTCGGCCCTCGTCGTGCTCGGCCAGGTCATGGCCTTCGTCGCGGGCATCTTCGTCACCGACGAGGGCCGGGGCGGCGACCTGCCGGGGTTCCTCATCCCCGTGGGCATCGTGTGCTTCTTCGTCGTGGCGGCGTGCCTCTACCGCCACCCGCTGACGGCCGAGGGTGCCGAGATCGTCGACCACCTGAAGGGGCTCGAGGTCTACATCGAGCTCGCCGAAGCCGACCGCATGCGCGTGCTGCAGTCGCCCGAGGGCGCTGAGCGCGAGCCCGTCGATGCGACGAGCCCCGACGAGCGCTTGAAGCTCGTCGAGCGGCTGCTGCCGTGGGCGGTGCTGACGAAGCACGAGCGCGAGTGGGCGAAAGAGCTGGGCGAGTTCTACGCCGAGGGCGAGGGGCCGCGGTGGTTCTCCAGTTCCCGCCCCTTCTCCGTCGCGGGGTTCACCGCCGGGGTCGGCTCGGTGAGCTCGACGCTGTCGTCGAGCTACTCGGGCTCGAGCTCGTCGGGCGGCTCCTCGGGCGGCGGATCGTCCGGCGGCGGGGGCGGCGGCGGAGGCGGCGGGGGCGTCTGAGCCCCGCGGCTCTCGGCCCAGCTCCGCGTCTCGTAACAAATCGTCACCGCGCACGGCCCCGGTCGCGCGGCGGGTGAGAATGCTGAGACCTGTCCCGTGCATCCCCTCAAGAATCGGAAGGCGTCATGTCCCGCATCGTCCGTGGTTCCGCTGCCGTCGCGCTCGCCGCGGCCGCGTCGCTCCTGCTCGCCGCCTGCACCCCCGCCGCTCCCGCCGAGTCGCCCGAGTCGAGCGTCGACGCCGGCTACGTGACCGAGGGCAAGCTCACGATCGCTACGGGCGAGCCGGCGTACTTCCCCTACGTCATCGACGACGACCCGACGACGGGCGAGGGCTTCGAGGCGGCGATCGCCTACGCCGTCGCCGAAGAGCTCGGCTTCGCGGCGGACGACGTCGTGTGGGTGCGCACGAGCTTCGAGGCCGCCATCCAGCCCGGCCCGAAAGACTTCGACTTCAACCTGCAGCAGTACACGATCACCGACGAGCGCGCCGAGAACGTCGACTTCTCGTCGCCCTACTACTCGACGCCCCAGGCGGTCATCACGGTCGAGGGCTCGCCCGCGGCCGAGGCGGGCAGCCTCGCCGACCTCGAGGGCCTGCTCCTCGGCGCCGCGACGGGCACCACGAGCTTCGCCGCCATCGAGGAGCAGATCGCCCCGGCGGCGGGCGCCCAGGCGTTCAACACGAACGACGACGCCGTGCTCGCGCTGCAGAACGGCACGATCGACGCGATCGTCGTCGACCTGCCGACCGCCTTCTTCCTCACGGGCGTCATCCTCGAGGGCGGCGTGCTGCTCGGTCAGCTCCCCGCCGACGCGGGCATCAGCGACGAGTGGGGCCTCGTGCTCGCGAAAGACAGCCCCCTGACGGCCGCCGTCACCGCGGCGGTGGATGCCCTGCGCGAGTCGGGCCGCCTGGCCGAGATCGCCGACGAGTGGCTCGGTGCCGACGCGGGCGCGCCTATCCTGCAGTAGTGCGCTCCTCGTCCCTCCCGATCAGCGACGTCGAGATCGGGCGGCGCGCGTACCGGCGCACGCAGAACACGCGGTCGGTGCTCGTGTCGCTCGTCTCGACGCTCGTCTTCGCCGTGGTCATCTGGCTGACGGTCGTCAACACTCCCGGCTGGCAGAGCGTGCAGCGCAGCTTCTTCGACCTCGAGACGGCGATCGCCGCGTGGCCGCGCATCATCGCGGGGCTGTGGATCAACATCCAGGTGCTGTTCTTCGCGAGCATCGGGGTGCTCGTGCTGAGCGTCGTCATCGCGACCGTCCGCACGCTGCGGGGCCCCATCTGGTTCCCCCTGCGGGCGCTCGCGGCGGCGTACACCGACCTGTTCCGAGGGCTGCCGCTCATCATCGTGCTCTTCCTCGTCGGGTTCGGCATCCCGGGTCTCGAGCTCTTCCCGCGCAACTCGGCGCAGTTCTGGGGCACGATCGCGCTCATCCTCACGTACTCGGCCTACGTGAGCGAGGTGTTTCGCGCGGGCATCGAGGCCGTGCACCCCTCGCAGCGCCTCGCCGCGCGCTCGCTGGGGCTGAGCCACGGCCAGACGATGCGCATCGTGGTGCTGCCGCAGGCGGTGCGCAAGGTGACCCCGGCGCTCATGAACGACTTCGTCGCGATGCAGAAGGACGTGGGGCTCATCTCGGTGCTCGGCGTCGTCGACGCCGTGCGTGCGGCCCAGATCGAGACGGCGGCGAACTTCAACTTCACGCCCTACGTGCTCGCAGGGCTGCTCTTCGTGCTGCTGGCGCTGCCGATGATCCGGCTCACCGACTGGTACACGGCGCGCTTGCGGGCGCGCGAGCAGATGGGAACCCTGCTGTGACCGAGCACGTGCTGCGGCTGCAGGGCGTGCGCAAGCGGTTCGGCGACACCGAGGTGCTCGGCGGCGTCGACCTGACCGTCGCCCGGCACGAGGTCGTCGCACTGATCGGGGCGAGCGGCTCGGGCAAGTCGACCCTGCTGCGGTGCGTGAGCCTGCTCGAGCAGCTGGATGACGGCCGCATCTGGCTCGGCGACCTCGACATTTCCGACCCCCGCGTCGCCCCCGACCGAGTGCGTGCCCGCATCGGCATCGTCTTCCAGCAGTTCAACCTGTTCCCGCACCTGCGCGTCATCGACAACGTCGCGCTCGCCTCCCGTCGCGTGCTGCGCACGCCGCGCTCGCAGGCCGA
Source organism: Micrococcales bacterium 32-70-13 (assembly GCA_002280615.1). Taxonomy (GTDB): domain Bacteria; phylum Actinomycetota; class Actinomycetes; order Actinomycetales; family Microbacteriaceae; genus Microcella. The sequence continues at coordinate 2,990 of NCEJ01000037.1, read as the reverse complement.
CGCGGCGGCCCTCGCCCTGCTCGATCGCGTGGGCCTCGCCGATAAGGCCCAGGAGTACCCCGATCGGCTCTCGGGCGGCCAGCAGCAGCGCGTGGCCATCGTGCGCGCGATCGCGACGAACCCCGAGCTGCTGCTGCTCGATGAGATCACGTCGGCGCTCGACCCCGAGCTCGTCACCGAAGTGCTCGACCTCGTGCGCCAGCTCTCTGCCGAGGGGACGACGATCGTCATGGCGACTCACGAGATGGCGTTCGCGCGCGATGTGGCCGACCGCGTCGTCTTCCTCGACGGGGGAGTCATCGTCGAGGAGGGACGCTCCGCCGATGTCTTCGAGCATCCGCGCGAGGAGCGCACGCGGGCGTTCCTGTCGCGGTTCATCGGCCCCGGCGGGAGCGGGAGCTCAGTCGCCTGATTCGTCGCGCAGAGCGATCGCGATCGCGGCGATCTCGTCGGGCCCGACGCGGCAGCATCCGCCGATCGCGGTCGCGCCCGCGTCGCGCCACCGAGCGATGCGGTCGGGCCTGGGCCCTGCGACGCCCTCCCATCGCCGCGTCGCCGCGTTCCAGGTCTCGCCGCTGTTCGGGTAGATGACGATCGCCTTGCCGGTCGAGCGCCGCGCCGCGCGGATCGCACCGTCGACCTGATCGGGGTGCGAGCAGTTGATGCCGACCGCGACGATCTCGTCGACGTCGTCGGCGTCGGCGAACGCGTCCGCGAGAGATCCGCCGTCGCGCAGGCGCCCCTCGGCGACGGTGAACGAGATCCAAGCGGGCACACCCGAGCCGGCGACGAGGTCGAGCAGCGCGCGCGACTCCTCGCGCGTTGGTATGGTCTCGATCGCGAGCAGATCGGCGCCCGCATCGGCGAGTATCGCCAACCGGCGCTCGTGCCACCGGCGCAGACCCTCCCGATCGAGGTCGTAGTCACCGGTGTACTCAGAACCGTCGGCGCGGGCGGCGCCGTACGGCCCGACGGATGCCGCGACGAGACCCGTGGGACGGGTCGCGTCGCGCGCCTCCCGCGCAAGCGCGACGCTGCGGCGCAGCAGCACCTCGCCGTCAGCGGCGTCGATGCCGATCGCCGCGAGGCCCTCGAACGAGACCTGGTACGACGACGAGATCGCGACCATCGCCCCCGCCGCGAAGTAGTCGTGGTGGGCATCCCGAATCACCGTCGGATCGTCGATCAGCAGTCGCGCACTCCACAGGCTGCCGGTCAGATCATGGCCGAGTGATTCGAGATGACTGCCGAGACCACCGTCGAGCACGGTGCGCGGTGCGAGGGTCGGGGGGAGCACACGATCATTGTCGAGCAGTCGCGCTCGCAGCGCCCAGCGCGGCGTCATGCATCGTCACAGGAGACCGATCGGTGCACTACACTGGAAGAGACATCACGTCTCCCCGGGGGTTCTCGACCGGGTCAGAGTTCGGGGTGATCATCGGCCCTCACGTCTTCGGCGGGGCCGAAGCTCTCTTCGCGGCCGCTCCGGCAGTGCCGCGTGGTATCCGTCAGCACCCGAGGAGGGGCATGGCCCAGACCGGCCAGCGTCAGAGGAAGAACTCGTCGACGCGTCAGGCATCCACCCGTCGGCGGCGACCGCTCGACGAGCAGGGCATCATCCCCATCCTCGCGCGCGCCGTGCGCGAGGTCGAGAGCGCCGCCGAGCGCGGCGCCAAGGTGAGCCCCTCGAACCGCACGAAGTTCCAGGTGGCGGCGCTGCTCGTGCGCGAGGAGCGCGCTCGGGTGAAAGACGACCGCGAGGTGCCCGAGAGCGAGCGCGCCGAGGTGCTCAAGCGCCTCGACGGTCTCGCGGGCATCATGGCCAAGACGGCCGCGCGCGATACCTCGCTCATCACGCTGCTCGCGCCCGAGGCGAAGGTCAGCGACGCCGCGAAGGCGCTGCGTCGCGACATGCTGCTGGCGTCGGGCGCCGAGCTCGAGCCGGATGACCTGCTCATCGTCACCGAACCCGTCGCCGTGGCCCCCGAGGTCGCGAAGCAGGTCGTGCCGAAGTCGGTGAAGCAGGCCCAGCTCGCCAACCCCTTCCTCGCCCCCGATCTGTCGGCGCTCGAGCCCGTGCCGGCGTCGACGGCGGGGCGCCTGGCGAACTGGGAGCTCATCGAGCCCCTCTTCCGCTCGTTCGAGTACGGCTCGGGCGGTCAGGCCGCGTCGATGCCGCTGCCCGAGACGGGGTCGCTCGTGACCCCCGGCGGCATGGAGCTCATGCGCCACCAGGCGCGCCTCATCGAGGCGGTGCGCCGCGGCCACCGCACGTTCCTGCTCGCCGACGAGCCGGGTCTCGGCAAGACGGCTCAGGCGCTCATGGCGGCCAACGTCGCGAACGCCTTCCCCCTGCTCGTCGTGGTGCCCAACGTCGTGAAGACGAACTGGGCGCGTGAGGTGCAGCGCTGGATCCCGCAGCGCTCGTCGACCGTCGTGCACGGCGACGGGGAGGACCTCGACGCGTTCAGCGACGTCGTCATCGTCAACTACGAGATCCTCGACCGCCACGTCGGGTGGCTCGGCCGGTTCGGCTTCAAGGGCATGGTCGTCGACGAGGCGCACTTCATCAAGAACGCGACCTCGCAGCGGTCGCGCCACGTGCAGTCGCTCGCGCAGAACATCCGGGTGCTGCACCCGAAGGCCCTCATGATGGCGCTCACGGGCACGCCGCTCATCAACCAGATCGAGGACTTCCGCATGATCTGGAAGTTCCTCGGCTGGATCGACGACAAGAAGCCCCTGGGCCGCCTCATGGCCTCGCTCGAGGAGACCGAGCTGACGCCGGCCGATCCGGGCTTCTTCGCCGCGGCCCGCCAGTGCGTCATCGAGATGGGCATCGTGCGACGCAAGAAGGTGGATGTCGCGGCCGATATCCCCGCCCGCCGCATCGCCGACATCCCCGTCGAGCTCGACGACGATGTCGCGCGCTCGATCCGCGCCTCGGAGGAGGCCCTCATCGGCCGCCTCGTCGAGCGCTACCGCCGCGT
>NCEJ01000036.1 GCA_002280615.1 Micrococcales bacterium 32-70-13 | reverse complement strand
CGATGACGATGTCGTAGTCGGCCGTGAGCTGCGCGAAGTCGGGCAGCGGCAGGTCGTGGTCGGTGAGCACGATCTCGAGGCCTGGCTCGTCGCGCAGCGCGCGCAGCACGCCCGGCAGCAGCATCTGGCCCGCGGTCGGGAAGGCGCTCACCGAGACGGAGCCCTGCGGGCTCTGCGTGAACTCCTGCCACAGCGCCTCGGCCGACTCGATCGCGACGGCGATGCGTCGGGCCGTGTCGGCGAGCGCGAGTCCCGCGCCGGTGAGCACGAGACCTCGGCCGTGGCGCTCGGTGAGGGGCACGCCGACCTCCGACTCGAGCACCTTGAGCTGCTGCGAGACGGCGGAGGCGGTGCGGTGCGTCGCCGCGGCGACCGCGGTGATGCTGCCTCGGTCGGCGAGCTCGCGCAGCAGCTGGAGGCGGCGGATGTCCATCGCTCAATACTAAAGCACAACTGAAGTATCAGTTCAGAAAGTATCGATTGTGCTAAACATTGGCGCGCGGTGGAATGGACTCGTTCAGGAAACCAAGGAGACCCCCGACATGACCGCCGTGCTCATCACCATCGCCCTTCTCGCCGTCGCCGCTGTTGTCGCGACGATCGTGACCGCTGCTCGCGACGGCTACCGTCGCGTGCCCGCGATCCAGCGCTGAGCCCGGCGCCCTCGGGCGCGCTCCCGCGACGGCCGTCGGACCTCGTGCTCGCCTCTCCAGGGGTGGGCGCGGGATCCGGCGGCCGTCGTCGTCGGGGCAAGATCCCGGCCGCACGCATCGCGTGTTCCCCGTCGCCGCCCCGCCCCGCTCGGTGCTAGCGCGGGCTGAGCCCGAGTTTCCGGCCCGCGAGCCCGCGGCCGCGCTTCGCGAGGTCGCTCGCGAGCCGCGTGATCGCGTCACCCGCGGCGTCGCCGGGTCGCAGTACGATCGGCTCGCCCGCGTCGCCACCCTCGCGCAGCGCGATGCTGAGCGGCACCTGCGCCAAGAGCGGAACCTCGAGGCGCGCGGCCGTCTCGGCCCCGCCGCCCGACCCGAACAGCTCGAGCACGCTGCCGTCGGGCTGCGCGAGCCCCGCCATGTTCTCGACGACGCCGATGACGGTCTGGCCGGTCTGGCGGGCGACGAGTCCCGAGCGCTCGGCGACGTCGGCCGCGGCGCGCTGCGGCGTCGTCACGACGAGCACCTCGGCATGGGGCAGCAGCTGCCCGGCCGAGATCGCCACATCGCCCGTGCCGGGCGGCATGTCGAGCAGCAGGACGTCGAGGTCGCCGAAGTGCACATCGGTGAGGAACTGCTGCACCGTGCGGTGCAGCATGGGCCCGCGCCAGGAGACCGCGGTGCGGGCATCCACGAACATGCCGATCGAGATGACGGCGACACCGTGCGCGCGCGGCGGCATGATGAGCCCGCCCACCTGGGTGGGCTTCGCGTCGGCGATGCCGAGCAGGCCCGGGATCGAGAAGCCGAAGACGTCGGCGTCGACGAGCCCCACGCGCAGCCCCTGCGCCGCGAGCGCGACGGCGAGGTTCGCGGTCAGCGTCGACTTGCCGACCCCGCCCTTGCCGCTCGTGACGGCGATGACGCGCGTGAGCGAGTCGGCCGTGAAGGGGTGACCGCTCGGCCGGTCGCCGCGCAAGCGCGTGATGAGGGCCTCGCGGGTCGCGGCATCCATGACCCCGACGTCGACCGCCACCTCGCCGACGCCCGGCACCGCGGATGCTGTGGCCCGCACATCGCGCTCGATCGAGGTGGCGGCGGGGCAGCCGACGATCGTCAACCGCAGGTCGATGTCGACGCGGTCGCCCCGCGCGCTGACGCGCGGCACCATGTCGAGCTCGGTGATGGGCCGGCGGATCTCGGGATCGATGACGCGCGCGAGCGCCTGCCGCACGGCGAGCGCGAGCGGGTGCTGCTCGTCGCCCGCGGGGGTCGACGGGGGAGCGGCGCTCGTCATCGCTCGCGGGCGTTGCGCGCCAGGTCGTCCTCGGCCGCGGCCTCGGCCTGCGCGGCGTTCTCGTCGTCGCGGCGGTCGAGCTCGTCGAGCAGAGCCCGCAGCTCGGAGCGCAGGAACTCCTTCGTCGCGACGTCCTTCATCGCGAGCCGCAGGGCGACGACCTCGCGCGCGAGGTACTCGGTGTCGGCGAGGTTGCGCTCGGCGCGCTGGCGGTCTTGCTCGATCTGCACGCGGTCGCGGTCGTCCTGCCGGTTCTGCGCGAGCAGGATCATGGGCGCAGCGTAGGAGGCCTGCAGCGAGAGGATGAGCGTCAGCAGCGTGAAGTTGAGGGCGCGCGGGTCGAACTGCGCGTCGACGGGTGCGACCGAGTTGTAGACGAGCCAGACGACGACGAAGACCGACATGCCGACGAGGAACCACGGGGTTCCCATGCCGCGCGCGAAGGCCTCGGAGAACCGGCCCATGCGGTCGTTGCCGCCCCCGAAGCGCGGCACGAGCGGGGTGCGCATGCCCTTCGGCGAGTCGAGCCGCACGTCGGTGCGGCCGCGCCGGGCGCCGGGCCGGCGCGTGTTGTCACGGCGCTCCATGGCCCGACCTCCTCGCCGGGGTCAGCCCGCGCTTGCGCGGGGCGATGGGCGCCGCGTCGGTGTCGGCGCTGCGCCAGTCGTCGGGGAGCAGGTAGTCGAGCACGTCGTCGATCGTGACGACGCCCACCAGCCGGTGGTTCTCGTCGACGACGGGCAGCGAGACGAGGTCGTAGCTCGCGAGGCGGCGCGACACCTCGGCCGCCGAGGTCTCGGGGCTCACGGGCTCGACGCTGTGGTCGAGCAGGGTGCCGAGGCGTTCGTGCGGCGGGTAGCGGAGCATCCGCTGGAAGTGCACCATGCCCAGGAAGCGCCCGGTCGGCGGCTCGTACGGGGGCAGCGTCACGCAGATCGCGGCACCGATCGCCGGGGCGAGCTCGTGCCGGCGGATGAGGGCGAGCCCCTCGGCCACGGTCGCGTCGGCCGAGACGATGATGGGCTCGGTCGTCATCAGGCCGCCCGCGGTGTCGGCGTCGTAGGAGAGCAGGAAGCGCACATCCTCCGCCTCCTCCGGCTCCATGAGGTCGAGCAGGGCCTCGCCGCGGAGCGCGGGCAGCTGGGCGATGAGGTCGGCGGCGTCGTCGGGCTCCATCTGGTCGAGCACGTCGGCGGCGCGCTCGTCGTCGAGCTGGGAGAGGATCTGCACCTGCTCGGTCTCGGGCATCTCCTCGAGGGCGTCGGCGAGGCGGTCGTCGGAGAGCTCTTCGGCGACCTCGATGCGGCGCGATTCAGGCAGCTCGAGCAGGGAGGTGGCGAGGTCGGCGGGGAGGAGCTCGTTGTAGGCGGCGACGAGCTGCTCGGCGCTCTGCGGCTGGCCGGCCGCGGCATCCTCGACGACATCGCCCCAGCGCGCGAAGAGGGTGGTGCCCTTCGAGAAGGGGGTCGGCACGGCGCGGGGCTTGCGCACGAAGAGCTGGTCGACCGTCCACTCACCGGGGCCGGATTCGACGATCGCGACGTCTTCGATGGTCGCGGGGCCGCCGCCGTCGCGCAGGGTCACGGAGCGGCCGACGAGCTCGGCGAGCACGCGAACCTCGCCGCCGCGCTGGGCGAAGCGGCGCAGATTGATGAGGCCCGTCGTGATGACCTGGCCGCCGCTCATGCTCGTGACGCGCCCGATCGAGAGGAACACCCGCCGCCGCCCGGGAACCTCGACGACGAGCCCGACGACGCGGGGCGGGTCGTTGCGGCGGTACACCACGAGGGCGTCGCGAACCCGGCCGACCCGGTCGCCCGCGGGGTCGAAGACGGCGCACCCCGACAGGCGTGCGATGAAGACTCGGGCGGTGCTCACGGCTCAACCATATCCCCGGGCTGTCAGAATGGCCGGGTGAGCAATCCGAGCCTCTTCTCGCGCCGATCAGCTGCGTCGCCGACCGTGCCGCAGGGGGATGTGCTGGGCGAGTACACCTCGTACCTCGAGGCCCAGAAGGTCGTCGATCGGCTCGCGAAGGCCGATTTCGCGGTCAAGGGCATGGCCATCATCGGCAGCGATCTCATGACCGTCGAGCGTGTGACGGGCCGGTTGTCGTACGGTCGTGCGGCGCTCGCCGGTGCCGCGAGCGGGTCGTGGGTCGGGCTCTTCTTCGGCCTGCTGCTGTTCCTGTTCTCACCGGCACCGGAGTTCTCGTTCATCATCGCCGCGGCCGTCATCGGGGCCGGGTTCGGCATGATCTTCGGCATCGTGTCGTACGCGATCGGGCGTCGTCGTCGCGACTTCGGGTCGACCCACCAGGTGCTCGCGGGGTCGTACCGCATCATCATCGATCCGAACCTGACCGCGCGGGCGCGGCAGACCCTCGCGGGGGGTTCGACCTGGCCGCCGCCGCTGCCGTCGACGACCGCCACCGCGCCCGGCGCCACCGAGTCCGGCAGCACCGAGTCCGGCAGCGCTGAGCCCAGCACCACCGAGCCCGGCAGCGCTGACCCCAACAACGCCGAGTCCGGCAGCGCTGACCCCAACAACGCCGAGCCCGACGACTCCCGGGTCGACGCGGATTCCGCCGCGCGAGACCGCTAGCTCGCGAGGGCGCGCCGCCACTCCCGGCTCCGGCTGGGCATGGGGCGAGGCCGTCGCCTCGGGTCGACGCTCTCGGGCGGGATGAGCTCGTAGTCGCACCCGTTGCCGGCGCGAACGATGCTCCACTCCTGATCGTGCAGCAGCAGGTGGTGATGCCGGCACAGCAGGATTCCGACGTCGACGTCGGTGCGCCCGCCGTCGCGCTGCCAGTGCTCGATGTGGTGGGCCTCGCACCAGCTGGGCGGGCGCTCGCACCCCGGCCATCGACACCCGCCGTCTCGGGCCGCCAGGGCGATCCGTTGCCGGGCGGTGAAGAGCCGTTGCGCCCGGCCTACGTCGAGCGGCTGCCCCGTCGGAGCGATGAGGATCGGCGTCTGCGTACCACCGCACAGCAGCCGCTGCACCGTGGGGAGCGCCACGACGACACCGTCGGGCCGACCGACGGCGGCCTCGAGCGACCCCGAGCCCGCGCCGAGCGCCAGATCGCGTGCCGTGACGAGCACGCGCACGCTCGGGGCCCCGCTGCCGAGCATCATGCTCGAGTCGGCATCGGCGCCCGCGCGGAGGAGGTGCAGCAGGGCATCCGACGCGTACTGGTCGGGAGTGCGCTCGTCGTTGGCGATGCGCTGGGCCTTCTCGAGGTCGGCGGGGTCGGCGAACTGCACCGTGCGACGCTTCGGCGACGTCGCGCGATCGACGAGTTCGCGAACCTGGGCGGCCGACTCGGGGTCGAGCAACCAGGTCGCGCGTGCCATGCCGTCGGGCAGGGTCGTGAGCCGGAAGGAGCGGGCCTCGCGCTGCGCGCGCTCGCGATCGACGATCGCCTCGCTGTCGAGACCCTCCCGCAGGCTGCGGGCGAGGCGGTGCAGGCGATCGACGTCGAGCGACGCGGCAGCCTCGACGAGCCGCTCGCACGCGGCATGCAGGGACGCCGAGGAGATCGTGCCGCTCGCATCGCCGAGCCCTGTGCGAATGGCATCGAGCGCCGCGGCGCCCAGGATGCCGGAGCGCGCCGCGGCGATGGCCGGCTCGAGGTGCGCGGGCGCGGGAGGCAGGCCGGCGGGGTCGGGATCACGACCGGGCCCCGCGCTGCCGGCTGCGAGCAGCCGCCCCGCGCTGACCGCCGTCGCCGCGTCGCGTCGGGATTCGCCCGTGGTCACGCGCACGAGCTCTTCGGCCGTTCGATGGCCGAGCCGCTGCGCGAGGCCCTCGTGCGCGAGCTCGGGGCGCGAGCGGCGGGCCAGCTCGCCCGCGATGAGCGCCGTGCGGGCATCGAGCAGTCGACGGGCGCTCGCGCCGAGATCGGTCAGCGCCAGGAGGTCGGCATCACCCAGATCGCGCAGCGCCGCGGGGCTGAGCGGCTCGCGCTCGAGCGCGGCCACGACGGTGGCGAGGTGCTCGAGAGGCGGGTTCGGGGGCATGCCTCAAGGATTTCATCGAACGTATGTTCGAACAAGAGGGATGGCGCAATCTTGGGAGAAGTCGTGCGCCGTGGGTGGTGTGGAGGAGGGACGGCCCGAGAGCAGGGGCAACCGCGGTCGTGGGCACCGGGCGGAGGAGGGCGAGACGCGGAGGCGTCGCAGCCCCAGGGCGGTGTGGAGGAGGCGAGAGCCGCCCCACGCCGCACGCTCCGCGACCTAGCGCCCGCGCATCCATTCTTCGACCTCGTCGGCCGTGCGCGGGATGCCCGCCGACAGGTTCTCGGCCCCCTCGGCCGTGACGAGGATGTCGTCTTCGATGCGCACGCCGATGCCGCGGTACTCCTCGGGCACGGTGAGGTCGTCGGGCTGGAAGTACAGCCCCGGCTCGATCGTGAACACCATGCCGGCCTCGACGATGCCGTCCATGTAGAACTCGCGCCGCGCCTGCCCGCAGTCGTGCACATCGAGGCCGAGGTGGTGCGAGGTTCCGTGCACCATGTAGCGGCGGTGGTACCCCGCGTCGGGCTCGAGGCTCTCGAGAGCGCTGACCGGCAGCAGCCCCCACTCGGCCGTCTTCGCCGCGATCACCTGCATCGCCGCCGCGTGCACCTCTCTGAAGCGGATGCCCGGCTTGACGATCGCGAACGCCGCGTCGGCCGCCTCGCGCACGGCCTCGTACACCCGGCGCTGCACGTCGGTGAAGACCCCCGACACCGGCAGCGTGCGAGTGATGTCGGCGGTGTAGTAGCTCTCGAGCTCGACGCCCGCGTCGATGAGGATGAGGTCGCCCGGCACGACGGGCCCGTCGTTGCGCGTCCAGTGCAGGATGCACGCGTGCGGGCCGCTCGCCGCGATCGTGTCGTAGCCGACCGTGTTGCCCTCGGCTCGCGCGCGCCGGTTGAAGGTGCCTTCGACGAGCCGCTCGCCGCGCGGGTGCGCCGTGATGGCGGCCAGGTCGCCGATGACGTCGTCGAAGCCCTGCTGCGTCGCGGCGACGGCGCGGCGCATCTCGGCGATCTCGAACGCGTCTTTCACGAGTCGCAGCTCGCTGAGGTCGCGCGCGAGCTCGTCGTCGCGCGCGGTGTCGACCTCGTCGATGCCGGCCATCAGCCGGGCTCCATCGAGCTGGTCGGTGAGGGCCCGGTCGGCCTCGCGCACGATGAGCGCCTCGGCGGTCAGCACGCCGTCGAGCGCCGCGAGCCCCGCCGTCGCGAGCCCGAGGTCGACGGCGACTTCGGCGAGCGAGGGCCGCGGCCCCGTCCAGAACTCGCCGATCTCGGGGTTGGCGTAGAACTCGTCCGAGTCGCGGCCGGCCCCCTCGCGGAAGTACAGCGTCGCCACGTGCCCGTCGCCGGCGGGCTCGAGCACGAGCACGCTGCCGGGCACGGTGTCGGCGCCCCAGCCCGTCAGGTGCGCGAAGGCCGAGTGCGCGCGGTACGGGTGGTCGGTGTCGTTCGAGCGCTGCTTGGCCGGCCCCGCGGGCAGCACGAGGCGCACGCCCGGGTAGAGCGCCGACAGGCGGGCGCGGCGCTCGGCGGCGCGGGCGGCCGCGGGGCGCTCCGAGGTGCCGGCGGCGGGCCGCTCGGCCCAGCCGCTCGAGATGTACTGCCGGAAGGTGTCGCTCGCCGGGGTGGTCGAGCGGTTCTCGGTCGCGCGCGGAGCATCCGTTGCCTCGGTCATGCCGTCCATTCTGGCACCGGGCGGATGCTCGCCCGCCGCTACTCGAGGATCAGCCGCGCCACCACGGGCCGGTGGTCGCTGCCGCTGCCGTCCTCCGTCGTGATGACGCGCATGCCCGTCACCGTGATGTCGGGCGTCACGAAGACGTGGTCGATGGGGGCGCCCAGCAGGGGCGGCAGGCGGGTCGGCCACGTGCCGACGGCGCCGTTGCCCGTCAGCAGCCCGGCGTTGAGGCAGTCGCCGAAGCCGAGACCCGCGACTCCCGCCGCGGGGTCGACGACGCGGAAGTGGTCGGCGGTCGCGTTGAGGTCGCCCGCGAGGATGACCTGCTCTCCGCGGCACACCGATTCGACCCAGCGCAGGTCGGTGCGCCAGTTCTCGAGCTCGCCGGGGATGGGTGCGACGGGGTGCACGCCGATGATCGTCGGCCCCGAGCCGTCGACGGGCCGCAGCACCATGCTCGGCAGCACCGAGGTGTTGCCGACCTCGTCGTCGACCGAGTACTCGCCGAGGTCGACCGAGACGAGGATGCTCGTCGAGCGCGCCTTGGCGACGTAGTCGAAGGCGAACGAGTAGACCCACATCGGCCGCCCCTGCAGCCGCGTGGCCTCGGCGATCGCGACGGCGGTCTCCTGGCTCGTCTCGGGCAGCACGACGATATCGGCCTGCTCGGCGATGACGAGGTCGACGATGCGGTCGACGCCGGGGGCGTCGCCGAGGGTGTTCCAGGTGAGCACCGAGAGCTCGGCCGGCGCGCGGCTGGGGAACGACTCGTCGCCGAATCCGCGCGTCGACAGCACGGCCACATTGACGAGGGCGAAGAGCATCGCGAGCAGAGCGAGGCCGGCGAGGAAGCGCCGAGCGGCGGCCCACAGCATCGCCACGAGCGCGAGCGTGAACGCGGCCCCCACGGCGAGGGCGGCGGTGAGCGCGCGCACCGACACGAGCTGGGCGACGACGGGCGCCTCGGCGAGCCCGAACAGGCTCGGCCACGCGATCACGAGCAGCGCCGACCCGACGCCGACGAGGATGACGGCGGCGAGGAAGCGTCGGATCATGGTGGTGCGAGCCTACCCGCCGCCTCCGAGGCGCTCCCGGGGCGCCGGATGCCCGCCCGCGGCCGGACCGCCCGCTCAGCCACCCGCCCGTAGCATGGCGGTATGACCCGCGGCCCGATCGATCTGCACACGCACAGCAGCGTGAGCGACGGCACGGAGACGCCGACCCAGCTGATCCGCGCGGCGATCGAGGCGGGCCTCGACACCGTCGCGATCACCGATCACGATTCGACCGCGGGGTGGGACGAGGCGCTGACGGCGGCCGCGGGCAGCGGCCTGCAGGTGATCCGCGGCATCGAGCTCAGCACGCGGCACGAGTGGCGCAGCGTGCACGTGCTCGGCTACCTCTTCGACCCGCACGACCCGGCGATCGTGCGCGAGACCGCCCGCACGCGCGACGACCGCCTCAACCGCGCCGAGCGCATGGTCGCGCGGCTGTCGGAGGACTACGACGTGTCGTGGGACGACGTGCTCGCCCAGAGCGGCGGCGTCTCGATCGGCCGCCCGCACATCGCCGACGCGCTCGTCGCGCGCGGCATCGTGCCCAACCGCAGCGCGGCCTTCGAGTCGATCCTGCACTTCTCGGGCGGCTACTACCTGCCGCACGAGGCGCCCACGGTGCTTGACGGCGTGCGGATGATCGCCGAGGCCGGCGGGGCCCCCGTGCTTGCCCATCCCGCGACCCGCGGCCGCGAGGCCGTCGTCGATGGCGAGTCGCTCGCCCGCCTGGTCGAGGCCGGACTCGTGGGCCTCGAGGTCGGCCACCGCGAGAACACGCCCGACGGCCGCGCGCGGCTCGTCGAGCTCGCCGAGCGCTTCGACCTCGTCATGACGGGGTCGAGCGACTACCACGGCGAGGGCAAGCCCAACCGGTTGGCCGAGAACACCACGACGCCCGAAGCGTTCGAGCGCCTCATCGCCGCGACGCGCGGCGTGGAGCCGGTGCGCGCTTAGGCCGCGCGCCTAGCCCGCGGGCTCGGCCTCGGGTTCGGGTGCCCAGATGCCCCACAGCGCCGTGGCGAGCCCGCCGCGGTCGGCGCCGCGGCCGTTGCACGCGACCGCCATGACCGTCTCGCGATCGCTCGACACCCGGAAGTTCGAGAGGTAGCCGCCCCAGCGCCCGGAGTGCGTGAGCGTGCCGTCCCCGTTGAGGAAGATGCCCGCGCCGTACAGCGAGCCGTCGCCGTCGGAGACCGCGCCCGCCGCGTGGTCGTCGGCGACGATCTCGCCGTCGCGGTACTCGTCGCCCCAGAGCGCCAGTTCGGTGGGGGTCGTGATGATGCCCGTGTGGCCGTAGGCGCTCCACGCCCCCTGCTGCACCGCGAGGCGCGAGCAGCACGTAGTGGCTGTTCGAGTAGAAGTAGCCCTCGCCCGGCTCGCGGTCGGGCTCGCGCGCGATCGCGGCGAGCGTGGTGCCCTGGTCGGCCGCGTCGGTGAAGCCGATGCCCTCACGGTCGAGCTCGATCCAGTAGTCGGGAAGACGCGCCGTGTGGTGCATGAGCGCGCCGAGCGTCACCTCGTCGGCCCAGCGGGGCAGCCCCGCGAGGTGGCGTGAGACGGGATCGTCGAGCGAGAGCAGTCCGTCGCGCTGCAGCAGCAGCACCGCAGTGGCGGTGAACTGCTTCGAGATCGAGGCGATGTCGAACCGCGTGCCGGTGGTCAGCGGGGTCGCCGAGGTGAGATCGGCGAGCCCGCGGGCCTCGGCCCAGACGAGCTCGCCGCGCACGGCGACGGCGGCGGAGCATCCGGGCAGATCGGCCGCGATGAGCTGCTCGAGAGCCGCGTCGCTCTCGGCGGCCCGGCGCTCGATCGTGAGGGCCTCCTTGAGCCCCGCGGCGGGGGCGGTGAGGGCGCGCTCGGCGGCGGCCGTCGACGGCGCGCACCCTGCCAGCAGCAGGGTGAGCGCGATCGCGGCGGCGGCATGGCCGGAGTGCACGGCGGTCATGCTCTTCAGGCTAGATCGCGACGCCGTGAGGCGCCCTCGAAACGCCGACCCTGCAGGGCTCAGTGCGCGGGCGCTCCCGGCCCGCCTGCGGGCACCGGCGTGCGGCGCACGAGGAAGACCGCGGGGATCGTGAGGCTTGCGATGATCGCCCCCACCGTGAAGGCCGCGCGCACGCCCTCGGCCGTGACCGAGGCCTCCTCGGCGCCGCCCCCGCCGAACGCGGCGGCGATGGAGATGAAGAGCGCGATGCCCGCGGCACCGGCGACCTGCTGCACCGTGCCGACGATCGCGCTGCCGTGCGAGTTGAGCTGGGGCGAGAGCGCCGACAGGCCGTTCGTCAGCAGCGGCGTGAACAGCAGGGCCAGGCCCATGCTGACGCCGATGTTGACGATCGCGATGAGCCAGAGCGGGGTCGCCGCCGTGAAGAGCGACATGCCCCACAGCGAGCCCGAGAGCAGGATGGAGCCGGGGATGATGAGGCTCATCGGCCCGACGGCGTCGTAGCGGCGGCCGATCCACGGGGCGAGCAGGCCCTGCAGCAGGGCGCCGGGCAGGATGATGAGGCCCGAGAGCAGCGCCGAGGCGCCGATGACGTCTTGCACGAAGAGCGGGATGAGGATGATCGCGCCGAAGAGCGCCATCGACGCGATCGTGACGATCGCGATCGACACGGCGAACTG
>NCEJ01000168.1 GCA_002280615.1 Micrococcales bacterium 32-70-13 | reverse complement strand
CTTCGGTACTCGGGGCCCGGGTCGAGCCCGCGAGGGGGCCCAGTCAACTCCTGCTCGACGCTCGCGTCTAGGGGTTGACGGCTGCTGTCGGTGGTGGGCCCTAGCCTGAGCAGACCCCTGGCCGGAGGAGTCCCCTGTGTACCTGACGACGAACGAGCACGGCGAGCAGCTGCTCGTCACCTCGGCGAGCGACCTCACGCGCGCGGCGAGCTGCGAGTTCGCCGTCGCGCGCGACCTCGACGCGCGCCTCGGGCGCATCGCCGCCGTCGTGCAGCCCACCGACGAGATGCTCGAGCGCACCGCCCTGCTCGGCGACGCGCACGAGCGCGCCATCATCGCCGACTACCGCGCGCGCGGCGAGGTGCTCGAGATCGACCGCGCCGCGCAGTCGGGCCTCGACGCCATCGAACCGTTTGCCGAGCAGACGCTCGAGGCCCTGCGCGCCGGGGTTCCGGTGATCGTGCAGGCCACCTTCGTCGACCGCGAGCACAGCCCCGCGCCGTCCGACAAAAGCGCGCCCGGCGACCTGCCGATCGCCTTCGTCGGCTTCGCCGACTTCCTCGTGCGCACCCCCGAGGGCGCCTATCGCGTGCAAGACAGCAAGCTCGCGCGCCGCGCCAAAGTCACGGCCCTGCTGCAGCTCGCCGCCTACGCCGAGCAGCTCGAGCGGCTCGGCATCGCCGTCGACCCCGAGGTCGACCTGATCCTCGGCACGCGCGAGGTGAGCATCCACCGCCTCGACGACATCGCGCCCGTGCTGCGCGCCCGCCGCGCCCGCCTGCACCGCCTGCTGCGCGAGCGGCACGCGGCCGCCGGGCCGATCGCCTGGCGCGACCCGAGCGTCACCCACTGCCGCACGTGCGCCTGGTGCGCGAGCGAGATCGCCGCGCACGACGACGTGAGTCAGGTCGCGGGCCTCACCGGCGCGCAGTGGACCAAACTCGGCGCCGCCGGCATCGAGACCCTCGACCAGCTCGCCACGAGCACGGGCAGCGTCGAAGGCATCGCCGCGAGCACGCTCGACACCCTGCGCCTCCAGGCCGCCCTGCAGAGCGCGGCCACGCCCGGATCGCCGCCGCCCGTGCGCGTGCGCGACGCGGGCGCGCTGCACGCGCTGCCCGCGCCGAGCCCCGGCGACCTCTACTTCGACTTCGAGGGCGACCCGCTCTACACCGAGCACGACCCGCGGCAGTGGGGCCTCGACTACCTCTTCGGCATGGTCGACGCCGCTGAGGCCTTCACGCCCTACTGGGCGCACAGCTTCGCCGACGAGCGGGATGCCCTGCTCGCCTTCCTCGCCGACGTCGAGGCTCGGCGCCTGGAGCACCCCGACCTGCACGTCTACCACTACGCCTCCTACGAGCGCACCCACCTGCGCTCGATCGCCGCGCGGCACGGCGTCGGCGAGAGCACCGTCGACGAGTGGCTGCGCAGCGGCCTGCTCGTCGACCTCTACCCCGTCGTCAAGAACGCCCTGCGTGTGGGCACCCCCAGCTACTCGATCAAGTACCTCGAGCCGCTCTACTGGCCCGGTGCGCGCGAGGGCGCCGCGGTCGCGCGGGGCGACGACTCGATCGCCGAGTACATCCGCGCGCGCGAGCTGCGCGAGGCCGGCGACACCGCGGCCGCGCAGCAGATTCTCGACGACATCGGCGACTACAACCGCGTCGACTGCGTCAGCACCCTGAAGCTCGCCTCGTGGCTGCGCGGGCTCGCGGCTGAGCATCCCGCCCCCGCACCGGCGCTCATCGACGACGGAGACGACGAGGAGGGCGACGACGGCCCGACGATCGACGACTCGCCGCTGCGTACGGCACTGCTCGAGCTCTCGGCCAACGCCGACGGCACGCCCGCGGCCGAACCCGACCGCAGCCCCGAGCAGCGCGCCTACGCCTACGCCGCGGCCGCCATCGACTACCACCGCCGCGAGCACAAGACCTTCTGGTGGGAGCACTTCGCCCCTTCGCCGTCTACGAGCGGCCCGCGCCACTGCCCGGCAACCCGCGCGACCCGCTCGCCCGCTCGACCCGCAGCGTGGCGATCGAGGCGCTCGGTGACGGCTTCGTCGTCGTCACCGAGACGCTCGCCGACGGCGTCGAGCCGTACACCGACCTGCCTATCGCTCTCACGCCCGCGAGCCCGCCCGTCCCCGGCCAGCAGAAGCCCGCGATCGAGGAGTGGGGGGCGGCGCTCGTCGACGCGCATCCCGCGTGGCCGGCCGAGCCCGTCGGCGACCTGCTGCGGCGCGTGCCGCCGCGCACCCGTAGCGGCGCGCCGCTCGCGGCCGTGACGCTCGACGCCGACGGCGAGCCCGACCGCGCTGAGCCCAACAGAATCCCCGCGGTCGTCGCGAGTCTGCTCGATCTCGACCGCTCGTACCTCGCCGTGCAGGGCCCTCCCGGCACGGGCAAGACGCACCTCGGCTCGCACGTCATCGCCGCGCTCGTGCGCGACCACGGCTGGACGATCGGCGTCGTCGCCCAGAGCCACACCACGGTCGAGCACGTGCTCGAGAGCGTCGTTCGCGCGGGCCTCGATGGCCGCCTCGTCGGCAAGGCGCCCAAGACGGGCGCCGACCCGGCCGACTACGCCACCGCCCGGTTCACCGTGCTCGGCAAGGCCGATCAGCTCGCGGCCTTCGCCGCCGAGCGGGCGGGCACCGGCAACGGCGGCTTCGTCGTCGGCGGTACCGCCTGGGATTTCGCGAGCCCCAAGCGCGTCGGCCGCCGCGCGCTCGACCTGCTCGTCATCGACGAGGCCGGGCAGTTCTCGCTCGCCGCCACG
>NCEJ01000167.1 GCA_002280615.1 Micrococcales bacterium 32-70-13 | reverse complement strand
TCAACACCCACACAACTTTTCGAGAGTTGCACCTTCGGCCGCTCGGACACGTCACCGCGGGAAAGTTTAGTACAGCCGGGCGGGCGGGTCGAACCGGGGGCGGCCGCGGCGGAGCATCCACTCGTCGTGGCTACGATGCGTGCATGGCCTGGACGCTGCGCACTCCGTTCACGAACGCGCGCCGGCGGGCCTGGGCACGACGCGCGCAGCGGACGGGCGAGCTACTCTACGTGGCGATCGGCGACTCGGCGGCGCAGGGCGTGGGCGCGCGCGACCTCGACGCGAGCTACGTCGGCCTGCTCGCCGCGCGGCTGCAGCGCCGAACGGGGCGCACGGTGCGGGTCGTCAACCTCTCGCGCTACGGCGCTCGGCTCGCCGACGCGCTCGATCGGCAGCTGCCGGCGCTCGCCGCACTCGAGCCCGACCTCGTGACCGTCGCGATCGGCGCCAACGACATGGCCGCCTACGACCCCGAGCGCTTCGCCGACGAGTTCGGCCGCCTGCTCGCGGCGCTGCCGCCGCACGCGATCGTCGCCGACCTGCCGTGCTTCCACTTCGGGCCCCGCGAACAGGATGCTGTGCGCGCCTCGCGCGTCATCGCCGAGCTCGTGCGCGCCCGCCGCCTGGCCTTCGCGCCGCTGCACCGCGTCACCGAGAAACGGCGCGGTCGGCAGTCGTGGGCCGAGTTCACGTGGGACCAGTTCCACCCCTCCGCGCTCGGGTACCGGGTGTGGGAGTCGGCCTTCGCTGGCGCGCTCGCGAAGCGAGCGCGCGCCCTGCATTCAAGGAGTTAATGAGTGCCACCACTGGAGAAGGGAAGTACGTCACTGTGATGAACACGACGACGATCGCCGCCGAGCTCGCGAAGGTCACCGATCACTGGACCCCGCGCATCATCGGCCAGGTCAACGACCAGTACGTGAAGGTCGCGAAGCTGCTGGGCGAGTTCGTGTGGCACGCGCACGAAGACGAAGACGAGCTGTTTTGGGTCATCTCGGGCCGACTGCGTATTCAGCTCGAGAACCGCGACGAGGTTGTGCTCGAACCCGGTGAGTTCTTCGTCGTGCCGCGGGGCGTGCGACACAATCCGATCGCCGACGACGAGGTCGAGATCGTGCTCATCGAGACCGTGACCACGACCCACACCGGTGATGTCGTGGTCGACCGCACTGTGCCGATCGAGCGGCAGTTGTCGACCGACTGATCGTGCGTCGTCACGGTCGGTGCGCCGTCGTAGTCTGAACGCACCATGGCCAAGCCCACCGCGAACTTCGTCTGCGCCGAGTGCGGCTGGACGACCCTGAAGTGGGCCGGCCGCTGCGGCGAGTGCCAACAGTGGGGCACCGTGATCGAGAAGGATGCGCCGACGCGGCACACCGCGCCGGCCCGGGTTGCCGAGGGCCGGGCCGCGCGCCCTATCACCGAGATCGAACCGCGCGAGCGCAGCCACACGCCCACGGGCATCGCCGAGTTCGACCGCGTGCTCGGCGGCGGCATCGTGCCGGGCGCCGCCATCCTGCTGTCGGGCGAGCCGGGCGTGGGCAAGTCGACGCTGCTGCTCGAGGTCGCCGCCCGCGCCGCGAAGCTCGGCCAGCGCGTGCTCTACGTGAGCGCGGAGGAGTCGGTGGCGCAAGTGCGGCTGCGCGCCGGGCGAACGGGGGCGCTCACCCCCGAGCTCTACCTCGCGAGCGAGACCGATCTTGCCACCATCCTCGGCCAGATCGACGAGGTGAAACCGGCGCTCGTCATCGTCGACTCGGTGCAGACCGTCGCCTCCTCGCTCGTCGACGGCCTTGCGGGCGGGGTCAGCCAAGTGCGGGAGGTCGCAGCCACGCTCATCCGAGTCGCGAAGGACCGCGACATCCCCGTCGTGCTCGTCGGCCACGTGACGAAAGACGGCACGATCGCCGGCCCCCGCCTGCTCGAGCATCTCGTCGACGTCGTGTGCCAGTTCGAAGGAGACCGTCAGACCGCGCTGCGCTTCGTGCGCGCACTCAAGAACCGCTTCGGCCCGACCGACGAGGTCGGTTGCTTCGAGATGACCGGCGACGGCATCGCCGAGGTCGCCGACCCCTCGATCCTGTTCCGCTCAGGCTCGACCACTCCGGTGAGCGGCACGTGTGTCGCCATCGCCATGGAGGGCCGCCGCGCCCTGCCCGTCGAGGTTCAGGCGCTCATCGTCGCCTCCAACGCCCCGCAGCCGAGGCGCGTCGTCAACGGCGTCGACTCATCTCGCGTCGCC
>NCEJ01000166.1 GCA_002280615.1 Micrococcales bacterium 32-70-13 | reverse complement strand
CGCGAGCACTTCCCGCAGCAGGTGCTCGACACCCTCATCCCCCGCTCGGTGCGCATCAGCGAGGCGCCGAGCTACGGCCAGAGCGTCATCAGCTACGACGGCGGCTCGCCGGGGTCGCTGTCGTACCTCGAGGCCGCCGCCGAGATCGCCCGCCGAGGAGAGGCCGCCTGATGGCACAGAAGCGCACCGGACTGGGCCGCGGCATCGGCGCCCTCATCCCGACCGGCGAGGGCGAGCGCCCTGTCGACGTCTTCTTCCCCTCCCCCGCCCCCACCGAGGGCGAGCAGCTCGCGGTCGTGCCCGGGGCGCGCCTCGCGGCGATCGCGCCGAGCGACATCGTGCCCAACCCGCAGCAGCCCCGCACCGAGTTCCGCGAGGAAGAGCTCGCCGAGCTCGTCCACTCCGTGCGCGAGTTCGGGGTGCTGCAGCCCATCGTCGTGCGCGAGCGCGCGGGGGCCCAGCCGGGTGAGCCCGCGTACGAGCTCATCATGGGCGAGCGCCGGCTGCGGGCATCCACGATCGCCGGCCTCGAGGCGATCCCCGCGATCGTGCGCAACACGAGCGACGACAACATGCTGCGGGACGCCCTGCTCGAGAACCTGCACCGTGCGCAGCTCAACGCACTGGAGGAGGCGAGCGCGTACCAGCAGCTGCTGGAGGACTTCGGCATCACGCAGGAGCAGCTCGCCGAGCGCCTCGGCCGCTCGCGCCCGCAGATCACCAACACCCTGCGTCTGCTGAAGCTGCCCGAGCCCGTGCAGGCCCGCGTGGCGGCCGGCGTGCTCACGCCCGGCCACGCCCGCGCGATCCTCGCCGCGGGGGCTCCCGGGGCGATGCTCAAGCTCTCCGACAAGATCGTGAACGAAGAGCTCTCGGTGCGGCAGGCCGAGGCGGCGGCGGCCCTCATGAGCGGTGCGACGGGCTCGAAGGCCCTGAAGAAGCCGGCCGCCGGCGCGAAGCAGGGTCAGCTCAACGAGATCGCCGAGCGGTTGGGCGATCGGCTCAACACGCGCGTGACGATCTCGCTCGGGCAGAAGAAGGGCTCGCTCGTCATCGACTTCGCGACCGTGGCCGACCTCAACCGCATCCTGAGCGAGCTCGGCGACGACGGCTTCCGCTAGCGCGCGGGCTACCGCCGCGCGTCGCGCACGGCGGCCTGGGCGAGCTCGGCGTAGACCCAGCCGACGTCGTGGCCCGCGGCCTCGAGTGCGAGCGCGAACGTCGAGGTCTCGGTGAGACCGGGCATGACGCTCGCCTCGAGGAACCACGGGGTGCCGGCGCCGTCGATGATGAGGTCGATGCGGCTGATGTGCCGCAGGCCGAGCGCTCGGTGCGCCAGCAGGGCGACCTCGGTGGCCCGTGCGGCCGTGGCGTCGTCGATGCGGGCGGGAGCGTAGAAGCGGGTCTCCCCCGCGTTGTAGCGCGCCTCGAAGCCGTACACGCCCGAGAGCGGCTCGATCTCGACGGCGGGCAGGGCGACGGGGCCATCACCCGTGTCGATGATGCCGATCGCCACCTCGACGCCCGTGATGCGCTGCTCGATGAGCGCCACATCGCAGTAGGTGTAGGCGAGCACCATCGCGCGCCGCCGCTCGTCGTCGGTGCCCACGAGGCTCACGCCCTGCGCCGAGCCGCCCTGCGCGGGCTTCACGGCGACGGGCGGGGGCAGCTCGCCGCGCACGACGGCGAGCACGCTCTCGGCGCCCAGCTCGCGGAAGGCGTCGCGCGTGAGGGCGATCGAGTGCGGCGTCGGCACGCCGGCGCGCTCGACGATGGTCTTGGCGCGCGGCTTGTCCCACGCGAGGCGGGTCGCGCTCGCCGATGATCCGACGTAGGGCAGGCCCAGGAACTCGAGCAGGCTGCGCAGCGCGCCGTCCTCGCCGCTCGCGCCGTGCAGCGTCGGCCAGACGACGTCGGGCCGGTCGGCGAGGAGGGCCGGCAGCAGGCCCGCGTCGGGGTCGAGCAGGGTGACCTCGAGGCCGTGCGCGGCGAGGCCGTCGGCGACGCGGCGCCCCGACTTGAGCGAGATGTCGCGCTCGTGCGAGATGCCGCCCGCGAGCACTACGACGCGGCGTGCCGGTGCGTCGGCGCCGGCGCCCGTCATCGGCGGGGCATCCATGCTCATGAGAGGAGGTTCGGCGGCGGGCTCGCCACGTGCGGGTCGTACGCGATCGCGGGGATGGGGCCCGTCGTGGCGAAGGTCTCGAGCAGCTCCTGCTCGCCGCGCACGACGGTCGCGAGGCGGCGGATGCCCTCGCGGATCTCGGCGGGCGGCGGGTAGCAGAAGGCGAGCCGCAGATTGCCCCGGCCGGCTCCGTCGGCGAAGAACGCCGTGCCGGGGGTGTAGGCGACGAGCTCCTTGACGGCGCGCGGCAGCATGGCCTTCGAGTCGAGGCCCTCGGTGAGGTTCACCCACACGTAGAAGCCGCCGTTCGGGATCGTCCAGCTGAGGTCGGGCAGGTACTGCTCGAGCGCGTCGATCATGGCGTCGCGGCGGTCGCGGTACAGCGAGCGGAAGACGTCGATCTGGCCGCGCCAGTCGGCACGGTCGAGGTAGTCGCTGATGACCATCTGGTTGAGCGAGCTCGGGCTCAGGATGGCGGCCTCGGCCGCGAGCACGAGCTTCTCGCGGATGGCGTGCGGCGCGAGGGCCCAGCCGACGCGGAAGCCGGGGGCGAGGGTCTTCGAGAACGAGCCGAGGTAGACGATGCCGTCGGTCTCGACGCTGCGCATGGCCGCGGGAGCCGGCCGATCGAACCAGAGCAACCCATAAGGGTTGTCTTCGAGAATGAGGATGCCCTCCGAGCGCGCGATGTCGATGATCTCGAGGCGGCGCTCGCTCGAGAGCGTCACCCCCGCAGGGTTGTGGAAGTTCGGGATGAGGTAGAGCAGCTTGAGCTGCTTGCCGGCCGCCCGCAGCGACTGGATGCGCTCGGTGAGCGCCGCCGGGATCATGCCGTCGGCATCCATCGCGATGTGCGCGACCTCGGCCTGGTAGGAGCGGAAGATGCCCATCGCGCCCACGTACGACGGCGACTCGGCGAGCACGACGTCGCCCGGATCGAGGAAGAGCTTCGCGACGAGGTCGAGCGCCTGCTGCGAGCCCGTCGTGACGACGACGTCGTCGACGCCCGCGCGGATGCCCTCGAGCGCCATGATCTCGAGGATGTGCTCGCGCAGCTCGGGCGTGCCCTGGCCCGAGCCGTACTGCAGGGCAGCGGCGCCCCGGTCGCGCATGACGCGGTCCATCGACTCGGTGACGGTTTCGAGCGGCAGCGCCGAGACGTAGGGCATGCCGCCGGCGAGCGAGACGACCTCGGGGCGCGAGGCGACGGCGAACAGCGCGCGCACCTCGGAGGCGCTGAGGCCCGAGGTGCGGGCGGCGTAGTGGCCGTACCAGGGGTCGAGGTTCGTGCCCTCGCGGGAGATCGTCATGCTGTGCCCGTTCTCGATGTCGGCGTGCCGCCGGTGCGGAGCGACGCGGCGGACGGACCCCCGGAGCACGTGCGACCAAGAATACGGGCCGAAACCGCAGAAGCCCGCCCCCGCATCGGGGGACGGGCTTCTGACAGGGGTCTGCTCAGGCCAGGAACTCGGCCAGGTCGGCTTCGAGGGCCGGCTTGGGCTTGGCGCCGATGACGGTCTTGACGACCTCGCCGCCGCGGAAGACCTTCATCGCGGGGATCGAGGTGATCTGGTACTTCATGGCGGTCTCGGGGTTGTCGTCGACGTTGAGCTTGACGATCTCGAGCTTGTCGGGGTGCTCGCTCGCGATCGCGTCGAGGATCGGCGAGACGGCGCGGCACGGGCCGCACCACTCGGCCCAGAAGTCGACCATGATCGTCTTCTCGTTCTTCAGCACCTCGGCCTCGAAGGTGGCGTCGGTCACATCGCGCGTGCTCATGGGTTCTCCTTGGTTCGAATCGGACGGGTCAGACCGCGGCGGCCGCGGTGCGGCTCGCGTCGTGCACGGTCTCGAGGTAGTGCTGGGCATCGAGGGCGGCGACGGTGCCACTGCCCGCGGCCGTGATGGCCTGCTTGTAGGTCGGGTCGACGACATCTCCCGCGGCGAAGACGCCGGGGAGGCTCGTGCGCGAGGAGCGGCCCTCGACCGCGATCGTGCCCTGCTCGGTGAGCTCGAGCACGCCGTGCACGAGGTGCGTGCGCGGGTCGGCGCCGATCGCGACGAAGACGCCCGAGACGTCGAGCGTGCGCTGCTCGCCGGTGACGGTGTCGACGATGCCGATGCCGCTCACGAGGTCGGCGCCGAAGATCTGCTCGACGCGCGCGTTCATGATGAATTCGATCTTGGGGTCGGCCGTCGCGCGGTCGAGCATGGCGGCCGAGGCGCGGAAGCTCTCGCTACGGTGGATGAGGTACACCTTG
>NCEJ01000035.1 GCA_002280615.1 Micrococcales bacterium 32-70-13 | reverse complement strand
GTCGAGCAGGCGATCGCGCGAGTGGATGCCCGGCACGTACTCGCGATCGGGCATCCGTTCATCGACATCTGGCAGGCGGTGCGCCCGGCCGCGGTCGGCATCGCCGCGTGGCCCGACGTTCCGCGCGGGCAGGACTGGAAGACCGGCACGTGCCGCGCGCTCGGCTGGCCGCACGAGTCGGCGGCGGATCGCGCGGCGGCCTGGCGCCGTATTCGCGGCAGCGTGCGGGGCTACGCCGACCTCGACCCGGCGCTGCTCGGCCGGGTGGAGCAGCTCATCGACTTCGTCACCGCCGAGTAAATCGGCGGGAAGGACGAAAGCCGCCCCACGTCATCGGGGGGCGGCTCTCGTGTGTCTCAGCTCGAGCGGGCTCGAGACGAGGGGAAGGAACTAGAGCGGGCGGATGTTCTCGGCCTGCAGACCCTTGGGGCCCTGCGCGACGTCGAATTCGACCTTCTGGTTCTCGTCGAGCGAGCGGTACCCGTTCGACTGGATGGCGGAGAAGTGCGCGAACACGTCGGCGCTTCCGTCATCGGGGGTGATGAAACCGAAACCCTTTTCGGCGTTGAACCACTTGACAGTGCCTGTCGTCATTGCTGACTCCTTGTTACTCACGGAGTTTCGACTGTCGAAACCACCAGTCGAACCACTCGTGAATCCTGCTCTATACGAGAGCACGTACTGCTTGCACCGCACGTTCGGACCGCCGAGGCGTATCAACTTCGGTTCTGACAGTAGTGCACCGGGGGCCGAACGGCCCCATCCTTCACCGAGTTGTTACACGAGCTCTGCACAGCCAGCACCGAACGAGGAGCCCTAGCGTGGGCACCCCGACCCACCAGGAGAGACGCATGAGCTTCTTCGACCGACTGTTCGGCGCCCCCACGCCCGAGCCCGAGGCGCGCCGCGCCGCCCCCCGCGGTGACGACGAGCGCGCCGTGGAGCGCTACCGCTACCTGCTGCAGACGGCGCCCCCTGAGACGATCGAGCAGGTTCACGCCGAGGCCTTCGAGAAGCTCAGCCCCGAGCAGCGCCGCCTCGTCTTCGACGAGCTCGCGCGCACGGCGCCCGCGGGCGAGGTGCCCCTCGACGACCAGCCTGCCACGCTCGCGCGAGCCGCGACGCGCTCGGAGCTGCGCCAGCCCGGCACGATGGAGCGCTCGCTCGCCGGCCCATCGTTCGGCCAGATGGTCGGTGCCTCGCTGCTCGGCACGGTCGCCGGCTACGTCATCGGCTCAGCGCTCGCGAGCGCCTTCCTGCCGCCGTTCGACGCGGGTGCGACCGACGCGGGCGCGGCGGATACCGGTGCAACCGACGCCGGGGCGGATGCGGGCGGCGACGCCGGCGGGTTCGACGGCGGCGCCGACGCGGGCGGTTTCGACGGCGGCGGGTTCGGCGACTTCGGCGACTTCGGGTTCTAGGCCGCGATCATGGCGCGACCGAAGCGCATCGAGCCCGGGCCGGGCCAGGAGTCGGTGTGGGACTATCCCCGCCCGCCGCGGGTCGAGCCCGTGCGCGCCCGCGTCACGATCGAGCTCGGTGGTCGGCTGATCGCCGACACGACCCGCGCGATGCGCGTGCTCGAGACGAGTCATCCGCCCGCCTACTACCTGCCGCCGGAGGACTTCGTCGCGGGCGCGCTCGTGCCCGCCGAGGGCTCGTCGTTCTGCGAGTTCAAGGGCCGGGCCGCGTACTACGACATCGTCGGCGGCGAGACGGTCGCCCCCGGCGCGGGCTGGTACTACCCGAGCCCGAGCCGCGGTTTCGAGTCGATCGCGGGCTTCGTCTCGGTCTACCCGGGGCGCATGGACCGTTGCACCGTCGACGGCGAGACCGTCACGCCCCAGGAGGGCGGCTTCTACGGTGGCTGGATCACGGCGAACGTCGTCGGGCCGTTCAAGGGCGGCACGGGCACCTGGGGCTGGTGACCGCCCGGGTTTCGGGGCACCGAACTGCGCCGTGCGCGCCCGCGCTGTCATCATGGGCGCGTGATCGCACGGCCCGACCCGCACCCCGCCGAGATCCGCCGCTGGCGGCGGTACCTCGCCGACGAGCGCGCCGAAGCCGCCGTCTACCGTGACCTCGCTGTGCGGCGTTCGGGCGAGGAGCGCGCGATCCTGCTCGCGCTCGCCGACGCCGAGGCCCGGCACGAGGCGCACTGGGTCGCGCTGCTCGGCCCGCACGCCGATCGGGTGCCTGCCGTCTCGGTGCGCACGCGCATCCTGGGCTTCTTCGCCCGCCGCTTCGGCAGCGTCTTCGTGCTGGCCCTGGCCCAGCGGGCCGAGACCCGGTCGCCGTATGCGGCGGATGCTCACGCGACGCCCGCGATGGCCGCCGACGAGCGCATCCACGGTGAGGTCGTTCGCGGGCTCGCGGCGCGCGGCCGCCAGCGCCTCTCGGGCACGTTCCGCGCGGCGGTGTTCGGGGCCAACGACGGCCTCGTGAGCAACCTGGCCCTCGTGATGGGCATCGGTGCAGCGGGCCTCGGGCCGAGCGCGGTGCTGCTCACGGGCCTCGCAGGCCTGCTCGCGGGCGCGCTCTCGATGGGCGCGGGGGAGTACGTGTCGGTGCGCTCGCAGCGCGAGCTGCTCGACGCCTCGACCCCCGACCCCGAGGCGCACACGGCCCTGCCGCACCTCGACGTCGACGCCAACGAGCTCGCGCTCGTCTACCGCGCCCGGGGCATGGATGAGAGCGCCGCGATCGAGCACGCGCGCAGCACCCTCGCCGATTACGACCCGGCGGTGGCGGCCGCGCGCGCCGCCGAGGCCGAGGCCGAGCAGCACGAGGCCGTCGGCTCGGCCTGGGGCGCGGCGCTCTCGAGCTTCGCCTTCTTCGCCTCGGGGGCGGTCATCCCCGTCATCCCGTACCTGCTCGGGCTCGAGGGGCTCACGGCGATCGTCGTCTCGGCCGTGCTCGTTGGCATCGCGCTGCTCGTCACGGGGGCGATCGTCGGGGTGCTCTCGGGTGCCTCGCCCCTCAATCGGGCGCTACGCCAGCTCGCGATCGGCTACGGCGCCGCGGCCGCCACCTACCTGCTCGGTCTCGCCTTCGGCGCGACCGTCGTCTGATCGTTCGGACGCGAACAGCACTTTCACAGGTTCGTGGGTCATGCTGGGGTGTTGGCTGCGTAGCCGACAGGGGCGAGTGCCGCCGGTGTGAGAGATTCCGCCGGAGCGGGTGCTGCGACCTCCTGGTCTTGTGCCGAGTACCCGGATGGGGTGCCGCGAGATCGAACTGCGCAATGACGTGCACTCACCGTGTCCACGGCCTGCCGGCCGCCACCAGGAAGTGTCTTTCTCCTCATGCTCCATCTCGTGCATCCCTCCTTGTCCCGCGCCGCGGCGCTCGATCCGCACCGATTGCGACAGCAGGCCCTCGTCGTGTCGGCCACGGTCGTCGCCCTCGGGCTCATGCTCAATGGCACCGTCTCGGCCACGCTCGCAGCGGCATCCGACAACGCGGCCGTCGAGCCTCGCAGTCAGGTCTTCATTGCTGCTCCCGAGGCCGCGACCGCACCCGCGCAGCTCGTCGCGGCCGCATCCGCGGCCGCGACCCTGAGCGCAACGGCGCCAGTGGGCCCCGCCGCGCGCGAGCCCTTCACGATCGACCAGCGCCCCCCGCTCGTCTACCCCCCCGGCTACGGCACCACCGTCGTCTCGATGGCCGACGGCGTCGTCACCCTGATCGGCAACCCCGGTTCCGCGCTCGGCACGCACCTCGAGATCGAGCACGTCATCGACGGCCAGGTCGTCACGAGCGTGTACGCCCACCTCGTGGCCGGCTCCATCCCGCTGCAGGTCGGCGACCGTGTCCGCGTCGGCGACCCGGTGGGGCTGGTTGGAGCCACGGGGGCAGTGACGGGCGCGCACCTGCACTTCGAGCTGCGGGTCGACGGCGCGACGATCAATCCGGTGCCGTGGTTGCAGGCCTACGGCGCGCAGTAGGCGCCCCGCGCGCTCATCGTCAGATGAGCATCCCATCGGAACCAGTCACGGTTCCGAATAGCTCGTGCTTAGACTGACGATCGATGGCCCATGAGGGAGTCGTCGTCGGAAGACCGCACGAGGAGACCCATGTCGATCGCCACCGCCCTTCGCGACTTCGAGCTGCAGACGCGGCCGATCCACCCCGACACCCGCCGAGCGCTGGACAAGCGCTGGGCCGAGCTGCCGGAGCACGCGAAGACGCCCGAGCAGCTGCTGGGTAAGTGCGCGGTCGGCTGCGAGGGCACCCACGGTGTGTTCCCCAAGTGCAACCTCACGTGCTCGCCCTGCTACCACTCGGCCGACGCCAACAAGGTGCGCATCGACGGCGATCACACCGTCACCGAGGTCACGAAGCAGATGGCCCTGCTGCGGCAGATCCGTGGCCCCCGCGCCCACGCGCAACTCATCGGCGGCGAGGTCAGCCTGCTGCCGCCCAAGGCGCACCGCGACACCCTGCTCGCCATGCGCGCCGTCGGCCGTGAGCCCATGTCGATGACGCACGGCGACTTCGACTACGACTACCTGATCGACGTGGTGCTCGACGAAGACGGCACGCCCGCCTTCACGAAGGTCTCGTTCGCCGCCCACTTCGACTCGCTCATGCGCGGGCGCCGCGGCGCCGCGCGGCCCAAGAGCGAGGCCGAGCTCAACCCCTTCCGCGAAGAGTTCGCAGCCATGTTCGAGAGGCTGAAGACCGAGCACAAGGTCGACTCGTACCTCGCCCACAACATGACGGTGACGCCGACCAACCTCGACGAGGTCGAGCAGGTCACGCGCGATGTGCTCGACATGAACTACGACATGATGTCGTTCCAGCCCGCGGCCTTCATCGGCGACGACCGCCGCTGGAAGGAGAACTTCGAAGAGGTCACGATCGACGCGGTGTGGGAGCGCATCGAGGCCGGCGCGGGCCAGAAGCTGCCGTACAAGGCCGTGCAGTTCGGCGACCCGCGCTGCAACCGCCACACCGTGGGCGTCATGGTCGACGGCCGATTCGCCTCGGTGCTCGACGCCGACGAGCCGAAAGACATCGCGGCGCGCGACCGCTTCCTCAAGCACTACGGCGGCATGATCTTCGGCGATATCCCCACCTGGGCGCTCACGATCAAGGTCATGCGCGCGGTGCTGAGCCACCCGCAAGACCTCCCGCCGATGGTCGGCCTCATCTCGCGCATCGTCAAGCGCGGCGGCGGCATGCGTGCCCTGCTGCGCGCGGCGAGGCGCGGCAAGGTGAGCTTCAAGACCTTCGTCGTGCACAACTTCATGGACGCCGAGCAGGTCAAGCCCGCCTGGGAGATGATGAAGAAGGGCATCGTGGCCGACGACCCGAAGCTCAAGGAGACGCAGGAGCGCCTCGGATCGTGCATGTACGCCATGAGCCACCCCGAGACGGGTGAGCTCGTGCCGGCCTGCGCGCAGCACTCGGTGCTCGACCCGATCGAGAACATCGGCCTGCGCACGCTGCTGCCCCTCGAGCCCAAGGGCGAGCGTCGCACGGGCATCTCGAACGGCAAGGTCGACGAGCTCGCCGACAGCGCCTCGCGCTGGTAGCGGTTCCGCCGCTCGCCGTCTGAGAGGGAGCCGGATGCCCTACCGCTCGTCGAGCGGAACGACTGTGCACGCCGAGCGCGGGATGTGCGTTATCGCGCGCTGACCGACGACGAGCGGCCGGCTCGCGGGCACCTCGGCCTCGAGCATCGCTTCGCCGCAGGCCAGGCTGATCTCGGCACGAGGTCCGCGCGCTCGCCGGTCGGCCACGACGACCTCGACGGCGACCATGCCGTCGGGCACGGCCGACTCGAGCGGGGCGACATGCACGGCCTCGTGGCGCACGACGAGCATCCCGGGGCCCTCGGGCCACGATTCGCCGTCGGGGGCCGCGATCGCGCCGAGCGCCGAGCGGTGCACGCCGTTGCCCACCTCGCCGGGCAGTTCGATGCGGCCGCCCATGAGGCGCGCGACCGCGAGCGCGACGGGCCGCGTGTAGAGGCGCTCGACGGTGTCGTGCTGCAGCAAGCGCCCCGCGCTCAGCAGGGCGACCCGGTCGGCAACGACGGCGGCCTCGTCGCGGTCGTGCGTGACCATGACGATCGTCGGGTTGAGCTGCTGGCAGATCTGTCGCAGCAGCGCGTGCATGTCGGTGCGCAGCTCGGGGTCGAGCGCGCTGAACGGCTCGTCGAGCAGCAGCACGCGCGGGCGCGCGGCGAGGGCGCGCGCGATCGCGACGCGCTGCTCCTGCCCGCCCGAGAGCGCGGTGACCGGGCGCTCGCCGAAGCCCTCGAGCTGCACGAGCTCGAGGAACTGCCGGGCGTCGGCGCGCGCCTCGCGCTTCGGCTGCCCGGCGACCGTCGCGGCGAAGGCGACGTTGTCGAGCACGCTCAAGTGCGGGAAGAGGAGGGGCCGCTGGAAGACCATCGCCATGCCGCGGCGCTCGGGGGCGACCCCCGCGACATCGGCGCCGTCGACGAGGATGCGGCCGGAGGTCGGCGCGTCGAGCCCCGCGATCGCGCGCAGCACCGAGCTCTTGCCCGAGCCCGAGGGTCCCAGGATGGCGAGGCACTCGCCCGCATCGACGCTGAGCGAGACGCCGTCGAGCGCGGGCGCGACGGCACCGTCGAAGACCTTCGTCAGCGAGTCGAGGGCGAGGCTGGCGCTCACGGGGCACCTTTCGGGGAACGACTGGCCGTGGGGCCGGTGAGATAGCGGGCGGTGGGATAGCGGCGGCCGAAGCGGCCCAGGCCGAGCAGCAGGACGAGCGGCGGCACGATGGCGCTGAGCGAGAGCACCGCGACGACGGCGTCGTTGCCGACGCCCCCCGCGAACGAGGCGACGAGCAGCGGCAGCGTCACGATCGTGCCGCCGCCCACGAGCACGGTGACGACGTAGTCGCTCCAGCCGACGAGGAAGGCGAGGAACGCCGCGCGCGCGAGCCCGGGGGCGACGAGGGGCAGGTGCACGCGCCACAGCACGTGCCCGCGCGACGCCCCGAGGGTGCGCGCCTCCTCCTCGTACGCCAGGTCGTGGGCCGCGTAGGCGACGCGCATCGTGTAGACGGTGTACGGCAGCGCGGCCGCGACGAGCAGGATCACGACGCCGATGAGCCCCGGCACCCGGGCGCGCAGCAGCACGATCGTGAGCCCCATGACGGCCACGAAGGCGGGCAGGGCGAGGGGGGCGAGCAGGATGCCGCTCACGAGCCGCGGTGCCGGAACGGCTCCCCGGGCCAGCGCGCGCGCGGCCATAGCCCCGAGCGGCGTGGCGACGGCGGCGACCACGAGGCCGAGCACCAGGGATCGGCCGAAGGCCGGCACCGCCCCCGCCGTGACGGCCGCGGCGAGGCCGTCGAACCCCCATTCGGTCGGCAGCGCCGCGGGCGCCGACCAGCGGCTGGCGACCGACCACAGCAGCAGGGGCACGAGGGGCAGCGCAAACCACACGGCGAGCAGGCTCGCCACGACGATGCGCAGGGTGCGGCCGGCGGGCCGCGGGCGCATGAGCGGTCGGGCCGCGACAGTGCGGTCGTCGGGCGTGACGCGCTCGCCGTAGGGGATCATCATGGCCATCGCCGCGTCACCTCCACAGCGGCGTGCGCCGCAGCAGGGCCATGCCGAGCGCGACGACGACGAGCGAGACGGCCGTGGTGATGACGGCGACGGCGGCGGCCTCGGGCCGCGAGGTGAGCGAGATGGCGTCGAACAGCCGGAAGGCGAGCACCGGCAGGGGCTCGGGGTACGGCCGGCCGAGCAGCCAGGCGACCTCGTACGAGCCGAAGGTGTAGACGAAGATGATGATGGCGCTCACGATGACGGCGGGGGTCGCGAGCGGGATGACGACGTGCCGCAGCCGGCGGGCGCGCGAGGCGCCGAGCAGCGCGGCGGTCTCGTCGTAGCGCGCGACGCGCGAGGCGAGCACGCCCGCGACGACGAGGGCGACGAACGCCGACTCCTTCCAGGTGTACTCGAGCACCACGGCGACCCACCAGGGCCCGCCGACGAGGTCGGGCCAGTCGGTGCCGTCGATGCCGAGCATCCGGGGCAGCACGCCCGCGTCGGAGATCAGGAGGCCGACGGCGGCGGCGCCGATGAGGTGCGGCACGGGGATCGTGAGGGCGCTGAGCGCGGCGACGAGCCGGCCGGTGATGCGCCCCTGCGTGATCACGACGGCCGCCGTGAGGCCGATGACGCACGAGAGCACGGTGGATGCGGTGGCGATGCCCAGCGACAGCCCGAGGCCCGTCAGCAGCTCGTCGCCGTTGGCGAGGTAGGCGTCGAGGCTGAGGCTCGGAACGCCGACCAGGGGCAGCAGCCCGAGGCTCTGCACGAGCGACATGCCGATGCCGCCGAGCACGACGAAGCCGGCGATCGCGACGGCGGGCGCGACGAGCGCGACCGACACCCAGCGCCGGGAGCCCGCGGCGCGGGCCCCCGGCGTCAGGGAGTCGATCGCGACGATGGTGCTCGGCCCTACTGCGCGAGCACCAGCTGGCGCCAGCCCTCGTCGATCGGCGTGACCCATGCCGCCGCGAGCTCGGGGTTGGCGTTCTCGCTCAGCACGTCGTACGCGGGCACGACGGGCGAGGAGGGCAGGGCGTCGAACAGCGCACGCTGCTCGTCGCTCAGCTGGTCGAGGTCGAGCACCGTGAACTGGCCCCACACGTCGGGCTGGGCCTTGGCCGCCTGCTGCTCGGCCGAGAGCGAGAGGTTGGCGACGACCATCGCGCCGGCCTTGCTGCCCGAGGTGGAGGCGAGGCCGAGGAAGCTCGCGTTGCCGACCGTGCCCTCATCGAGCGTCAGCACCTTGGTGCCGGCGGGGTAGGTGCCGTCGGCCACGAGCTGCGTGAGCGTCGCGGGGCCGTAGGTCATCGTGAAGTCGACCTCGCCGTCGGCGAAGAGCTGGTTGAGCTCGTTCGAGTCTTGCGGGTAGGTCTCGCCGCCACGCCAGAGGCTCGGCTCGAGGTCTTGCAGCTCGGCGTAGAGCGCGGGCGTGAGCTCGTCGAAGGCCTCCTGGCTGAAGGCGAGCGGAACGTTCTCGTATCCGCCGCTCACGCTGTAGAGCACCTCGCGCACGAAGACCGAGCCCGTGAAGTCCGGCGGCGCGGGGTAGGTGAAGCGGCCGGGGTTCGCGCGCGCCCAATCGAGCAGCTCCTCGAGCGAGCTCGGCACGTCGGCGACGGTCTCGCTGTTGTAGACGAACGTGAACTGCGCCTTGTGCCAGGGCACCTCGCAGCCGTCGACGGGCGTGCCGAAGTCGTCGAGCAGCAGCGGGTCGGCGGGGTCGGTGAGCGCCATGTTCGGCAGCATCTCCGTCCAGCCGCACTCCCAGGCTCCGGCCTCCTTGCCCGTGCCGAAGTTGTTGCCGTTGACCCACACGAGGTCGACCTCGCCGTCGGTCTCGCCGGCCTGCACCTCGCTGAGGATGCGGTTGAGGGCATCGGGCGTGTCGGCGATCGGCACCTGCTCGAGCGTGACACCGAGCTCGGCCGCGGCGGGCACGAGCACATCGTTGACGTAGGCGTTGCCCTGCTCGTCTCCGCCGTACATCCAGAGCTTGACGGTCTGGCCCTGGGCTGCGGCGACCACCTCGTCCCAGGTCTCGTACTGCTGGTCGTCGCTCGCGGGCGCGGAGCACGCGGCGAGCGGGATGACGAGGCCGAGGGCGATCGTGGCGGCGAGGGCGGAGCGCCTCGCGAGGTGCTGCGGTGACATGGTTCTCCTTGATTCCGGGGCGGGGTCGATCGTCTCGGGTGGTCGTCGCGATTCGGCTGGCTCTTAGACTTACCCACCATGACCGATGCGCCCGATTCCGACACGGGTGCATCCGCCACGGCGGCCGGTCGAACTCCGGCCAGCCGGTCGTCGATCGTCGCGCGCGCGATCGCTTTCGCGGTATTCGTCGCCGTCGCCGTTGCGGTTGGGCTGCTCGTGCCGTTGCCCTCCCTCGAGCAGGTGCGCGAGACCGTCGCGGGGCTCGGTTGGTCCGGCGCGATCGTCTTCGCGCTGCTGTACGCCGCCATCACGCTGACCCCCGCCCCGAAGAACGTGCTGTCGGTCGCGGCGGGGCTCGTCTTCGGCTTCGGGCTCGCGCTCGTGCTCGTCTCCGCGGGCGCGCTGCTGGGCGCGGCGGCGGCCTTCGCCCTCGGTCGCTGGCTCGGCCGCGACGCGGTCGAGCGCTTCACGGGCTCACGGGTCGCCCGGCTCGACGCGCTGGTTCGCCGCCGCGGGCTCGCGGCGGTCATCGGCGTGCGGCTGATCCCGGTCATCCCCTTCACCGCCATCAACTACGGCGCGGGCCTCACGGCCGTGCGCCGCCGCGACTACGCGCTCGGCACCGCGCTCGGCATCATCCCCGGCACGGTCGCCTACGTCGCCCTCGGCGCCTTCGGGCTCGACCTCGGCTGGCCCGCCTGGGTCGCGATCGGCGTGCTCGGCGCCCTCACGGTCGGCGGAGCGATCTGGGCCGAGCGGGGGCGACGAACACGTCGTGCGAGCGCCGCGGCCGCGGCCCCGGCGCCGGACGAGGAGGACTGATGCTCGACCGCCCGATGCGCGCCCTCATCGCCCGGCCCGTGGATGCTCTGGCTCGCGCCCTCGACCGCCCGGGCATCTCGCCCGACGGCCTGACGCTCGTCGGGCTCGCGATCGGGCTGGGCTCGGCGGTCGCGGCCGGCCTGCAGGCGTGGGCGCTCGCCCTCGTGCTCTGGCTGCTCTCGCGCGTGATCGACGGGCTCGACGGCGCTCTCGCACGCCGGCGCCGCGCCGCGCTGCCCGCCGACGCCCCGCACAGCGAGGCCGGCGGCTTCCTCGACGTCACGGCCGATTTCGTGGTCTACGGCGCGACGGTCGTGGGCGTCGCGGTGGGAGCGACGGCGGGTTTCGACGCACCCTGGTGGCCCTTCCTCGCGGTTCTACTCGCCTACTACATCAACGGCGCGGCCTTCCTCGCCTTTTCTTCCATCGCCGAGCGCACGGGCCGACAGCTCGACGACGGGCGGTCGCTCTCGTTCCTCGGCCGCATCGCCGAGGGCACCGAGACGATCGTCGTGCACGCGCTGTGGCTCATCCTGCCCTTCTGGGCCGCCCCCATCGCGATCGGCTGGGCCGCGCTCGTCGGCGTGAGCGCCGTGCAGCGCATGGTCGCCGGATACCGCGCCCTGCGCTGAGCGCCGCGTCCCCGCCGCCCCGCCCCCCTGCGCCCGGCCACGCCCCGCTGCGTTCCGCCCCGCCCCACACGCCGTCGCCGACCTGCCGTCGTCGAGCGGGCGGCCTGCCTGCTTCAGCGCCTTCAACGGATGCGGAAGAACGCGAGTCTGCGTCGGGATCTTCCGCATCCGTTGAAGCGTGACGTGGCACTCCCGGGGGCGCGGCGATGACGCGTGGATGAGAGAACCTGAGAACCCGAGAAGCCCAGAACCCCACCTCCCGAGCGCCGAGCCCGGGGTTCGCCCGCGCCTGTCGAGCCGGCCGCGGGCGGCAACCACGAGAGGTGCGCCTAGCGGGTGGTGAACTTCCTCCAGCGGGCGAGCATCCGGATGGCGCCGGCGACGGCGCCGCGCTCGAGCCGCACGCGCACGTCGGAGATGGCGGCGTTCCAGAGGGCGTCGCTGTAGGTCGGGTAGGGGTGCGTCGTGCTCGCGATCGCGCTCGTCGTGATGCCCTGGCGCACGGCGAGCGCGGCCTCGCCGATCGACTCGCCCGCGCGCGGGCCCACGATGACGGCGCCGCGCACGCGGCCCTTCGCATCGACGACGAGGCGCGTGAAGCCCTCGACCGATCCCTCCGCGATCGCGCGGTCGGTATGGGCGTGCTGCACCTCGCGCACGGCGCAGCCGGCGGCCGCGGCGTCGGTGGGCGCGAGCCCCACGGCGGCCACTTCGGGGTGCGTGAAGGTCACGCGCGGCACGGCATCGGCATCCACCGCCCGGCGCAGCCCGAGCACGGCGTTCGTGGCGGCGAGGCTGCCGTTCACGCCCGCGATGTGAGTGAACTGCGGCAGCCCGCTCACGTCGCCCGCCGACCAGATGCGTCGGTTGCTCGTGCGCAGGGCACTGTCGACGGCGACGTAGCCGCGCTCGTCGAGGCGCACGCCGGCGGCGTCGAGCCCGAGGCCCGCGATGCGCGGCGAGCGCCCGAGAGCGACGAGCAGGCGGTCGAAGGCGACCGACGTGCCATCGGAGAGGTGCAGGATGCCCGCGCGCCCGTCCTCTCCGGCCTCGACCCGCTCGACCGTCGTCGACACCCGCACGTCGATACCGTCGTGCTCCATCGCCGCGGCGACGAGGGTCGAAGCGTCGGGATCCTCCTTGGGCAGCACTCGGGCGTTGCGCTGCACGAGCGTCACCTGGGTGCCCAGGCGGGCGAAGGCCTGGCTGAGCTCCGAGCCGATCGCGCCCGCGCCGAGCACGGCGAGCCGCTCGGGCTGCTCGGTGAGATCCCACACGTCGTCGCTCGTGAGCACCTCGAGCGCATCGATGCCGGGCAGGTCGGGTACCTCGGGGGCCGAGCCCGTCGCGATGATCGCCTGCCGGAAGCGCACGGTCACGGCCGCCGATCCGTCGACCGGCACGATCTCGGCCGTTCGCGGGCCCGTGAAACGCGCGCGGCCCATGATGACCCGCGCCCCCGTGGCCTCGACGACCTCGGCCGAGTCGGCGGGCTCGATCTCGTGAATCGCCGCGTGCACGTGGCGCATGACGGCCGCGAAGTCGACGCGCACGCCGTCGACGTGCACGCCCAGGCGCTCGCCGTCGCGCGCCCGCGCGGCCAGATCGGCCGCGGCGATGAACGACTTCGAGGGCAAGCACCCCGTCCAGAGGCAGTCGCCGCCCATGCGGTGCGCCTCCACGAGCAGGGTGCTCGCCCCGAAGCGGGCGGCGGTCTTCGCGGCCACGAGCCCCGCCGTGCCTCCGCCGATGACGAGCAGCTCGACATCGAGCGCGGTCGCGGTCGCGGGGGCGGGCGGTGGCGAGGCGGGCGAAGGGGCGTCGGTCATGGCCAGACACTAGCGGCGCTTCGCCTTGTTACCCTGATGCGGGCCGCTTCGGCCCCACCCCGCAGAAGAGGACACCCTCCGTGACCCACCCCGCCGCGCCCCTGCCCGAGGGCGTGACCCTGCGGCCGCTCGTCGCGGCCGACGCCGACGCGCTCGCCCCCCTCAACGACGCCGCCGCGCCCGCGGTGCCGATCACCGCTCCCGCCGACCTCGCGCGGCTGCTCGAGCTCGCGGGCCTCGCGCTCGGGCTCGAGCGCGACGGCCGACTCGTCGGCTTCGTCATCGCGATGCAGCCGGGTGCCGCCTACGACAGCGAGAACTACCGCTACTTCGAGTCGCGCGGCGTCGACCACCTGTACGTCGACCGCATCGTCATCGCCGCCGACGAGCGCGGCTCGGGCCTCGGCGCCGTGCTCTACGCGGCGGTCTTCTCCGCGGCACGGGGGCAGGGGCGGCTCGAGGTCACGTGCGAGGTCAACCTCGACCCGCCGAACCCCGGCAGCCTGGCCTTCCACGAGCGGCTCGGCTTCCGCTCGGTCGGCACGCAGGCGACCAAGGGCGGCGCGGTGACGGTGAGCCTGCTCGCGGCTCCCGTCGGCGCGGGGCCGCTCGGCACCGCCTCCGGAGCGTCCGCGTGAGCGCGCGCGGCCCCCTGCCCACGGTCTCGATCGTGGTGCCCGCGTACAACGAGGAGCAGACCATCCGGTCGTGCGTCGAGGCCGCCCTCGCGCAGACGGTGCCCGCCCACGAGATCATCGTCGTCGACAACCGCTCGACCGACCGCACGGCCGAGATCGTCGCGGGCCTGCAGGCGGCGAATCCGGATGCCCCGCTGCGGCTGCTGCGCCAGTTCGACGAGCAGGGGCTCGTGCCGACGCGCAATCTCGGCCTCGACAGCGCGACGGGCGAGGTCATCGGGCGCATCGACGCCGACTCGGTGCTCGAGCCCACGTGGGTCGCCGAGGTGCAGAAGGCCTTCGCCGACCCCACCGTCGCCGCCGCGACGGGCCCCGTGCTCTACTACGACATGCCGCTGCGGCGCTTCGGGCTGCGCGCCGACGACACGCTGCGCCGCGCGATGCTGCGCCTGGCGCGCGAGTACCACTTCGTCTTCGGCAGCAACATGGCCCTGCGGGCGACCGCCTGGCAGGCGATCCGCCACGAGGTGTGCCGCGACGAGGAAGACCTCTTCCACGAGGACATCGACATCTCGGTGCACCTGTACGACGCGGGGTTGAAGGCCGTGTACGTGCCGACGATGGTCACGGGCATGTCGGCGCGCCGGGTGGAGGACAGCCCGCG
>NCEJ01000034.1 GCA_002280615.1 Micrococcales bacterium 32-70-13 | reverse complement strand
GCCTCGGTGCGGATGTTGTTGCCGTAGTCGAAGACCTCGGCTCCGGCCCGCTGGAACCCGACCATGGCCTCGACCTGCTTCGCCATCGAGGCGCGCGCCGCGGCTGCGAAGCCGATGGGGTCGCGCTCTCGCGCGGCGTGCCACTCGTCGACCGAGTGCTCGACGGGCAGGTAGGCGAGCGGGTCGTGCGCGCTCGTCTGGTCGGTGACGATGTCGATCGGGGCACCCATCGCGAGCAGGCGCG
This sequence comes from Micrococcales bacterium 32-70-13, assembly GCA_002280615.1. Taxonomy (GTDB): domain Bacteria; phylum Actinomycetota; class Actinomycetes; order Actinomycetales; family Microbacteriaceae; genus Microcella. The sequence continues at coordinate 15,057 of NCEJ01000034.1, read as the reverse complement.
GGAAGACCTCGGCCGCGTTGCCGAGCACGCCGATGGAGAGCCCGCGCCGGGCATCCCGCGCCTCGATCGCGAGTGACAGGGCGTGCTCGAGAGAGTCGGCGGCCACGTCGAGGTAGCGGTGCTCGAGGCGGCGGGCGATGCGGCTGGGGTCGACGTCGACGCAGATCGCGACGCCGTCGCTCATCGTCACGGCGAGCGGCTGCGCGCCGCCCATGCCGCCCATGCCGCCCGTGAGGGTGATCGTGCCCGCCAGCGTTCCTCCGAACCGTTGGGTCGCTACGGCGGCGAAGGTCTCGAAGGTGCCCTGCAGGATGCCCTGGGTGCCGATGTAGATCCACGAGCCGGCCGTCATCTGGCCGTACATCGTCAGGCCGAGCTGCTCGAGCCGCCGGAACTCGTCCCAGTTCGCCCAGTCGCCCACGAGGTTCGAGTTGGCGATGAGCACGCGCGGCGCCCACTCGTGCGTCTGCATGACGCCGACCGGGCGGCCCGACTGCACGAGCATCGTCTCGTCGCCCTTGAGCGTGCTCAGGGTTCTCGTCAGCGCGTCGAAGCTCGCCCAGTCGCGCGCGGCCTTGCCCGTGCCGCCGTAGACGACGAGCTCGTCGGGGTGCTCGGCCACCTCGGGGTCGAGGTTGTTCTGCAGCATGCGCAGCGCGCCCTCCTGCTGCCAGCCGAGCGTGTGCAGCTCGGTTCCGCGGTGGGCGCGCACGGGGCGGGGGCCGCTTGTTGACGGCGCTGCGCTGGATGCTGCGGCCTGTGCCGCACTGTCGGTGAGGGTCATAGCGTTCTCCTGTCGGCGGGTTCAGACGAGCGGGGTGACCGCGCGGGCGGCGGCCAGCAGCGTGCCGTCGGCGGTCAGCCGCACGGCGTGCTCGATCTCGGGGGCGAGGTAGCGGTCGGGGCCGGGGCCGGGCACGTGCTCACGCAAGGCCGCGACGACGGCCGCGGTTGCGGTCGCCGACTCGATGCCGAGCGCGGCGCACCGCAGGTCGAGCCCCCGCGCAGCCGTGAGCAGTTCGATCGCGATGACGCGCGTCAGCCCATCGATCGATCGACGGAGCTTGCGCGCCGCCGACCAGCCCATCGCGACGTGGTCCTCCTGCATCGCGCTCGACGGGATCGAATCAACGCTCGCCGGCACGGCGAGGCGCTTGAGCTCGCTCACGATGCCGGCCTGCGTGTACTGCGCGATCATGTGCCCTGAGTCGACGCCGGGGTCGTGCGCGAGAAACGGAGGAAGGCCCTGGCTGCGGCTGGCGTCGAGGAACCGGTCGGTGCGGCGCTCGCTCATGCTCGCGAGGTCGGCCGCCGCAATCGCGAGGAAGTCGAGCACGTATCCCAGCGGGGCGCCGTGAAAGCTCCCGTTTGATTCGACGCGGCCATCGAGCGTGACGACAGGGTTGTCGATCGCGCTTGCGAGCTCGCGAGTAGCGACGCTTGCAGCGTGCGTCATGGTGTCGCGCACGGCGCCGTGCACCTGCGGCGCGCAGCGGAGCGAGTAGGCGTCTTGCACGCGCGTGCAGTCGTGAACGCCGTCGTCTCCCGGGCGGTGGCTGGCGACGACGGGCGAGCCGCTCAGCACGCGGCGCATGTTCTCGGCGCTGGCCGCCTGGCCGGGGTGGGGGCGCAAGGCGAGCAGATCCGAGGCGAAGGGGCGATCGGTGCCGAGCAGGGCCTCGACGCTCATGCTCGCGGCGAGGTCGGCTGTGGCCACGAGGCGGTCGAGGTCGGTGAGGGCGAGGGCGAGCATCCCGAGCATGCCGTCGGTGCCGTTGATGAGGGCGAGGCCCTCCTTCTCGCGCAACGCGACCGGCTCGATGCCCGCCGCGGCGAGCGCCTGCGCGGCGGGCATCAGCTCGCCCCGCGCATCGCGCACCGCGCCCTCGCCCATCACGGCGAGTGCGCAGTGCGCGAGCGGGGCGAGGTCGCCCGAGCAGCCGAGGCTGCCGTACTCGCCGACGATCGGCGTCAGCCCTGCGTTGAGCACGGCCGCGTAGGTCTCGGCGACGATCGGGCGCGCGCCCGTACGGGCGGTCGTCAGGGTCTGCAGGCGCAGCAGCATGGTGCCGCGCACGACCTCGCGCTCGACCTCGGGCCCGCTGCTCGCCGCGTGCGAGCGCACGAGCGAGCGCTGCAGCTCGGCGCGCTTCTCAACCGGGATGTGTGTTGTCGCGAGCGCGCCGAACCCGGTCGAGATGCCGTAGTGCGGCTCGGTGTCGTCGGCGAGTCCCTCGACGATCGCGCGAGTCGCGGCCATCGCCGCGAGTGCCTCGGTGTCGATGACGACGGTCGCGTCGTGCCGCGCGACCGCGACGACCTCGTCGATCGTGAGGGGGCGGCGGCCGAGCGCGATCTGCATGAGCCCAGTGAACTGCGCGGCACCGTCGTGCGCAGCGGGCACCGGGCATAATGTGTCTGAGATACCAGACGATTGGCGGTGGATGCTCGTGCCCGACGTGCCCGCCGCCCGCGCCGCCCTGCGCATCGTCACGCACCTCGCGCACCACAACGACCCCGTGCCCGCCTCGACCCTCGCGCGCGAGCTCGAGCTGCCGCGGTCGAGCGTCTACCAGCTGCTGCGCGTGCTGCAGGAGGAGGGCTTCGTCGTGCACTACCCCGAGGCCCGCGCCTACGGCCTCGGCGCCCTCGTCGCCGAGATCGGCGGCTCGGTGCTGAGCGCCACCCGGCTCGCCCGCCTCGGCGGGCCGCTGCTCGAGCGACTCGTGCGCGCGGCGCCCGTACCCGTGGTGGCCCAGCTCGCCGTGCTCGCGGGCGGCGACGTCTCGTACGTCGGGCAGGCCTCCGCACCCCGGGCCCCCACGACCGTCGTGAGGGTCGGCGTGCGACTGCCCGCCCACCTCACCGCGACGGGCCGCGCCATGCTCGCGGCGCTCCCGGCCGCGCAGGTGCGCGCGCTCTTCCCGCACCGCGAGGCCCTCATCACGCGCCGCGGCGTCGGGCCGCGTTCGCTCCCCGAACTCGACCGCATCCTGTTCGCCGCGCGCGAGGCGGGCGTCGCGACGGAAGACGGCGAGATCACCGCGGGCTACGCCTCGGTCGCCGCGACCGGCATCGACCGCACGGGCTACCCCGCCGCCGCCCTCGGACTCACCTATCGCGCCGAAGCCGTCACCGCCGAGCACGTGGGTGCTTTGGCCACCGCGGTGCGCACAGCGGCTGCCACCTTGTCGGCGCGACTCGCTGGAAAGAGGCCGGCCCCGACGGACGAAGAAGCGACGACGCGGGCGCGGTTGAGAGCAAACTTTTAGGTTCACAGTGAGACGATGTCGTCGTTAGAAGCCGCCCACCTCGACGGAGCCATCATGCTGCTAGGAACCCGATCGTGGGCCAGCGTTGCGCGTCGGCACCTTCTCACTGCGAGCGTCGCGGCGATTATCGGGCTGGGAGCATGGCTCCTGTATTCGACCTGGAGCCCCGACATGCGGCTGTGGAAGTCGTTCGGCGTTTCCGCGATCGGTCTGCTGTGGTTCGCTATCGTCGCCGGGCCCCTCGCACGCATTTGGCCGCGATTGCTTCCGATTGTGCCGTGGCGTCGAGAAGCCGGCATCTGGTTCGCGGTCGTGAGCTCTGTGCATGGCTATCTCGTTTGGGACGGCTGGGCTCGTTGGGACGTCGCGGGTTTATTGGGCTACCAGCTCTCACCGGAAACCGGTCTGTACTTGCGCGCTGAACCAGGCTTCGGGCTCGCCAACCTGCTCGGCCTTGTGGCGCTCGCGCTGGGTTTGGCTCTTGCTGCGACCTCCTTTGATCGAGCGGTCGCCTTCTTGGGCGTTAGTTCGTGGAAGTGGATGCACACTCTCGCCTACGCGGCCTTCTACCTTGTCGCTCTGCACGTGATCTACTTCGCTTTCATCCACTACTCGCCTTCGCCCGTCCGAATGACGCTGTATGAGCCGAATCCTCTTCGGTACTACTACATCGCTCTACTCGTAACAGCAGTCGCCACTCAGGCGGTCGCGTTCGTGATGACCGTCTCGCGACGGCGACGTGTGGGGGCTCTGTGACGCACCTGAGTAGCGGCGACTGTCTGACACGGTGCACGCCATGACCACCATCGGAAGCCAAGCCCGTTTGTGGGCAGTTGGAGCGGCCCTTGTGTTGCCGATTGTGCTGCTCGCCGGCGCCCTGATAGTCGCCGAACGTCAGGTGACGGTCGCGGCAATGACGGGAGGCCAGCAGGAACCACCCCCGGGCGTGTATGCCCAGGGGTTCTCGATGACCATCTTCGAGCAAGGACGCACCGTCCAATTGTGGTTGGTAGACCTTGATACCGCGCCGTACTTTCGCCAAACCGTGTCGACGGATGGTCAAGTGGAGTCGGATCAGATCTACCGATTCGACGAACGAACTTTGTACACAGCTGAGGCTGAGGTGCCGGATGGCACACGATGGAACAGCATCACTCCGATCGAACCACAGGATCTCGGTCTTGCAGACTTGGCTACCGGGCCTGCTGCATGGGCAGCGGAGTTCGGGCCGGGTGAACACGAAATTCCCGTCGGGCAGGGGGTTGTCGTACGCGTGCTGATAGACAGCGTCGACGAGCCCATCGATTCAACAGTGTTCATGGTGCCGCCGGGTGCCGCCGTCACGCCGGTCCAGCCATGAGACGAACGCGATGACACACCTCCGACGTCTGCCCGTAGCGATAGTGGGTCGGCGAAATATTGTGGGCGACGTGATCGAGGTGTTGGTCGCCCGTCCCCCAGACTTTGTGTTCGCCGCCGGGCAACATGTGCAGATCGAAGTGGATAAACTGCATCAGCGGGACCAGCGAGGTACCTCGCGTGTCTTCTCGCTCTCGTCGTCGCCGCACGACACCGACGTTCTGAGCTTCGCCTTCCGGCGCTCAGAGAGCGGATTCAAGCAGACGCTTGAACGTCTTTCGATCGGAAGTCGGGTAAGAATCTCTGGGCCGTACGGCCATGTCACCCTGACCGACGAATCACGCCGCCCGCGCATCCTGCTCGCTCACGGTGTCGGCATCACCCCGTACATCAGCATGGCTAGATTCGCTGCTGAGTCGATGCTCAGCGTGCCCTTGACTGTGCTGTACTCAGTGGTATCCCGCGCACACGCCGCGTACCTCAGCGAGTTGCAGGTCTGCGCGAACGCGAACCCCTCGATGACCCTCCAGCTGCGAACCGGGGCACTCTCGTCGAGTGACCTCTCGCAGGCCCGCCGTGAGTGGCCAGACGCAGTGTGGTACCTCAGTGGCCCACCGACCCGAGTGCATCACCTTTCGCTGGCACTGCGCGACATCGGCGTTCCTGACGACGACGTTGTGTCAGAAGAGTTCATCGGGTACTGAACGACGCACGAACGACGAAGCGGGGCCGCACCCGAAGGTGCGACCCCGCTCTCGCGAATCAGAACTACTTGATGATCTTCGTGACCGTGCCGGCGCCGACGGTGCGGCCACCCTCACGGATGGCGAAGCCGAGGCCCTCCTCCATGGCGATGGGCTGGATCAGCTCAACGACCATGTCGGTGGTGTCGCCGGGCATGACCATCTCGGTGCCCTCGGGCAGCGAGATGACGCCGGTGACGTCGGTGGTGCGGAAGTAGAACTGCGGGCGGTAGTTCGTGTAGAAGGGGTTGTGACGGCCACCCTCGTCCTTCGAGAGGATGTACGCGGTGCCCTCGAAGTTCGTGTGCGGCGTGACCGAACCCGGCTTCACGACGACCTGGCCGCGCTCGACGTCCTCGCGCTTGGTGCCACGGAGCAGGAGACCGCAGTTCTCGCCGGCCCACGCCTCGTCGAGCTGCTTGTGGAACATCTCGATACCCGTGACGATCGTCTTCTGCGTCGGGCGGATGCCGACGATCTCGACCTCGGAGTTGATCGCGAGGGTGCCGCGCTCGGCGCGACCCGTCACGACCGTGCCACGGCCGGTGATCGTGAAGACGTCCTCGATCGGCATGAGGAACGGCTTGTCCTTGTCGCGCACCGGGTCCGGCACCGACTCGTCGACGGCGTCCATGAGGTCGAGGATGGACTGGGTCCACTTCTCGTCGCCCTCGAGGGCCTTGAGGCCCGAGACGCGCACGACGGGAGCGTTGTCGCCGTCGAAGCCCTGGCTCGAGAGCAGCTCGCGAACCTCGATCTCGACGAGCTCGAGGATCTCCTCGTCGTCGACCATGTCGCTCTTGTTGAGGGCGACGAGCAGGTACGGCACGCCCACCTGCTTGGCGAGCAGCACGTGCTCGCGCGTCTGCGCCATCGGGCCATCGGTCGCCGCGACCACGAGGATCGCGCCGTCCATCTGCGCCGCACCGGTGATCATGTTCTTGATGTAGTCGGCGTGGCCGGGAGCGTCGACGTGCGCGTAGTGGCGCTTCGGCGTCTCGTACTCGACGTGCGAGATGTTGATCGTGATGCCGCGCTGACGCTCCTCGGGAGCCGAGTCGATCGAGGCGAAGTCGCGCTGGACGTTGGTCGCCGAGGGGTACTTGTCAGCAAGCACCTTCGAGATGGCGGCGGTGAGCGTGGTCTTGCCGTGGTCGACGTGACCGATGGTTCCGATGTTGACGTGCGGCTTGCTCCGCTCGAACTTGGCCTTAGCCACTGTGGGTCCTCCTCAGGACTTGTTTGCCCAGCATCCGGTGTTCAGACGCCGCGCGGTTTGGTGTGTATGTATCGTACTCAGGCTCGGCGAGCCCTCGCAGGTCGGGTGATTACTCGCCCTTGTTCTTCTGGACGATCTCGTCGGCGACGGCCTTCGGGACCTCCGCGTAGCTGTCGAACGTCATCGAGTAGACGGCGCGGCCCGAGGTCTTCGACCGCAGGTCGCCCACGTACCCGAACATCTCGGACAGCGGCACGAGGGCGCGGACGACCTTCACGCCCGTCGCGTCGTCCATCGACTGGATCTGACCGCGACGGGAGTTCAGGTCGCCGATGACGTCGCCCATGTACTCCTCGGGGGTGCGCACCTCGACCGCCATGAGCGGCTCGAGGAGCACGGGGTTCGCCTTGCGCGCGGCCTCCTTGAAGGCCATCGAGCCGGCGATCTTGAACGCCATCTCCGAAGAGTCGACGTCGTGCGAGGCACCGTCGATGAGCGTCGCCTTGACACCCACCGTGGGGAAGCCGGCGAGGACGCCGACCTGCATCGCGTCCTGGATGCCCGCGTCGACCGAGGGGATGTACTCGCGCGGGACGCGACCACCGGTGACGGCGTTGACGAACTCGTAGCTCGTCTCGGGCGTGACCTCGAGGGGCTCGAGGCTGATCTGGATCTTCGCGAACTGGCCCGAGCCACCCGTCTGCTTCTTGTGGGTGTAGTCGTACTTCTCGATGGTCTTCTTGATCGTCTCGCGATAGGCCACCTGGGGCTTGCCGACGTTGGCCTCGACGTTGAACTCGCGCTTCATGCGGTCGACGAGGATGTCGAGGTGCAACTCGCCCATGCCCTTGATGACGGTCTGGCCGGTCTCGATGTTCTGCTCGGTGCGGAACGTCGGGTCTTCTTCGGCGAGCTTCTGGATGGCCGTGCCGAGCTTCTCCTGGTCGGCCTTCGTCTTGGGCTCGATGGCGACCTCGATAACGGGCTCGGGGAAGGTCATCGACTCGAGAACGACCTGGTTGTTCGGGTCGCACAGCGTGTCACCCGTGGTCGTGTCCTTCAGCCCGATGACCGCGTAGATGTGACCCGCGGTCACTGAGTCGACCGGGTTCTCTTTGTTGGCGTGCATCTGGAAGATCTTCCCGATGCGCTCCTTCTTGCCCTTGGTCGAGTTGATGATCTGGGCACCGGAGTCGATCGCGCCCGAGTACACGCGCACGTAGGTGAGGCGGCCGAAGAAGGGGTGCACCGCGACCTTGAACGCGAGGGCCGCGAAGGGCTCCTTCGCGTCGGGCTTGCGGATGATCTCCTTCTCCTCGTCGCGCGGGTCGTGCGCGATCGTGGCCGGAACATCGAGCGGGCTCGGCAGGTAGTCGACGACCGCGTCGAGCATCGGCTGCACACCGCGGTTCTTGAACGCCGAGCCACACAGCACGGGGTAGATCTCCGAGGCGATCGTGAGCTTGCGGATCGCCGCCTTGATCTCGGCGACGGTCAGCTCCTCGCCGCCAAAGTACTTCTCCATGAGCGCGTCGTCGGTCTCGGCGACCACCTCGAGCAGCGCGGTGCGGTACTCGTTCGCCTTCTCGACGAGATCGGCGGGAATCTCTTCGATCTCGTACTTGGCACCCATCTCGACGTCACCCTTGGCATCGCCGCGCCACGTGAGCGCGCGCATCTCGACCAGGTCGACGACGCCCTCGAAGGAGCTCTCGAAGCCGATCGGCAGCTGGATGACGAGCGGCTTGGCACCGAGGCGCTTGATGATCGTGTCGACCGTGAAGTAGAAGTCGGCGCCCAGCTTGTCCATCTTGTTGACGAAGCAGATGCGCGGCACGTCGTACTTGTCGGCCTGGCGCCAGACGGTCTCCGACTGGGGCTCGACGCCCTCCTTGCCGTCGAAGACGGCGACGGCGCCGTCGAGCACGCGCAGCGAGCGCTCGACCTCGACCGTGAAGTCGACGTGGCCGGGGGTGTCGATGATGTTGATCTGGTGCTTGTTCCAGAAGCAGGTCGTCGCAGCCGACGTGATCGTGATGCCGCGCTCCTGCTCCTGCGCCATCCAGTCCATCGTCGAGGCGCCGTCGTGGGTCTCGCCGATCTTGTGGTTCACGCCCGTGTAGAACAGGATGCGCTCGGTCGTGGTGGTCTTGCCGGCGTCGATGTGCGCCATGATGCCGATGTTGCGGACCTTGTTCAGGTCGGTGAGCACGTCGAGTGCCACAGCGGTGTCCTTACGTTTGGTTTTTCTTCAGTGTTGGTGGCTCTAAACCGTGTCGGCCCGGGACGGGCCGCCACCCGAGGTTCGCAGCGGGGGCCAGAAATGGCCCCCGCCTTGAGCGAACCTCGGCGCGCTACCCAGCTGCTAAACCTTTGGTTTACCAGCGGTAGTGCGCGAAGGCCTTGTTGCTCTCAGCCATCTTGTGAGTGTCCTCCCGGCGCTTCACCGCGGCACCGAGGCCGTTGGACGCGTCGAGGATCTCGTTCATGAGGCGCTCGGTCATGGTCTTCTCGCGACGCGCCTTGGCGTAGCTCGTGAGCCAGCGCAGCGCGAGCGTGTTCGCGCGGTGCGGCTTGACCTCGACGGGCACCTGGTAGGTCGAGCCGCCGACGCGACGCGACCGCACCTCGAGGGTGGGGCGCACGTTGTCGAGGGCCTTCTTCAGCGTGGCGACAGCATCCTGACCGTTCTTGGCGGCCACGCCCTCGAGCGCACCGTAGACGATGCGCTCGGCGAGGCCCTTCTTGCCGTCGAGCAGGATCTTGTTGACGAGCTGGCTGACGATCGGGGCGCCGTAGACGGGGTCTGCGACGACGGGGCGCTTCGGCGCCGGTCCTTTACGAGGCATTACTTCTTGTCCATCTTCGCTCCGTAGCGGCTGCGCGCTTGCTTCCGGTTCTTGACCGCCTGGGTGTCGAGCGCGCCGCGCACGATCTTGTAGCGCACGCCGGGCAGGTCCTTCACACGACCGCCGCGGACGAGCACCATCGAGTGCTCCTGCAGGTTGTGGCCCTCGCCGGGGATGTAGGCGGTGACCTCGGTGCCGTTGCTGAGCTTGACGCGAGCGACCTTGCGCAGAGCCGAGTTCGGCTTCTTGGGGGTCGTCGTGTAGACGCGCGTGCAGACGCCGCGCTGCTGGGGGTTGGCCTTGAGGGCCGGCGCCTTGGTCTTCGAGACCTTCGGCGTGCGGCCCTTGCGGACCAGCTGCTGAATAGTGGGCAAAAGTGCTCCTTGTGAATGCTGCACGGTGACAGCGGTTGCGGTTGGTTGTCCCCAGCCGGAAAACTGCCCCGGCCGGGCTCACGCGAATCCGACGATTTCGACGAGCACGCTCGACGACGACGGATATGCCGTGGGGGTGTGGACTCGCCTGCCGGAGCAGGCGGATCACCAGGGACCCTCTGCGTGGGCCTCCCCCGCGCCCGCTGATCCGTTCTCACGGCACAGCACAGACGCGTGCCGAAGCACACACACGCCCAAGAATAGACCCCTCGCGGGATGCGGTCAAACGGCGGTGCTCGCGCCGATCGTCGCGCGGTGCTCGGCGAGCTCCTGCTCGTAGGCGGCCCGGTTCGCCTCATTGCGCGCCCGAGCGGTGCGACCGCGCCGGGCCACGAGCCCGCCCACCCAGATCGGCACCTCGCGGGCCGCGATCGCGATGATCGCCGCGCCGACGAAGCCGACCCAGACGAGCACGGCCACGACGAATCCGCCCAGCACGTGCGCCCACCATCCGGCACGGTTCACGATCACGATGAGCAGCAGGTACGACAGGAAAAAGACGAGAACGGGCACCCAGAAGATGACCGAGCCGATCGTCTCGATCGCACCGGTCACGCCGTAGCGGGGCTCAATGATGCCGATCAGCAGCACGAGCAGGGCGTAGGCGGCGGCGAAGAGACCGGCACCGAGCAGGGCGACGAGCGCGCCGACCCCGCGGGCACCGCGCTTCTTCGGCGGCTGCGGTGCCTGCACGAATACGACGGTCGGTTGGGCGGGCTGTGCCGGGGCCGCGGGCTCGACGACCGCGGTCGGCGTCGCCGTCGTGTCAGCGGCGGTGGTGTCGGGCGCAGCGTTCACTGCCGCCGTGCTCTCACTCGACGCATTCGCCTCGGCCGGCGGGGCGTCCTGCCCCGCGGTCGTGTCGTCGGCGGGGTCGGAGGCGGACTTCGTAGCCATGGCGCGTCCTTTCACGGGGAATGCGAACGCGCCACCCTACCAAGGGGAGGCGTCGGGATGGTCGGCGCGAGCATCCCGACGCGTCGACTACGGCGTGGGCTCCGGTGAGGGCGTCGCCGACGGGTCGACCGCTCCCGGCTCGGGCGAGGCGCTCGGTTCAGGCGCCGCGGTCTGCTCCGGAGCCGGTTCGGTCGGGGCGACTGCGAGCAGGTCCTCGCCCGAGACGGCGTACAGGATCAGGTCGAAGGTTGTTCTGCCTCCGCTCTCGGCCGCGCCCTCGCTGAAGTCACCGCGCGACACGATCGAGAACCGGGGCGACTTCTGCAGCGCTTCGATGAAGGCGAACGACGACCCGAGGGATCCATTGACGGTGACCGAGACAGAGATGCGCAGCAGCGACCCGGAAGGCAGCACGCCGTCGCCGTCGATCTCTGGCTCCGGCGGCGTCTCGCCGTCGGCGAGGGTCGTCGCCGACGTCGGGGCCGGCTCGTTGATGGTCACGGTCTGCAGGGTCAGCCCCGCCGTGATCAACCCGGCGAGCAGCTCCTCGACCGCCGTGTCGTACGCCGCATCGGTGGGGAACTCCGCCCGGAGCTCGGCGATCTGCTCGCGCAGCTCGTCGATGTTCTCGAAGTCGGCCTCGAGCTGCGCGATCGTCGCGCGGGCGATGTCGTTCTGCGCCGCGACGCTCTGACGCTCCGTGTCGAAACGAGCGGCTTCGGCGAGCTTCGGCGAGATGCCGAGGAACCACCCGAGCGCGACGACGAGAATCATGGCGATCACGGTCGCGAAGGTCCAGATGCGCGAGGATGCGGTGTTCACTCGGTCTCCTCCTCAGCACCGAAGCGCTGCGCGAGCGCGGTCTGGTTCAAGTTGATCGTCACCGTCGTTTCGTAGCCGTCTTGCAGCAGGGTGATCGAGTCGATGCTCGCGTCGGCGTAGGTGTCGATACGCTCCCACGCCCGCAGCCAGAGCTGCGGGTTCGGCAGGGTCACGGTGCGCACGACGATCGTCGCCGAGGCGACGCGCGGGGCGCGCAACGGCCCTTGAACGCCGATCACGGGCTCGGCCGGCGTGTTGCCGATGAAGTCGAGCGAGTCGACGATCTCGTCGGGCGAGAAGACCGACAGGTACGGCGTGAACGACTCGGCCCAGAGCACCTCGACACTCGAGAGCTGCGCGCGCAGATCGGTGATCGCGCCGAGCTGGCCGCGGATGATGACGACCTCCGAGTACTCGAGCTGCGTCGCGAGCAGCTGATCGGTGATGCGCCGCTCGTCGGCGAGACGTTGCTCGGCCGCCCCCGCATAGAGGAAGGAGGCGACGATGCCTGCGATCGTGGCCGCCACGACGGCGCCCGTCAGGACGAGGAGTCCCCGACGTCGCGCGAGATCCTTGCGACGGAGGGCGACCTCCGGGGGCATGAGATGCGCCCGCGGGATGCCCCCGTAGACGAGAGTGCCCTGATCGCGCTGATCTCGCCGACTCATGCTGCGCTCCCCACGGCGAGTCCGATCGACGTGATCAACGACTGCAGTTCCTCATCCCCGGTCTTGCCGCGCAGGGTGCGAGCGACCGAGACTCCAGCGAGAGGGTTGACCGGCACGACCGAGATGCGCGTCGATTCGGCGAGGGCGCTCGCGAAGCCCCGCATCCGGGTCACGCCGCCGGCCACCGAGAGATGGTCGAAGACGACCCCCGTGCGCACGCCGGCGAAATAGGCGAGCGTGTTGCGCACGGCCGTCAGCAGTTCGCTCGTGGACTCGTGGATCACCTCGGCGGCGATGCGCTCCTCGTCGGTCGTGCCCGCGGTCGTCAGCCCCAGCTCACGCTTGAGCGACTCGGCGCGCTCCCGCGGCACCGACAGTCGGCTCATGAGCGCGCGTGTCGCATCGTCACCGCCCGCGGGGACGATGCGGACGAAGAGCGGAACGCCGCCCTGCACGATGACGATCGAGGTGGCGTTGGCGCCGATGTTCATGTGCACGGCGTAGCCGTTCGTCGGGCTCGAGGTCGTGTGCATGCGCGTCATTGCGAAGGGCAGCAGATCCATGCTGACGGGATTGAGTCCGGCGAGCGTGGCGGCCGTGACATTGGTCGTCACCGCTTGCTTGAACGCGGCGACGAGCAACCCGTTGACCACGGGACCCGACTCGTTCTGGCCCTCGCCGATCGGATAGTAGTCGAGCACGGCGTCGTTGACCGGCACCGGCAGCAGGTCCTGCACCTGGAACGGCAGCGACTCCTTGATCTGCGCGAGCGGCATGCGGGGAACGGCCAGGTCGCGCACGATCACGCTTTGACCCCCGATGCCGAGCGCGACGTCCTTGGAGCGGAAGCCGCCGCCGGCCCACAGCCGCTTGAACGCCGAGGCGACCGTGTGCACCTCGAGGATCTCGCCGCGCTTGACCGACCCGTCGGGCAGGGGCACCTCGTGTGCCCGGATGATCGTGGGGCGCGCTTTCGACGCATCGTCGATCTCGACGGCGCGCAGCATCGCGCTCCCGATGTCGACTCCGACTACTCCGCCAGCCATGTTCGCCCTCTCAGTCCAGTCCGAAGAGCGCGAGATACCCCCGCGCGATCGGCTCACCCAGCAGGATCCCCACCCAGGCCCCTCCCAGCATCCATGGCCCGAAGGGGATTCCCGTGTTGCGACGCGCCCGCCCCGCGACGATCAGCGCGATGCCGACCACCCCGCCGAGCAGGAACGCGGCGAGCATGCCGACGGCGAGCGCCGCCCAGCCGCTGAAGCCCAGCACGAGGCCGATGACCCCGGCGAGCTTGACGTCTCCCATTCCCATTCCGCGCGGCGAGATGAACGCCAGAAGAAGGTAGGCGGCGAACAGGATGCCCGCCCCGGCCGCCGTGCGCGCCGCGGTCTCCATGTCGCCAACGACGAGGGCCGACGCCCCGAGCAGCACCGCGAGCACCGGGTACGACGGCAGCACGATCGAGTTCGGCAGGCGGTGCGTGTCGAGATCGATGGCCGCGAGCGCGATCGAGATGGCGGCGAAGTAGAGCAGGGCGACGAGCGCGAGCAGGGCCGCGACGAGCGCACCGGGCGACGGGGCGGCGAGGATCGCGGGCAGTTGCAGCACGGCGAGACCGGCGAAGGCGAGCGCCGTCGCAAGTTCGACGAGGGCGTATCGGCCGGAGAAGGGTGCGCCGCAGTCGCGGCACCGGCCGCGCAGCACGAGCCATGAGACCACCGGGATGTTGTCGTACGGCCGCACGCGCGCCGAGCACGCCGGGCACGCGCTGGGCGGATGCACGACCGACAGCCCGCGCGGAACCCGGTGGATGACGACGTTGAGGAACGAGCCGATGGCCGCTCCGACAACGCCGATCACGGCCGGCACGACGATGAACATGATGCGCCGATCAGGCCGGCACGTCGATGTCGGTGTACTCGACGAGCGCGCCGGGCGAGCCGGGCAGTGCGGGACCGCCGACCGCGCCGGCGCCGCCGGGGCCACCCGCGCCGTTGCCGAGGTCGAAGCCCGGGATGCCGATGGGCACGTAGGTGAGCTCGCTGTTGTTCGAGAACGACACCTGGCCCGCGTAGTACTGACCGCGCCAGGTGAGCTGGTTGCTGTTGGTCACCGGGCAGGGCGTGTACACCATGACCGCGATGGGCGCCTGCAGCTCGTTCTGGTTGTTGATGTCGATGCGGCCGCACCCGGTCTGGGTGGGGATTCCGTCAGCGACGGTGTCGGGCGTGATGAAGCGCAGCGCCCGGTCGATCGAGCCGACGGACGTCGCGGTGAAGTCCTCGATGTTGACCGTGCGGGGCAGGATGAACGTGAGGTCGGTCCTCATGGTGACCGTGAGCTTGGCGCTCGTCGAGATCGTGACCGACGAGCACGCGCGCATGTCGATGACCGTCTTGGCGGTGTACGAACTGAAGGCCGTGACCGCGCTGTTCTTGACGCCATTGTTGTCGATGTTGCAGGGGCCGCTGTAGGTCACGACCGTCCAGCCGCGGCTGACCCAGTCGGCGGCGACGTAGTTCACGTCGACCCACGGGGGACGCGTCGGCGCGACGACGTCGGCACGGTTGTAGAAGACCGGGTTGGCACCGGTGGTGCGGGCGACCGAACAGGCATCGCCCGCCGCGTCCCACCCGGTGGCGCCGGTCGTGCAGCGCTGGCCCCAGCTGTCGATCTCACCCCGTGCGTAGATGCCCCCGCCGATGTCGGTCTGCGGATCGATGCGCGTGAGGCCGGTTCCCGCGGCGATGACGTCGCCACCGATGGTCTTGTTGCCCTGCAGCGTGACGGT
>NCEJ01000165.1 GCA_002280615.1 Micrococcales bacterium 32-70-13 | reverse complement strand
CGCGGTGGCGATCGGCACGGCCATCGGGTTGGCGACGGCGAGGTCGCGGCTGCTCCGCTCGGCGATCGGGTCGCTCGTGACCGGCCTGCAGACCATGCCCTCGGTGGTGTGGTTCCCCCTCGCCATCCTCCTGATGGGCCTCGGCGAGCAGGCCATCATGTTCGTCGTGGTGCTCGGCGCGGCGCCCAGCGTTGCGAACGGCGTGCTCACCGGCGTCGACCAGGTCCCGCCCGCGTACCACAAGCTCGGCGACGTGCTGGGCGCCCGCGGCTGGACCCTCTACCGGCACATCATCATTCCGGCGGCGCTGCCGTCATACGTCGCGGGCCTCAGCCAGGGCTGGGCCTTCGCTTGGCGCTCGCTCATGGCGGGCGAGCTGCTGGTGGTCATCCCGGGTGCGATCGCGCTGGGTAACCGGCTGTCGTTCGCGCAGGAGTTCGGCGACGCCGCCGGGCTGATGGCCTACATGATCGTCATCCTCGTGGTCGGCATGCTCGCAGACACCGCCTTCAGCGCCGCGGCCCGGCGGCTGCGCGAGCGTCGCGGCCTGGCCACCCCGGCGGAGCGTCGCGCCTGACCCGCCCCGCCAGGCGGAACGCTTCACACAAGCTACGGCATCGCCTCTCGACGTTTCGCCAACGGTCAGGACCCGTCGACCCGCAGCGCTGCGCGGGTCTGCCCGCGGCGTCGCGAACGAAGCGGCCCCCACCGATCCCTGAGGAGGCCGGCGTCGCGAAGCGACCACGGGCGGCCCCACCGATCCCTGAGGAGGCCGGAGACGCGAAGCGACCACGGGCGGCCCCACCGATCCCTGAGGAGGCCGGAGTCGCGAAGCGACCACGGGCGGCCCCACCGATCCCTGAGGAGGCCGGAGTCGCGAAGCGACCGTCGGCCGTCTCGAAGGGTCGTTGTCGGCGGACACGGAAAAATGCCCAGTGACGGTCATGTAGTTGCCCGCTGGCGGTCATGAAATCTGCCCGGTGGTGGCCATGGGATCTGCCCGACACGACATCCGTTGCCTGGCCGCGTCCGCGGTCGGCGTCCCTTCCTCGGGTGCGATGAGTGGTGCTGAAGCACTGTTCGTCACCCGGGGAAGGGACATCTTGAAGTCTGCCGAGGAAATCATGGAAATCTTGGATGCTTACGATCTGACTGGGTCGTTGCGTGATTCTGCCGAGTTGGTGGGGTGTTCTCATCACACGGTGAAACGCTATGTGGAGGCCCGCGACAAGCTGGGTGGCCCGCCGTCGGGGACGGCCCGCCGGTCCCGGTTGATCGACGACTACCTGGACAAGGTCGAGGAGTGGGTCGAGCGGTCGAAGGGGAAGGTCCGCGCCGACAGGGTCCACCAGAAGCTGGTATGGCTGGGCTACACCGGCTCGGAGCGCACCACCCGCCGCGCGGTCGCGGCCGCGAAGACCGCGTTCCGGGTCGGGAACCGCAGGGTCCATCGGCCGTGGGTGACCGAGCCGGGGATGTGGTTGCAGTACGACTACGGCGACGGGCCGTTGATCGACGGGGTCAAGACGGTGCTGTTCGTGGCCTGGGTCGCGTGGTCGAGGTTCCGGGTGGTGCTGCCGCTGCGGGACAAGACCCTGCCCTCGGTGTTCGCGGCTTTGGATGTCACGTTCCGCCGGATCGGGGGCGTCCCGACGTATGTGTTGACCGACAACGAGAAGACCGTCACCAGTGAGCACATCGCCGGGATCCCGGTGCGGAACCAGCAGCTGGTCGCCTTCGCTGCGCATTACGCGGTGACCGTTCACACATGTGTTCCGGCGGACCCGGCGAGCAAGGGTGGCACCGAATCATCGGTGAAGCTCGCGAAGGCCGACCTGGTGCCCACCGACGCCAACCTGCGCGACGCCTACGACACGTTCGCCGACCTCGAGGCCGCCTGCGAGGCGTTCTGCGACCTGGTGAACAGTCGTCCCCATCGGGTCACCCGACGGGCCCCGGTCGAGATGCTGGCCGAGGAACGCCCACGGTTGCATCCTGTCGCGGCGGCGCCGTTCACGGTCGCGTTCGGGACCACGAGGGTGGTGCCGGACAACACGCCGATGGTGAACTTCGAACACGGCCAGTACTCCGTCCCTCACCGGCTCTGCGGGGCCACGGTCTGGGTCCGGGTCCACGGCCGCGGCGCGGATGAGCAGATCGTGATCTGCCACCTCACCGACGCGGGCCCGGTCGAGGTCGCCCGCCACCGACGCGCGACCCCCGGCACCCCGATGCTCGACGACACGCACTTCCCGCCCGCACCAGCCGGCGCCCTGGAAC
>NCEJ01000164.1 GCA_002280615.1 Micrococcales bacterium 32-70-13 | reverse complement strand
ATCCCGGTCGACATCGAGCCCAAGACGGGGTTGAGCGGCGTCGAGGTCGTGTTCACGAAGCTGCACGCCGGCGGCAAGTTCGGCGGCGGGTCGTATGCCGCATCCGGAGGGCTGCACGGCGTGGGCGCCTCGGTCGTCAACGCGCTCAGCGCGCGCCTCGACGTCGAGGTCGACCGCGATGGCGCGACGTGGGCCATGTCGTTCCACCGTGGCGAGCCGGGCGTCTTCGCCGACGGCCCCGAGGGGCCGAGCCCCGACGCGCCGTTCTCGCCGTTCGTCTCGGGCAGCGAGCTGCGGAAGATCGGGAAGGTCGCGAAGGGCGTCACGGGCACGCGCATCCGGTACTGGGCCGATCCGCAGATCTTCACCAAAGGCGCGAGCTTCCTCACCGACGAGCTCATCGGCCGGCTGCGCCAGACGGCCTTCCTCGTGCCCGGCATCACACTCGAGCTCACCGACGACCGGGGCGAGACGCCCGTCACCGAGTCGTTCCGGTTCGACGGCGGCATCAGCGAGTACGCCGAGTTCCTTGCCCCGGATGCCCCGCTCACCGACACCTGGCGCATCACGGGCAGCGGCACCTTCACCGAGACGGTGCCCGTGCTGCAGGCCAACGGGCACATGGTGCCGACCGAGGTCGAGCGCGAGTGCGTCGTCGATATCGCGCTGCGCTGGGGCACGGGCTACGACACGACCTTCCGCTCGTACGTCAACATCATCGCGACGCCCAAGGGCGGCAGCCACCAGCTCGGCTTCGAGCAGGGCCTGCTCAAGTTCTTGCGCGCCGAGGTCGAGAAGAACGCGCGCCGCCTCAAGGCCGGCACCGACAAGCTCGAGAAGGACGACGCGCTCGCGGGCCTCACAGCCGTGCTCACGGTGCGGCTGCCCGAGCCGCAGTTCGAAGGGCAGACGAAGGAGATCCTCGGCACCCCCGCCGTCCGGGCGATCGCTGCGAACGTCATCGCGCGCGGGCTCGCCGAGCGCTTCGCCTCGAGCAAGCGCGACGACAAGGCGCAGACGGCCCTCGTGCTCGACAAGGTCGTCGCCGAGATGAAGAGCCGCATCTCGGCTCGCGCGCACAAAGAGACGCAGCGCCGCAAGAACGCGCTCGAGAGCTCGGCGCTGCCGGCGAAGCTCGTCGACTGCCGGTCGAACGACGTCGCGAGCAGCGAGCTGTTCATCGTCGAGGGCGACAGCGCCCTCGGCACCGCCAAGCTCGCGCGCGACAGCGAGTTCCAGGCCCTGCTGCCCATCCGCGGCAAGATCCTCAACGTGCAGAAGGCCTCGGTGAGCGACATGCTCAGCAACGCCGAGTGCGCCTCGATCATCCAGGTCATCGGCGCCGGTTCGGGCCGATCGTTCGACCTCGAGCAGGCGCGCTACGGCAAGGTCATCATCATGAGCGACGCCGACGTCGACGGCGCGCACATCCGCACGCTGCTGCTCACGCTGTTTTTCCGCTACATGCGGCCCATGATCGACGAGGGCCGGGTGTTCGCCGCTGTGCCGCCGCTGCACCGCGTGGTCGTCATGAACCCCGGGTCGAAGCCCAACGAGACCATCTACACCTACAGCGAGAAGGAGCTGCAGGGCGTGCTCGCCGCGCTCAAGAAGGCGGGCAAGCGGTATCAAGACCCGATTCAGCGCTACAAGGGCCTGGGCGAGATGGATGCCGATCAGCTCGCCGACACGACGATGAGCCGGGCCCACCGCACCCTGCGGCGCGTGCGGGTGAGCGACGCCGAGGCCTCGTCGCGCATGTTCGAGCTGCTCATGGGCAACGAGGTCGCGCCCCGTAAAGACTTCATCATCGCCGGGCAGGGTCTCGACCGCGACCGCATCGACGTCTGACGCCGGGCCGCCCCCGCGCTAGGCGATGGGGGTGCCGACCGAGCCCAGGGGCGAGTCGAGCAAGGTGCCCGAGGCGTCGCGCTTCGCCCCGCCCTCCGGCAGGGTGCGCGCCGAGCCGTCGGCGCCGACCGCGAGCGGATCGGTGCCCACCCAGGCGAGCTGCAGCACGTCTTCGCCCTTGAGGAAGGCGTGGCAGCGAACGCCGCCCGTCGCGCGGCCCTTCCCCGGGAACTGCTCGAACGACGAGAGCTTCGCCCGGCCGGGGTCGGCCCCCGCGATGGTCTGCGTCGAGCTCGAGACCGTCAGCACCTCGGCGGTCGTCGGATCCACGGCGCCGAAAAACACCGCGCGCGCGCCGGCGCCGAGCTTGATGCCCGCCATGCCGCCTGCCGCGAGGCCCTGGGGGCGCACCTGGTCGGCCGCGAAGTGCAGCAG
>NCEJ01000033.1 GCA_002280615.1 Micrococcales bacterium 32-70-13 | reverse complement strand
GTCAGGTATGGCGCGAACGCGGCGATGAACATCAGCACGACGCCCGAGATCGGGTCACTGATCGAGGCGAGGTCGAGGTCGATGGGCGCGCTGATCTGCCCAATGGCGACGAGGAACACGACGACGATGACGAGCTTCGAGAAGATGAGCGCCACGATGAATGCCGCCCAGCGTCCGAACCATCCCTTCGCGGCATCCCAGGTGAACCCGGCGAGGGCGATGGGCGCGAAGACAATGGCGACCAGCAGCAGCGCCTTGCGGATGAGCAGCGTGAACCACACGATGCCCGCACCCGCGATGCCGAGCCCGGCAAGGAAGATCGTGATGATCGCACCCACGCCTGGCGAGGCGATGTTGATCGTCGTCAGCCCAGCGGCGAGAAGGGCCATGCGGTCGCCGATGCCTTCCATCGTGTTACCAGTCGCCTGCACGATGCCGATGGTGAGTTGATCGGTGACCTCCAATAGCGTCGCGGTGAGGGTGATGGCGACGAACGATCCGAGCACCGACTTGGCGAGTCCTACGCCCGCGCGCGAGAGTGCCATCGGATCTCGATGCACAAGCCCGGTGATGAGCTGGAGGCAGAAGAAGATGAGCATGACGAAGATCGCCACTCCGAACAGCACGTTGTAGACCGAGACGTACTGGCTCCCGGTGACATCGACGAGCGTTGTCGTATCGAACACCGCCCACACGGACTCGAACAGCCAGGCCGCGGCCTGGCCCATCGCTTGTGCGAGCCAGTCGAACGGCGCGGCGATGAGCGAGGCGGTTCCCTCGCCCACGAAGTCGCACACGGACGCGATGACAGGCACGTCGCAGACGCTCATCGGCTCCCTCCCTCTGTCACGCTCGCGGAGCTACACCGACTGACCGACGTTCCAGAAGAAGTTCACGAGCGTCACCGACGCGCCGCAGATGATCGCTGCGCCGCAGGAGACGAGCACGCCGACCTTGCCCCGGCCGGCGAGGTGAGGGTTCGAGCTGTTCGCCCCGTACCCCCAGACGACGGCCGAGATGATGAGGGCGAGGACGGCGAGAATGAGCCCCACAGTCATGGCCGCACCGACGATGACGCGGAGCTGCTCGATGCCGGGCAACCCGTCGGTATTGGGGTCGATGTCGATCACTGTGCGCTCCTTTAGCAGGCGAGGGGAGAGTCGCCTGATAGGTGCGCATGCCGTCCCGATGATGTCGGAGGCGAGGGGGTACGGTCTCAGCTATGCGAGGAGTGCGCTGTCCGACGAAGCGCCCGCCTATCGAGACGAAGCTCGAGGCGGCGACTATCGCGGCGCGAGTGCCGAAAGGGGCGGAAGCCGTCCACTGCCACTACTGCGGCTGGTGGCACGTCGTCGGCTACGGCTCGCCGCTGGAGCACCCCTCGAAGCCGCGCAAGCGGCGCTGAGTGCCACGCCTTGACCGCTGCTCTTCTCGCTGAAGCAGTACACGGCCTCGGTTGGCGCCGACGGCGAGAGCCGCCCTGTTGGTATTGGTGCCGTGCTGTCAGATCAGCGTTGGTGTTTCGGGCAACGGCTCGATCGATCGCAGGGTGTACACCTGGCGGCGGCGCGCATTCGCGCCCTTGCCGACGATCGTGACCACATCGAATATGGCGCGTACGCGTGCATTCGCCGCGTCATGCTGCACAACCTGTTCCATCAACTCGGGGCTGGGCACCGCAGCTTCGATCGCTGGCGCACTGTCGGGGGTGAACCACAGTGCGCCGACAGATCGGCGCTGCCCATCGATCACTCCAACGAGCCGCGCCACGTCGCTGCTCTCCTGTCGTTCATCGAGGACGCGCAGCAATGCCTTGGCGCCGAGAGGGCCGACGTGTACGAGCTGAAATCCGTGCTGGGATCGCAGCTCGCCAGCGATATCCCAGTCCTGGGCGTCGATTGCCTTTGCAGCTCGCTTCAGACCAGCGTGGGCCCTGTGGGGGAGGTCGGCGGCGAGACCCGACAACACGTCGTCGGTGGATCTTGCGCCCTCATGCTGGGCGCGGGAGAGCAGTACAGCGACAGTATCCAGTGAGGTTGAGTCCACGGACGGCGTGCGCGTGTTCTGGGCAGTGCGCCCTGGGGTCTCGTCGGGGGGTGCCGCTTTCAGGACTACCCGCACTGATCCGGGACTTGGTGCGAGGATCCGCAAAGTCGAGGCGCGCCGCTGGCGTCCGAGCATGTGCTTTGCGAGCTCTTTCGTCGCATCGGCGACGCCGCGCACGAACGCAGCGAATGACTCCGCATTTGCTTCGTGGTTGTGTATGGTTTCGCCGTTGAGATGGAGGTCGAGTTCAGACTGCGCGCGGCTGGTGAGTTCAAAGAGTACTGGACGCAGCGATTCGTTCTCCGCTGCGAGAGCCTCGAGCGATTGACGCTGAAGGCGGCTGGCGAAGTCGTCGCCTTCAGCGGCATGCCACGCGTCGCGGAAGTCGTCAAGTGCTTGATTTGAAAGCGTCATGACTTCACCTCCACGAAGCCCTTTTGCGTTCCGCTCAACTGCGCCCGGTTCCCGTCGATCACCGTTGACCAATGCTCTCGCCAGTAGAGCGTCCTGTCCACGTCGCCGCGCAGGCACACAAACGCGTCGACGAGCCCCGACATGGGCTGCTGACGGGGTGGCCCGATCCTGGTAAACATCGGGTCAAGGCGTTGCTGCTCATCGTCGGAGAGGTTGTTGAGATCGTCCGGCCTGAGCATGACCGTAACATCGACGTCCGACGGTGCAGCCCAGGGCTTGTGAGTGATGAACCCGCCGTCGACCCAGAAGCGGGCGGCAGGCACAATGGTGCTGACGACCCCGTGCCAGAGCCGGAATGCATCGAAGACGATGCGGCGCCGATCGGCGAACGGCGCGGCCACGACGAATCGCTGCTCGATCTCGTCAAGGGTTGCGGCGTGTAGCCCTTGCGGGAGGTACCACGCCTCCGCATCGAAGGGTGGAATCACGCGTCGTTCCCCATGCGCGCGAGTATATCCAGGGCTTCGGCTGCGCCGAGGTCCGCGCGGTCCGAGCTGATCTGTAGATCTGTGCCACTTGCCGACCGTCAACTGATCCACCAGGGGTTCACGGTGATCCAACAGGCACCTGCTCAAATGGTCGCGCCGACGCCGAGCAGGAAGTTGACCCAGGTGACGCCGAGGCCGGCGAGTGCGGCAGCTCCGATGGAGACGAGGAAGCCGGTGCGGGCGCGGACGGCGGACGACATGTTGCCGTTCGCCGATGAGATCGCCCACACCGCGGCGCAGATCACGAGCATGAGCACGGCGAGGATGAGCACGATGGTCAGCAGCGCGCCAACGATGGCACGCAGTTCTGCCTGACCGCCGACGGCTCCGAAGTCGGGGAATATGTCCATGTCATGCGGCCATCTGTGCTGAGCAGAGCGCCGCGGTGCTTGCGGCATCGAGGTTCTGCAGTCCGTGGGCGGCAAGCCAGGGCTCGGCATCGACGGCCGCTGCGTTCGACCCGCCTGGCCGGATCTCGAAATGCAGATGGGCTCCGGTCGACCTGCCCGCCGAACCGACGTTGCCGATGTGCTGCCCGGCAACGACGCGATCCCCGACGCTGACGAGGACACCGCTCTGCCACATGTGCGCGTAGGCGGAGGCGATGCGCTGTCCATCGATGGTGTGCTCGATGATGATGAGGTTGCCGTAGCCACCCGACGGCGCGGCGAAGCTGACCACGCCGTCGGCGAGCGCGAGGATCGCCGTGCCGTCGTCGGCCGACCAGTCGGTTCCTGAGTGGAACGCTCGCTCACCAGTGAAGGGGTCTTCGCGCCACCCGAAGTCGCTGGTGTTCACCCACGTCCCACTCGGCAGCGGGAAGACGATGGCGGTCGTCTCGGGTACGTCGCCGAGCGGCGTACCGCTCGGCGTGGTCTCAGCGCGCCGGGTGAGCGCAGTGAGGATCGCTTCGGCGACCGGCTGGTAGTTCTGGTAGCGGTCGGGATAGGCCGAGACCTCGACCGCTTGCGCCGCCTCGCCGGGGTTGAGGTGTTGCCAGTCGGGGATGTCGAGTAGTCCACGCGGTGATGGGTAGTTCGGCCCGCTCGAGCCTCCGTAGAAGGCACGCGATTGGTAGGTCGCATTCATCAGCTCTGCGACGGTGCCCCATCCTGCGCTCGGCCGCATCTGGAATAGGCCGAGAGAGTCGTGATCGCTGCCCTCTCCGTCGTTCGGGAAGTCGCTCGACTCTGGAATCGCCGAGTTTGCGAGCATCCGTAGCCGCGACTCGGTGAGTGCAGCCATGAGCGCGATGACGATTCCAGCACGGCCCACGCTCTCGGTCTGCGCGCCGACCGTGATGATGATGGCTGCATGGGTGAGCTGCTGATGGTTGAGGGTCACGGTCGCGCCCGCGCGCGTCGTGGCTGTGAGTGACTCGGGAATCGGCCCGACGACCAGCGAGCTTGACGAGAGACACGCGGCGAATACCGCGGGCGACACGAGCAGACCCACGCCGACCAGGCTCATGGGGAGCAGTGCGATGAGCGTAGCGATGACCACAACGAGCTTCTTCATGCGGGTGCCGATCAGCGCAGTGGGTTGTCAAGCTCAGAGAGGCGAAGCGCGCGGCAGGTGTCGAAGGTCGGCTCGCAGGTGATGAAGACGGTGAACGCGACATCGTGGGAGCTGGTCACAGGCTCGGTGCCGTGGATGCCCTCGCGTTGTCGGATGCCGGTGATCGTGTAGGCGACGGTGCCCGGAAGGATCTGCCCCTCGGATGCCTGCTCCAGCGCAGTCGCCCACTTGTCCGGCACGAACACGTCGTTGATGTCGAGCCATTGGCGGGTCTGCATCGTGCGGAGTTGAGCCCAGGCGTCCGCGGTCGGGAGGTAAGTGCGCACGTCAGACGCGAGCCCGGCGGTCTCATTGCCGGAAGGGTCGCCCACATCCACGATGACCTGCGCGTAGTCGGTCGGCCCGAACTCGGTCGCGGTGTCCCAGGCGAACAGCGCGGTGGCGAGGGCGCGCGCGAACGTCTCGGGGTCGTCAGACTCACGGACGACGGGCGGAGTGCTCGATGTCGGCGACGGCGTTCTGGTCGACGCGCCGGGAGGATCGCCCGCGGTGTATTCGGGTGGGAGGTCGGAGCGAGGCGCGAGCAGCAGTCCATAGAGCCCGATTACGACGAGAACGGCGAGCAAGGCGGCGCCGACGATCAGGAGGATCATGAGGCGACGGGGGAAGCGAGTCTGCGGCATCAGGCACTCTCCTTGGCGAGACGTTGGCGGGCGACGCGGGCGGCGTCGAAGAAGCGGACGGTGGCGTCGAGGATCGTCTCGACGTGCTCCCACTGGTCGTCGCTCAGTGCGGTGCCGACCTCGGCGGGGTCGTAGTGCGACCACCACTGATCGAGGTCGTTCCAGGTCAGTGTGAACGCCCGCACCGGATAGCGAACCGGCACGGCGCTCGACGCTGGCGCGGGGGCCGGGCCTCGTTTGCGTCCTTGCTTCGCGCGCTCCAGGGCCTCTTGTGCCAGCAGCTCAAGCTCGTCGGGCGGCTCGGGCTCCTCCTGCGGGATCGCCAGCATGGCGATTGTGCGCGCGTGCGCCGTGGTGATCGACGCGCCGCGGTCGATGGCGTCGAGTTCGGATCGCGCGAAATCGCGCACGTCCTCCGGCTGTCGGGGGTCGTTGGCGATCCGCTGGAGGTCGTTGATCTGCTCCAGGCTCGTGTACGACTTGCGCCCGGTAACCATGAGCGCGGCTTGCGCACGGGACTTGCCGGGAGCGCCGATGAGCGGTGGTGCCGTCACGGCACCACCGCTCACTACGGCGACTTTCCCACCTGGGCCGAACTGCGTCGCCGCCTTGCGGCGGGAGGCATCCTCTGCCACGAGCGCCTTCAGTTCGCGGTACAGCGCCGCAGCCTCGGTCTGCGTGAACGGCTTGTGCAGCACGTTGTCGGCTTGCTCGGCCATGAGCCGTTGCAGCCGGTCGCTGATCCCAGAGCGCACGAACACGTTGACCTTCTTGTGTCCGAGCTGGCGCAGCGCGGCGAGGCGCCGGGCACCGCACACGAGCACCCCGTCCGGCGTCACGGTCGGGGGCTGGAGCAGCCCGTCACGTTCGATGGATGCCGCGAGCGCGTCGATGTCGCCCAGCTCCGTGCGATGGCGGTTGCCGACGACGATGGAGTCGATGGTGCGCTCCAGCTCGATGTGCCCGGTGCCCGCCGCCATGTGCTCACCTCCCCCCAGCCAGAGTCGGGGCGTTCAGGCCAAGCAGCAGCACGAGGTCGTCATCGGTGAGCAGCGCCCGTAGGGGCTCGCCGACAAGGAGCCGGAACAGCACGCCGCGGCCGACGGCGGTGTGCGCCTGGTCGGGATCGGGGTTGCCGAGGATCGCACGGAGCAGCGCGTTCCAGCTCGTCGACGACAGATCGAGCACGGCCCGAGCGTGCGGGTCTCGTCGCAGCGACTCCGCTGCGCTCGCCCGCGACGGCGCTTCGCCGAGTCGAGTGCAGACGTGCTCGATGGCCGCGCGTGCCGTCTGCTCCGGCCAGTCGAGCAGCGTCAGCAGCTTGATCGCGTCCTCGACCGCGCGGACGACGCCGGTCGCCTCGTCATTCGGTTCGTCCTCGGCCTCACCCGCAGGTGCGACCTGCAGCGCCTCGTGGTGGTCGGTGAGCGGGTTTTCCCGGTCGCTGAACCGCTCCGGGTCGTGGAAGCTGCTGTACTGCGGCCTGCGCGCCTGATGCGTTGAGCACAGCAGGCCATTGCCCCGTTCCTCGGCGATCAGCGTGACCTGCACGGCGCGGGTGATGACTGCCCACGGATCTTTCGCGTTGCGCACGGCCGGGGTGCGCATCGCGTCGAACGCGGCGCTCGCCGCCTCCCACGGGTCGAGGCCGTGCTTTCGTGCGAGGCTCGCGTACCGACCCGCCGTGTACTCCATGAGCGCCGCAGCATCCACGTCGCGCCGCCATGCGCCTTTCCCGTCGCCGTGCAGACGTTCCAGGAGCGCGCGCAGTCCCTCCGAGGTGCGGAACGACGTGGGAGCGGTCGGGGCAGGCATGGTGCGCTCACAGGCGTCGGAGCGGGTCGCGGCTCACAGAGGATTGGTGCGTGGGTGACTTCCCGAATGCGGAGAGCGGCGCGAGGCCCTGCGCACGCGCCCGGATGCCCGGCCGGATTACCGGAGTCGCGTGCGGCGAAGTCTGCTGAAGCTCCTCGGCGCGGCGCGCCAGTTCTGAGCGCAGGTCGATCCCGCGCCCGATCATGCGAGCCGAGGCAGACGGGAGCAGCTCGGTCGGCCGCACCCACACCACCTGGCTGTGGTCGTTGTCGGCCCGCAGCCGAGCTTCCAGCGACGTGGCTGCAGACCATGCGCGCGCGGGACGGGACGGGTCACCGTGGCGCGCCAACTCCGACACCTCCGATACCTCGTCGCGGCGCTGCTCGGCGACACGTCGAGCCTCCGCAGCCTCGTGCGCACGTTTCGTGTCCGGTGTCTCGTCGCTCACAGCGTGCCTCCTTCCGGCGTGGCGGCGAGCGCGGGCGTCGTTAGCCAGCGGCCGACCGTGGACGGATGCACTCCGGTCGCACGAGCGATGGCCTTGTTCGTCATGCCGTCCTCCTTCAGTCGCAGGGCGAGTTCTCTAGGAGCAAGGTGCGCGGGCGGTTCCGGCGACACGTACTCGACCGCATTCGACACCGACTCGGCGGGCTGCACCGACGGCTCCGCACGGAACCGTCGAGTGAGCACGACGGTCAAGTGCGTGATCGCCAGGAGCACGAGCGGCGGGACGGCGGCGACCGATCCTGCGAGGGCCGAGGGAACGTCGGCGTCGGCGGCGACGACCGCGTGGATCGCGTTGGCCGCGACCGAGACCGCGGCTCCGGCCATGAGTAGCAGCCACGGATACCAGGCGGCGCGCTGCCCTGCCAGGGCGACGACGGACACCGTGGCGACGACGATGATGCCGTCCACGATGAGCGGCCACGCCCACGCCTGGCTTTCTTCGACGCCGGAGCGTCGCGCGAGGTCGGCGAGCGCCGTGAACGACAGCCAGAAGGCGGCAGCGGCAATGAACACGGTCCCGGCCACCGCCGTCCACACGGCGAGCCGCCCGCGCGGGCGTTGCGCGATGCTGGGGCTCACGAGAGCACCTGACCAGATGAAGGCCCAGCTGCATGGTCGGGCACGGGACTGGCGGCAGGCGCGGAAGGTGCGCCCGTCGCTATGCGGTGTGCCGAGCGGATCGTCGTCTCGATCTCTGGTGCGGGCAAGCCCGCGCGCTCCGCGGCCGGCCCCAGCGCGGCGCGCACGCGGTCGGGCGGGATGCCTGCCTCGATGAGCCGACACGAGGCCCAGAACAGGCCGCGGTTGCGCTCGCCCTCGCCGCGCATCCCGACCCAGCGTGCGATCCGCTCCACGTCGATACCGTCCGTCCGCTCGACAGGGATGACGGGCATCGGGCGTGCAGGTCGCGGATCGAGGAACTGCCGCAGTGCGCTGGCGTCGACGGGAACCGCGTCGCCGCGCCCGAATCCGATGAGTGCGTACGCGCACGGCCCCGCGTCAGTGGGGATGATCGAGGGCGGCACGACGACGTAGCCGCCCGCGCCGCGGAAGTCGATGCCAGCGCGCGCCACCTGCCAGGACGGCTGCACCAGCTCGGGATCGGCGGGGTAGTAAGCGTGGACTCCGCCCGACGGCGTACGGACGAACGCGGCCCAGCGATCCGTCAGCCCTCCGCGCCGGGCCAGCTCGAATGCCGCGAAGCCGCGGATTGCGCCGTGCACGTCGACATCGACGACTTCCAGCCCCGAAGCATGTCCCGTCGGCACGCCGATGTTGGCGCGCGGCCAGCGCGCCCACCAGCGGGCAACCTGGCGCAGCTGGGCGCTTGCCTCGTGGAATCCTCGTTTGGTCAGCGGCCGCTTGCCGCCAGCGACGCAGGGGAACACCGGAATGCCCGCCTCCGCGTAGCGGCGTGCCGCCTCGCTCGGCGGGAGCCCGGTGACCGAAGCGAGCAGGGCAGCGGCATCCAGCGCCTCGTGCTCGCGGCGCGAGGCTTCCGGAATCGTCATCTCGGCACACCTCCTGTCGCCTGGTCGTGAGCCGTGGGGCTCTTGTCGATCAGGTACGCCAGGGCTTCCGAGGGGTGGTGGGGGCCAGATGGGCAGCGCGTTAGCATCGCCGACTCCGGGTCCACGGTGAGTCGATGCGGCACACGGGAAAACCACCGGCCAGTACCCGACCCCATGCCATGTCCTGGCGGCTGCGGGATGGCGTTGTGCTCATAGAATCGTCTCCTCTCGCTGACCGGGCCGCGCGTTGAGCATGCTCAAACCGTTCCGAGTCCCGTTCTAACATCGGATGCTGAGCATGCGCAACAGTTGATTTGTGCATGCTCAAACGGTAGGTTTGGGCATGCGCAACCACCCTCGGGTGGACTGCGCCCATGCCTTGGCCCTGGCGTAGGGAAGGGGGTCAGCGAGGATGACCGAAGACGAAAGTCAGGCTGCGGCTGACGACCTCGCCAAGCGCCTGCGACTTCTGATGGATGTCGCCGTCGCTGAGTCTGGCTCCGAGCCGACCTACACGCAGATCGCGGACTACTTGAGACGACGTGGCATCAGCCTGTCGCGGTCACGATGGACGTACATGATCAACGGCCACCGATACGTTCAAGACCCCGCCATCTTCGAGGGGCTCGCTGCCTTCTTCGATGTCGATGCTGCCTTTCTCTCGGGTGAGAGCGGCGCGGCTACTCCCGAGAAGGTCTCCGCTCAGCTCGACCTCGTGCGTTCGATGCGCGCGGCGAAGGTGAAGTCCTACGCCGCCCGCACTCTCGGCGACATCTCGCCGAGAGCACTTCAAGCCATCAGCACGTTCCTAGATGAGGAGTTGACGCGCACACCTGAGCCCTGACGGGCTTCGCGCGCCGCAGATCCGAGATCAGTACATGCTCGGCCGAAAGGAGGCAACCGTGAACACCGAAGAGACCGTTTCGGCGGCCGTCGCCGAACTTCGGCTCGGCAGCAGGTTCACGCTTGAGCACCTTCTCCAGGCTGTTCAAGAGAGGCGCCATCGCAGACTCCGTGTCGTAGAACTCGCCGACCTCGACACCCGCGACGGCATCTGTGCGCTCTGGTTGGTCACCGACACCGAAGACTTCGTGCTCCACGCACGCAGCGACTCCACGCTGCACCGCCAGCAGTTCGTCCTTCACGAGTTCGCCCACATGATCCTCGGTCACACGGAGGGCGATGACTGCACGGCCGGGGATGTCTTGCTGCCTAACATCCCTCTCCACACGCGCGGACGCCTGCTCAAGCGGCAGGACATTGACAGTGAGACGGAGATCGCTGCCGAGTCCCTGGCTGATCGGCTGGCTGCGGGCATCCGAGGATCGGTGTTTGCCGAGTCGCGCTATTCGGAGATTTTCGGTTGATCCAGACGCTCGTCGCGACGCTCATGTGGGCGCTCGTGGCGAGCCTGCTCATCTTCCGCCGCAAACGGGCGGATCGAAGCATCACCTACGCCTCCGTCACGATCGCCGTCGCGATGACCCTGAACGTCGACGCTATCTACCTCGCCACCGATCCGCTTCTTGGTGGAACGAATGTCACCACCCTCGTTGCGGATGGGCTGCTGATGACCGGGATCTTCTTCCTCGGTCGAGGCGTCATGAAGGCCGACGAGTACCGACCCAGGTTCGTGCGGGCCGCCGTGGGCATCCCGGTGCTCGTCATCTCGCTTCTCGCGATCACTACGACATTCATGTTCATCGACCGAGGCGCAACCACGACTCGATTCATGATCGACTTCGGCGCGCAACCCGCGGCAGCGACCTACTCGATCATCAACTTCAGCTACTTCTTCCTCGTCATCACGACGATGATGATCCTCGCCGCGCGGCAGTAC
>NCEJ01000163.1 GCA_002280615.1 Micrococcales bacterium 32-70-13 | reverse complement strand
GAGTGCACCCTCGTCGATCTGCACGGCGATCATCGCGTTGCTCGACACCGAGGTGCGGGCGACGATCGTGCCGACCATCCAGGCCGTCACGTTCTTGAGGATCGGCAGGCCGTGCGGTCCCGGCTCCCAGTGGTCGCCGTCGAACCGGTGCGCGTTGTCGCCGGCCATGATCTGCGCGACCGCGAAGTCCTCCTGGCCGAGCATGTGGATCGCCACGCGATCGGTGTGCTCGATCGCGGGCCACGAGCTCGCGGTGCGCGCGATGTTGAAGGTCGCGAGCGGAGGGACCGCTGCGAGCGAGGCGAGCGACGTGGCCGTGAAGCCGACGGGGTGACCGTCGGGAGTGAGCGCCGTGATCACGGCGACCCCCGCCGCGTGGCGGCGGAAGGCCTGCGCGAAGGCGTCGAAACCGGTGGCATCGGGAGCGGTGGTCATCACGGTCTATGCAACCGCATCCACGCCCGGGTATTCCCGAGGCTGGCCGCGATTAGGCTGATCGGGCCATGATGCGAACCCTCGACCTGCGCGGCCGCGCGCTCTCCGCCGCCGATCTGCTCGCCCTCGTCCCGCGCGCCGCGAGCGATGTCGGCTCGGCCGTCGACGCCGTCGACGCCCTGATCCAGGATGTCCGCGATCGCGGCAGCGCCGCCCTCCTCGACCAGGCCGAGCGCTTCGATCGCGTGCGACCAGCCGCGGTGCGCGTGACAGCCGACCAGCTGGGCGCCGCCGAGGCCGCCCTCGAGCCCTCCGTGCGCGCCGCGCTCGAGGAGGCGATCGACCGCGTTCGGCGAACGACGGCGGCCCAGGTTCCCGCTGAGCAGATCACGCAGGTCGCGCCAGGGGCGCGCATCGTGCAGCGCTGGCAGCCCGTCGCGCGCGTCGGCCTCTACGTCCCGGGCGGCAAGGCTGTCTACCCCTCGAGCGTCGTCATGAACGTCGTCGCGGCGCAGGTGGCGGGCGTGGGCTCGATCGCGCTCGCCTCGCCGCCGCAGGCCGCCTTCGGCGGCTCGGTGCACCCGACCATCTTGGGCGCGGCGGCCCTGCTCGGGGTCGACGAGGTCTACGCGATGGGCGGGGCCGGCGCGATCGGCGCTCTCGCCTACGGCGTGCCGACCTCATCAGCCAGGCCGAGCACGACGAGCTCGCGGGAAGCGTGCTCGTGACCGACGACCCCGCGCTCGCGGAGGCCGTTCAGGCGGCCCTGCCCGCGGCGGTCGCGGGGACGCGGCACCGCGAGCGCGTGACGACGGCCCTCGAGGGGCCGCAGTCGGCCATCGTGCTCGTCGACGACCTGCACCAGGCCGTGCGGTTCAGCAACGCCTACGGCCCCGAGCACCTCGAGGTGCAGGTGGCCGACCCGCAGGCGGTCATCCCCGCGCTCGAGAGCGCCGGGGCGATCTTCGTGGGCGACCACACCCCGGTGAGCCTCGGCGACTACATCGCGGGCTCCAACCACGTGCTGCCGACGGGCGGGCAGGCGCGCTTCGCCTCGGGGCTCGGCGCGTACACCTTCCTGCGCCCGCAGCAGATCGTCGAGTACGACCGGGATGCCCTCGCCGAGGTCGCCGCCCACGTGACCGCGCTCAGCGACGCCGAGCAGCTGCCAGCGCACGGCGACGCCGTGCGCGCGCGGTTCCTCTAGGCTGGCGGCACCATGCACTGCCCCTTCTGCCGGTACCCCGACAGCCGCGTCATCGATTCGCGCACGAGCGACGACGGGCTCTCGATCCGACGGCGGAGGCAGTGCCCCGAGTGCGGTCGACGGTTCAGCACGACCGAGACCGCGAGCCTCATGGTCATCAAGCGCAGTGGCGTGGTCGAGCCCTTCTCGCGCGAGAAGATCGTGCTCGGCGTGCGCAAGGCCTGCCAGGGTCGGCCCGTGACCGACGCCGATCTCGCCCAGCTCGCCCAGAAGGTCGAGGAGAATCTGCGCGCCACGGGCGCCTCGCAGCTCGACGCCAACGACATCGGCCTCGCAATCTTGCCCGAGCTGCGGCAACTCGACGAGGTCGCGTTCCTCCGCTTCGCGAGCGTCTACCAGGCGTTCGAGAACCTCGACGACTTCGAGTCGGCCATCACGCAGCTGCGGGTCGAGCGCGCCCAGCAGCAGCCTGCCGACTGAGCGACGCCATGTACGACCTGCTCTTCCGCACCGTGCTGCGGCGCCTCGACCCCGAGCGCGCGCACCACCTCGCCGTGGCCGTCATCCGCGCGATCCCGGCACTGGGGCTGACCGGGCTCGTGCGGGCGTTCACCCGGCCCGATGCCGCCCTCGCCGTCGAGACGCTCGGGCTGCGCTTCGAGTCGCCCTTCGGCATGGCGGCGGGCTTCGACAAGGATGCGCGGAGCATCCGGGGCCTGTGGGCGCTCGGATTCGGCCACGTCGAGATCGGCACCGTGACCGCGATCGCGCAGGAGGGCAACCCCCGGCCGCGCCTGTTCCGCCTCGTCGACGATCGGGCGGTCATCAACCGGATGGGCTTCAACAACGGGGGAGCGGCCGCGGCCGCCGAGCGCGTGCGGCGTCAGCGCCGTCATCGCGCACGGCCCATCATCGGCGCGAACATCGGCAAGAGCCGCGTCGTCGCGGTCGAGGATGCCGTGGCCGACTACCGCGCATCGGCGCGCGCCCTCGCCCCTGTCGCCGACTACCTTGCGATCAACGTGAGCTCGCCCAACACGCCCGGGCTGCGCGGCCTTCAGGACGAGGCGCTGCTGCGCCCGCTCATCGTCGCGGTGCTCGAGGAGGCGGGGTCGACGCCCGTGCTCGTGAAGATCGCCCCCGATCTCGACGACGCCGCGATCGACGCGGTGTGCGCCCTGGCGCTCGCCCACGGTCTCGCGGGCATCATCGCGACCAACACGACGATCGGCCGCGAGGGCCTCACGACCGATCCCGCGATCGTGGAGGCGGCGGGGGCGGGAGGGCTGAGCGGTGCCCCGTTGCGCGCCCGCGCGCTCGAGGTGCTGCGCCGCGTGCGCGCCGCGGTGCCCGACGACTTCTGCGTCATCGCCGTCGGCGGCATCGACACCGCCGACGACGCGGCCGAGCGCCTCGCCGCCGGGGCGACGCTCGTGCAGGGCTACACCGCGTTCCTGTACCGCGGGCCGCTCTGGGCGCGCCAGGTCACGCGCGGGCTCGCGCGCATCCGGCGCACCCGCGGCTGACGGCCGTCAGCCGGTTCAGTCGGGGAACTGGCCGCGCTTGACCTGCGGCTTCGGCAGGCGCAGGATGCGCAGCTGCAGCGAGCGCATCGCGGCGTACCAGCGCACCTTCTCGACCTTGTCGGCGCCGTGCTTCTTGACGAGCTTGCGGTGCACGATGAAGCCCAGCAGCGTCGAGTCGAGCACGGCGACGAGGAAGAAGGCCCACAGCGCGAGGATCGAGATCGTCTGCGCCTCGACCGAGGGGATGAAGGTCAGGATGATG
>NCEJ01000162.1 GCA_002280615.1 Micrococcales bacterium 32-70-13 | reverse complement strand
GTCTACCTCTTCCGGGCCTTCCCGAAGGTCGCGGCGCTCTACCAGCGGCGCTTCCGGCACATCCTCATCGACGAGTACCAAGACACCAACCACGCGCAGTACGCCCTCATCCGCGAGCTGACCCGGCCGGTCGAGCCCGTGCACGTGCCCGCCGATACCCGGGTCGAGCTCGACGCGAGCGGGGGCATCCCCGGCGCCAGCCTCACGGTCGTCGGCGACTCCGACCAGTCGATCTACGCGTTCCGCGGCGCCGACATCCGCAACATCGTCGAATTCGAGCGCGACTTCACGGGCGCCGAGGTCGTGCTGCTCGAGCAGAACTACCGCTCGACCCAGACGATCCTCGACGCGGCCAACGCCGTCATCGCCAACAACTTCGACCGCACGCCCAAGAACCTCTTCACGGCCGTCGGCGCGGGCGAGAAGATCGTCGGCTTCACGGGCTACACGCAGCACGACGAGGCGCAGTTCGTCGCCGACGAGATTCAGAAGCTGCACGAGGCCGGCACGCCCTACAGCCAGATCGCCGTGTTCTACCGCACGAACGCCCAGACCCGCGCGCTGGAGGAGATCTTCATCCGCGCCGGGCTGCCGTACCGCGTGCTGGGCGGCACCAAGTTCTACGAGCGCGCCGAGATCAAAGACCTCATGGCCTACCTCATCGCCGTCGCGAACCCGGCCGACGGCCTCGCCATGCGGCGCATCCTCAACACCCCGAAGCGCGGCATCGGGCCGGCGACCGAGACGGCCCTCGCGAACCACGCCGATGAGCTCGGGGGCACGATGCACGATGCGCTGCGGGATGCCGCGGCGCTCGGTCTCGGCCCCAAAGTCACCACGGCCATCCTCGACCTCGCCGCGATGCTCGACCGCGCCGCCGACTCGATCGGCACGGCCCTGGTGCCGGATCTGCTCACGGGCATCATCGAGGCGACCGGCTACCTCGCGGCCCTGCGCGCGAGCCGCGACCCGCAAGACGAGGCGCGCGCTGAGAACGTGGAAGAGCTCGTGGCGGTGACCCGCGACTTCCAGAAGAACAACCCCGAGGGGCGGCTCGTCGACTTCCTCACCGAGGTCGCGCTCGTCGCCGCGGCCGACGACCTCGACGACTCGAGCGGCACCGTCTCGCTCATGACCCTGCACACGGCGAAGGGGCTCGAGTACGACGCCGTCTTCATCACGGGGGTGGAAGAGAACCTGCTGCCGCACCAGATGAGCGCGGCCGAGCCCGGCGGCCCGGCCGAGGAGCGCCGGCTGTTCTACGTCGGCATCACGCGCGCCCGCAAGGTGCTGCACCTGAGCCTGGCGATGACGCGCTCGACCTTCGGCGACACCCAGGTCGCGAGCCCGAGCCGGTACCTGCAGGAGATCCCGGGCGAGCTCATCGACTGGCGCGACTCGCCCGGCATGGGAGCCCGCTCGAGCACGCGCAGCCTCAGCACGGGCCGCGACGGCTTCCGCTACTCCGCGTCTTTGCCGCCCGCTGGCAAGCCCAAGACGGAGTGGGCCAACCGGGTGACGGCGAGCGTGCGCGACAACGGCGACCTGACGCTCGCGGTCGGCGACCGCATCCGCCACGTCGACTTCGGCGACGGCACCGTGAGCGCGGTGACGGGGGTGGGGCCCAAGAGCATCGCCGAGGTGCAGTTCGAGACGGCCGGGCGGAAGCGCCTCCTCATCAAGATCGCTCCACTAGAGAAGCTGTGAGCCCGGCCCGCACCATAATGGGGGCACGGGTCGACGGGGAGGATGGTCAATGGATATCACGGTGGTGCACCACCCCTTCGGGGTCGCCGAGGTCACGGTCGGCGGGCGCCTCAACATGGTGACGGCCGCGCGCATGCGCGAGGCCATCGAGCAGGCGGTCGACGCCAACCACCCGAACGTCGCGGTCGACCTCTCGCAGGTCGTGTTCCTCGACTCCTCGGGCCTGGGCGCGCTCGTGGCCGGTCTCAAGGCGGTGCGGGCATCCGGGGGCGATCTGCGCCTCGTGCGCCCGGCCGAGCAGGCGCAGCTCGTGCTCGAGCTCACCAACATGGGCTCGGTGCTGCAGAGCTTCGACTCGGTCGGCGCTGCCTTCCCCCATGCCTGAGGTCGTCTCGCGGTCGTTCCGGCTGCACTGCCCGCCCGACACGGTCGACACGCTGCAAGACCTGCTCGCGACGATCTGGGCGCAGACCCCGCACCTCGACCCGGCCGACCGAATGGCGGCCGAGCTCTCGATCGTCGAGCTCGCGGCGAACGTCATGGAGCACGCGAACAACGGCGAGCCCGTGAGCTTCACGATCTCGATCGTGGTCTACGACGACCGCATCGAGGCGACGGCGACCGACGAGGGCGTGGTCGATCGCGTCGACCTGCGCGA
>NCEJ01000161.1 GCA_002280615.1 Micrococcales bacterium 32-70-13 | reverse complement strand
GCCTCGCGCTGCCAGGTCTCGGCGACGTGCGACTCGCTCCACGCGAGCCAGAGCAGCTCGTCGACCGTGGCTCCGGCCGCGTGCCGCTCGCCGATCGACGCGAGGGTGCGCGCGAGCCGTGCCGCGCGGCGGGCGATGCGATGGTCGATCGTGGCGAGGCGGTCGGGCGCGGTGAGGGATTCCACCAGCAGGTCGTCGGCCGTGCGGTCGCCCTCGCCCGCAAGCTCTTCGGCGCGCAGCGCCCGTCGCAACCGCCGCAGCCCCACGCGGTCGAGGCCACCGAGCGGGCCGAGCAGCAGCTCGGTCGCGGCCGCGGCGTCGAGCGGGGCGCGCCCGACCCCGACATCGACGTGGCGGATGAGGGCGCGGGCCGCCGGATGCTCGCGCAAGGGCCTGCCCGCCGCCGTCGACTGCACCGGCACCTCGGCCTGGCCGAGCGCCCGCACGATGCCCGGCACCATCGTGCCGCTGCGCACGATCACGGCCATGCGGCCGTAGGGCACGCCATCGAGAAGGTGCCGCTCGCGCAGCAGGTCGGCGACGAGCGCGCGCTCGCGCGTGGGGGTGGTCGCCTCGAGCGCGATGAGGGGGCCGCCCCAGTCGGCAGGGATCGCCCTCGGGTCGGCGACCGCCTCGCCCGACGGTGCTCCCGACGCCTCGCCCTGCGCCTCGGCCCGCAGCTCGACCGCGACGGCTTTGCGCTGCGTGCCCGCGGCGGCCGCGCCGATGCGCTGCGTCACGTCGGCGGCGAGCCCGCGCAGCGCCGCACCGTGCCGGTGCACGAGCGGCAGCACGATGGCGCGCGACTCGCGCCAGCCGAGCGCGGCCGGCAGGTGCGCGAGCGCCTCGGGCTCGGCGCCGCGGAAGGTGTTGGCCGCGAGGTCGGGGTCGCCGAGCGCGACGACGGTGGCCCCGCGCTCCGCGAGCGCCGCGAGCAGGTCGAAGCCGCTCGGCGTCGCATCGTGGGCGTCGTCGAGCACGACGAGGCGGGGCGGGGGCGGCATGCCGTCGACGGGGTCGCGCACGAGCCCCACGGCCGCGCGCACGAGCTCGGCCGGGTCGAGCTGCCCGGGCCGCGAGGCCCCCAGGATGCGCCGGTACTCGTCGACGAAGTCGGCGATCGCGGCCCACGCGGGCAGGGCCCGCTCGCGCGCCGCGGCCCGCAGGCGATCGGTGCTCCAGCCGTGCTCGCTCAGGCGCGCGATCGCGTCGCGCAGCTCGGTGCGGAAGGCCGGCAGCCGCCGCACCTCGGGCCCGAGGTGCTCGGGCCACGCGGGGCCCGGCGCGGCGTCGGCGCCGAGGATGGCCTCGAGCTCGGAGCGGTCGAGCAGCTCGGCCAGGTCGGCGTCGTGGTCGGCGCCGCTCAGCAGCCGCGGTTCGGCGAGCCCGCCGAGGCGGTGCGAGGCCGTGACGACCGAGAAGGCGTACGCCGCGAGCGACCGCGCGAGCGGGCCGGGCAACGCGCCGGGCGCACGACGCGCGATCGCATCGTGCGAATCGTCAGGCGAAACCTCAGCGGGAGCGGCGAGCCGCAGCGCCAGCCGGTCGCGCAGCACCGTCGCCGTGCGGCGCGAGGGCGTGAGCACGAGCACGCTCGCGGGGTCGAACCCGTCGTCGAGCACGGCGGCCGCCACGAGCTCGATCACCGCCGTGGTCTTGCCCGACCCCGGCGCGCCGAGCACGATCGCGCCGGGCGTGCGCCGCGCATCCACCACCCGCCGCTGGCCCTCGTCGAGCACCACGGGCTCGACCGCGACGCGGGGCGGCGCGGCGTCGAAGGTGGTCACGCGCCCACGCTACCGGCGCGCGCCGACAGCGCGGCAGGGCGGGAACCCGGCCCGGTGCGCCCTCAGTGAACACGGCGGCCGCCCCGCGGGCCGCCGGGTACGCTGACGATCGTGGACATTCGCATCGGTATTCTCAACAGCCCCCGCGAGCTCGCCTTCGAGACCTCGGAGTCGGCCGCCGACATCACGGCCGCCATCACGGCCGCCATGGAGAAGGGCGCGCCCGTCGTGAGCCTGACCGACAGCAAGGGCAAGCAGTACCTCGTGCCGACCGCCGCGATCGGCTACGTCGAGATCGGCAGCGACTCGGCGCGCCGCGTCGGCTTCGTCGGCTAGTAGCGCCCCTCCGCGCAGCGGGTACGCTCGCAGGCATGGAACTGCTCTTCGTCACGGTCATCGGCGCCGCGCTCTCGCTCGGCGTGCGGCTCGTGCCGCTCGCCGGCGCCGCCGCGACCGCCGCGATCTGGGCCGTCTGCGTCTGGATCGGCCTGCCGTTCGACGGCGGCTGGATCTGGGTCATCGCCCTCGTCGGCGGCCCGCTCGTCGCGCTCGCGATCGCGCTCGTGCTGCCGAAGCGCCGCGAGCAGGCCGACGCCGAGCTGCTCGAGCGCCTCATGAAGCCGAGCGCGGCCGCCAAGGCCTGAGCCCCGGTTCGGGATGCTGCGCGCTAGCCCGCGAGCGCCCGCACGGCCACGCCGCCGAGGCTGATGAGCGTCACGGCCGCGAGCGCGATCATCATGATCGAGTAGTCGCGGCGCAGCACCACGGCGAGCGCCGACACGATCACGCCCGCGCTCATGACGACGACGAAGACGAGCACGGGCACCCGCACGGCCTCATCGAGCCCCCACGCGCCGCTCGCCCACGCGAGGCCGCTCTGCACGAGCTGCAGGGCCGCGCCCGCGCCGAGCATCCCGAAGCCCCACCAGCCCAGTCGGGTGCGGGGGAGGGTGCGGAAGCCACCGGCGGGCTGCGTCGTCGACACGGATGCGCCTACGCCGTGAGCCCGAGGCGGTCCATGCGGCGGGTGTGCTCCGCGATGAGCTCGGTGAAGACGGGCTCGATCTGCGCCTCGTCCTTCGAGCGATCGCCGTGCAGCACGAGCGCCGAGCGGGCCTGCAGCATCGTGTCGCCCACGAGTCGCCGGCACCACAGCGCCAGACGCGACGAGAGCGCGGGGTTCGCGGCGATCGCGCGCTCGATGATGCGGTGCACGGGGCCCTCGAGGTCGCCGGCCGAGAGCGCCGCGACGACGCGCCCGCGCAGGTCGCCCGGCAGGCCCGCGGCGAGGCGCACCCAGAAGTCGGTGAGGAAGCCGATCGTGACGTGCGCGCTCGCGACCTGCTCGTACCATGCGCCGCCCTGCGTGCGGCGCTCGAACTCCTCGACGCCCTCGAGGTGCGGCTGCATGACGTCGGTCTTGTCGAGCTGGTGGCGCTCGAGCTCGGCGACGATGCCCTGGTAGCGCTCGAGCGCGACCGCCGAGACGCGCGCGAGGGCATCCTTATCGGCCACGCGAGGGGCGTTCGACATGGCGGTCGTGAGCTGCTCGATGAAGACGAGGTGTAGCGCGGCGCAGTGCCCGAGGAACACATCGGGGCTCGGGGCGAGCTCGCCCAGGTCGACGCGCAGGGCCGCGGCGGCGGTGTCGCGCGGGGTCAGGGTCGGCGCCTCGACGCGAGGGCGCTGCCGTCTGAACCACGAAGCCACGGGCTCAGCCTAGGCGATGGCCCCGGCGAGCGGCGCCCGGCGGCTAAACTGGCCTTCTCTTCTATATAACGACAGGCGACACACCACCGTGACTTTCACTGACTTGGGCATCGAGCCCGACATGGTCGAGGCTCTCGCGGCGAAGGGCATCATCGAGCCCTTCCCGATCCAGGAGCAGACCATCCCCCTGGCCCTCAGCGGTCAAGACATCATCGGCCAGGCCAAGACCGGCACCGGCAAGACCTTCGGCTTCGGCCTGCCGCTCATCCAGCGCCTCGGCCTGCACCCCGAGCCGGGCGTGAAGGCGCTCGTCGTCGTGCCCACGCGCGAGCTGTGCGTGCAGGTGACGGAAGACCTCGAGACGGCCGCGATCAACCGCGACGTCAAGATCGTCTCCATCTACGGCGGCAAGGCCTACGAGGGCCAGATCGAGCAGCTCAAGGCGGGTGCGCAGATCGTCATCGGCACCCCCGGCCGCCTGCTCGACCTCGCGAGCCAGCGCCTGCTCTCGCTCGCCAACGTCGAGGTGATGGTGCTCGACGAAGCCGACAAGATGCTCGACCTCGGCTTCCTGAGCGATATCGAGAAGCTCTTCGCGCAGACCAAGCCGACGCGCCACACGATGCTGTTCTCGGCGACCATGCCCGGCCCGATCGTCGCGCTCGCGCGGCGCTTCATGTCGAAGCCCATCCACATCCGTGCGACCGACCCCGACGAGGGGCTCACGCAGGCGAACATCAAGCACGTCGTCTACCGCGCGCACGCCCTCGACAAGGACGAGGTCGTGGGGCGCATCCTGCAGGCCGAGGGCCGCGGCAAGACCGTCATCTTCACGCGCACGAAGCGCGCCGCCGCCAAGCTCGTAGAGGAGCTCAACGACCGGGGCTACAACGCTGCGGCCGTGCACGGCGACCTGAACCAGGAGCAGCGCGAGCGCGCCATGGCGGCCTTCAAGGCGGGCAAGAAGGACATCCTCATCGCGACGGACGTCGCGGCGCGCGGCATCGACGTCAACGACGTGACGCACGTCATCAACCACACGGTTCCGGATGACCACGACACGTACCTGCACCGTGCGGGCCGC
>NCEJ01000032.1 GCA_002280615.1 Micrococcales bacterium 32-70-13 | reverse complement strand
GTGCCCGAGGGCGTCGTCATCGACATCTCGCGCAAGCGCGTGCTTCTCGACGGCGACACCGCCGCGCTCACCTATAAGGAGTTCGAGCTGCTGCAGTACCTCGTGTTGCGCGAGGGCCGCACGATCGAGCGCGCCGAGCTCATCGCCTCGCTGTGGGCCGACGGGGCGGAGGGAGACGACGACGTGCCGAACGAGCGCACGATCGACGTGCACGTGCGGCGCCTGCGCTCGAAACTCGGCGGCTATGAGGACATCGTGCGAACGGTGCGCGGGGCGGGCTACCGCTTCGACCGGCACGCCGACGTGTCGATCCGCTACGCGTCGACGCCGAGCCCCGACTTCTTCTAGGGCGGTCGGGCGGTCGCCGGGCATCCCGAGACCGATCTCGAAAAATAACGGTTCGGTAACTAGACACCGTTACCTTTCCGTTATACATTCGTCATGCGTCGATCGTTTGCTGTGGCGGGAGACGCGGAATGTGATTGCAGGACACTCTTGGTGCAAGGGAAGAGGGCCGGTCGCCCGCCTCGGCGACCGGCCCTTCGCACGCCCGCGGGGTGACGCACGACGCGTGAGGATTCCGCGTCACGCACCGACACGCACCCATTCCCGTGCATAGAGTTGGCGCATGACGGAGAAGGCCATCGCGGTCGGAGCCTGGGAGGCGCTGTTCCGCGCCCAGGTCTCGGTGCTGCGTCAGCTCAACGCTGAATTCCCGACGACCGAGATCTCGTTCACCGAGTACGACGTGCTGTTCAACCTCTCGCGGGCCCCCGAGCGCCGCATGCGCATCCGCGACCTCATCCCCCACCTGCTGCTGAGCCAGCCGAGCGTCAGCCGCCTCATCGACCGGCTCGCCGCCCGCGGCCTCGTCGACAAGCTGCCCGACGCCACCGACGCGCGCGGCACGATCGTCGCCCTGCGGCCCGAGGGCTACGAGCTGTTCAAGCGCGTCGCCGTCATCCATGCCGACGCGATCGCCCGCCGAGTGGGCTCGCGCCTCGATGCCGACGAGCTGCAGCAGCTGACCGAGCTCTGCCGGCGGCTGCGCGACTGACCCGGGAGGGCGGCTGAGGGTTCTCGCGGCTCTCCGCGGCTACCCTCGCGTCATGGCTTCCTCCCCCAGCATCGTGTGGCTGCGCGACGACCTGCGCGTCGCCGACAACCCCGCCCTCTCCGCCGCCGCCGAGCGCCGCGAGCCCGTCGTGGTCGTCTACCTGCTCGACGAGCAGTCGCCCGGCGCGCGGGCGCTCGGAGGCGCGAGCCGCTGGTGGCTGCACCACAGCCTCACGGCGCTCTCCGACGAGCTGAGCGCGATCGGGGCGCGGCTCACCCTGCGGCGCGGCGCGGCCGCCGAAGTCATCTCCGGGCTCGTCACCGAGACGGGGGCCGGAGCCGTCTACTGGAACCGCCGCTACGGCGCGCTGCGCGACGTGGATGCCCAGCTCAAGTCGCGACTGCGTGCCGAGGGCCTCGTGGTCGAGAGCTTCGGGGGCGGGCTGCTGCACGAGCCGTGGACGATCACGTCGGGCTCGGGCGACCCCTACCGGGTGTTCACGCCGTTCTGGCGCGCGTGCCTCGCGGCGGGTGAGCCGCGATCGCCGCTTCCGGCACCGGCATCGCTCGACGGGCTCGCGACCGAGGGCGACGCGCTCGACGACTGGGCCCTGCTGCCGACCCGCCCCGACTGGGCGGCGGGGCTGCGCGCGGCGTGGAGGCCGGGCGAGCGGGGAGCGGACGATCGGCTCGAGCACTTCGTCGACCACGGGCTGGCGCTCTACCACCGGCGCGACGAGCCCGGCATCGAGGCCACGAGCCGGCTCAGCCCGCACCTGCGCTTCGGCGAGCTCAGCCCCCACCAGGTCTGGGCGCGCGTGCACGGGCCGCTCGCACCCGAGGCGGCGGCGAACCGCGCGAAGTTCCTCAGCGAGATCGGCTGGCGCGAGTTCTCGTACAGCATCCTCTTCCACCAGCCGACGATCGCG
The DNA here is from genome assembly GCA_002280615.1 of Micrococcales bacterium 32-70-13. Lineage (GTDB taxonomy): Bacteria > Actinomycetota > Actinomycetes > Actinomycetales > Microbacteriaceae > Microcella. The sequence continues at coordinate 9,308 of NCEJ01000032.1, read as the reverse complement.
ACCGTCAATGTGCGCCGCGACTTCGACGCGTTCCCGTGGGGCGAGCCCGACCCCGCGGTGCTCGCCGCCTGGCAGACCGGGCGCACGGGCATCCCGATCGTCGACGCCGGCATGCGGCAGCTCTGGACGAGCGGCTGGCTGCACAACCGCGTGCGCATGATCGTCGCCTCGCTGCTCACCAAGAACCTGCTCATCGACTGGCGCATCGGCGAGCAGTGGTTCTGGGACACCCTGGTCGACGCCGACGAGGCGAGCAACGCCGCGAGCTGGCAGTGGGTCGCCGGATCGGGGGCGGATGCCGCGCCGTACTTCCGGGTCTTCAACCCCGTGCTGCAGGCCGAGCGCTTCGACCCCGACCGCGCGTACGTGCGCACCTGGGTGCCCGAGGTCGACGGCCCCGAGTACCCCCGCCCGATCGTCGACCTGGCCGCCTCGCGCGCCGGGGCCCTCGCGGCGTACGAGGCGGTGAAGGCCGCCAAGATCGCGGCCGGATGAGAAGCCTCTCATCCGACCCTCCTGGTGGTCTCATGCGGGGCCCGCAGTCTGTACTCATCACGGAGCACGGATGCGCACCCGCACCGGCTCCCCCGCAGCTCGAAAGGACACCCTCATGGACGCCAAGAACTGGATCGCCATCGGCGCCGCCTCCGCCCTCGGCCTCGGCGTGATGGCCGCCGGTGCCGTCTCGACCGCGAGCGCTCTGCCGCTCATCGCGGGCGCCACGAACCTCGAGGTGCCCGGCATCACGGTGCCCGCCGACGTCAAGGGCACCGCGAGCACGCTCGACTTCTCGGTGACGAGCGAGAGCATCGTGACCCCCGAGCCCAGCTCGAGCCCGAGCCCCGAGCCCACCCCGAGCGACAGCCCGGTCTCGGTCGTCTCGGTCGCCTCGCCCGTGACCCCCGACTCGCCGGCTTCGGTCGCCTCGGTCGCCTCGGTCGCGAGCGTCGGCTCCTCCGACTAGTCCTCACCGCCCGGCCCGCTCCCGCTCGCTGACACGGGGGCGCGCCTCCCCGCGACGACCGTTCGGGTCGGTCGTCGCACCGCAGAACGCGCCCCACCCCTCCTCGTGAGCGGGTGGGGCGCGTTCTGTCATGAGCGCGTCACGACGGATCCGCCGCCGTGTGCGATGCTCGCTCTCGTGCCCCGTCGCGCCGCCCTCGACCCCGTGCTGCTCGCCGTGCTGGCGATCGTCTCGGTGCAGTTCGGCAACGCCATCGCCGGGTCGCTCTTCACCCAGGTGGGGCCACTCGGTGCCGCCGCGCTGCGCCTCCTGCTCGCGGCGGTCATCCTGCTCGCCGTCATCCGCCCCCGCGTGCGCGAGTGGGATCGCCGGACCTGGATCGGGGTCGGGATGCTCGGCCTCGGCCTCGCCGGCATGAACGCCCTCATCTACCTCGCCATCGGCAGCATCCCCATCGGCGTCGCCGTCACGATCGAGCTGCTCGGCCCGCTCGGCGTCGCCGTGGCCGGCACGCGCCGCTGGCGCGACCTCGGCTGGGTCGCGCTCGCGGCCGCGGGGGTCGCGCTGCTCGGCCTCGACCCCGACGGTTCGGGCGGCCTCGCGCTCGTCGGCGTGCTCGCGGCAGCGGGGGCGGCCGCGTTCTGGGCGCTGTACATCGTGGCGTCGGCCCGCCTCGGCCCGCGGGCGCGAGGGGTGGATGCCCTCGCCGTGGCCATGGTCGTGGCGGCCGCTCTCGTGGTTTCGGTCGGCGCGGTGCCCGCCGCCGAAGCCGTGGCCGAGGCACCCCTGCTGCTGCTCGCGTTCGCGGGCATCGCCGTCATGACCTCGGCGCTGCCCTACGCGCTCGAGTTCATCGCCCTCAAGTCGATGCCCACGCGCCTATTCGGGGTGCTCTCGAGCCTCGGGCCGGCCGTCGCCGCGCTCGCGGGGCTGCTCGTGCTCGGGCAGGCGCTCGGGCCGCTGCAGCTCGTCGCGATCGCCGCCGTGGTGGGCGCGTGCGTCGGTGCCGTCGGCGCTAGCCCTGAGTCCGCTCGCCCGGAATCCGCCCAACCGGCGGCCGCCCGCCCGCCCGCGTGACGGCGACGCCCGCCGCACGCGCGCCCGCGCGGGCCGCGTCGTCGAGCGCCGCCCCGTCGAGCAGCGCCGCGATGAGCCCGGCCGTGAACGCATCGCCCGCCCCGGTCGGGTCGACCGCGCGCCGCGCCTCGACGGCGACCTCGACGGCGGGCTCGCCCCGTCGCGCGACGAGCACCGACGACGCTCCGCCCGTGATGACGACGGCGGGGCAGAGCTCGAGCAGCGCATCGGCGACCGCCTGACCCTCGCGCTCTCCCGAGAGCAGGCGGCCCTCGTCGAGGTTCGGCAGCAGCACGTCGATTCCGGCGAGCGCGGAACGGAAGCGCTCGAGCCCGAAGTCGGCGATGAAGCCGGTCGATCCGGGGTCGAAGGTCACGAGCACCCCGCGCGCGTGCGCCCGCTCGGTGAGCGCCGCGAGGTCGTCGAGCGAGAAGGCGTCGAAGAGGCTGTAGCCGGTCAGGTGCAGCACGGCCGCGTCGTCGAGCAGGGCATCCGTCACCGCCGATGCCGACAGCGCGGCGTTCGCCCCCCGATCGGTCAGCATCGTGCGGGTCTCGCCGTCGACGACGATGACGATCGTTCCGGTCGGCAGAGACGGGTCGTCGCCGAGGTGGGGGGTGACACCGGATGCCCGCAGCGCGCTCTCGTGCCGCTCGACATCGCCCGTGCCGACGCGCCCCACGAGGTCGACGGGGGCACCGAGCCAGCCGAGCCAGGCCGCGGTGTTGCACGCGGAGCCGCCGGGGTGGCGCGTGATGCTCGCGGCGGTGTCGGTGTCGGTGCGGATGGGCCCGCGCGGCACGACGATGATGTCGTCGATGACGTCGCCGACGACGAGCGCGCGCGAACCGGTCACGGTAGGGCTGGTCAGGCTCGGGCCGACCACGCCGCGGCGATGCGGCCGGCGACGCGCACGTTGTTGCGCGCGAGGTCGAGGTTGACCTCGAGGCTGCGGCCCTCGCTGAGCTCGACGATGCGGCCGAGCAGGAACGGCGTGACCGCCTTGCCCCGGATGCCCTGCGCCTCGGCCTCGGCGAACGCGGTCGCGAGCACGCGGTCGTGCTCCTCGCGCTGCCAGGCCTGGTCGGCGGGGATCGGGTTGGCGACGACGATGCCCTGGGTGTGGCCGAGCGCATCGTGCGCGGCCATGACGTCGGCGACCTGCTCGGCGGTGTCGACCGCCCAGTCGAGCGTGTAGGCGCTCTCGCGCAGCCAGAAGCTCGGGAACACCGTCGTGCCGAGCCCGACGACGGGCACCGAGTAGGTTTCGAGGCGCTCGAGCGTCGCGGCGATGTCGAGCACGCTCTTGACCCCCGCGGAGACGACCGTGATGGGCGTGACAGCCAGGGTCGAGAGGTCGGCCGACTCGTCGAAGGTCTCGCTCGCGCCGCGGTGCACGCCGCCGAGGCCGCCCGTCGCGAACACGCGGATGCCGGCCTTCGCTGCCAGGTGCGCCGTCGCGGCGACCGTCGTCGCCCCGCTCGCGCCGCGCGCCGCGAGGATGGGCAAGTCGCGCACGCTCGCCTTCGCGAGATCCTCGTCGGCGATGCGCCGCACCCCCTCGGCGTCGAGCCCGATGCGGGGCACGCCGTCGAGCACGGCGATCGTCGCGGGGGTGACGCCCGCCTCGCGCAGGATGCTCTCGAACTCGAGCGCCGCCGCGTGGTTGCGCGGCCGCGGAAGTCCGTGGCTGATGATGGTCGACTCGAGGGCGACGACGGGGCGGCCGGCGGCGAGCGCGGTCGCCACCTCGTCGGAGAGGCGCAGGGAGGATTTCACCCTGCCAGGCTATCGGCAGACGACGAAGCCCCCCGCCAATGGCGGGGGGCTGCACGCGCGCCCGAAGGGACTCGAACCCCTAACCTTCTGATCCGTAGTCAGATGCTCTATCCATTGAGCTACGGGCGCATGGCCGCGCTGAGCGCGAACCGGTCAAGCCTACCAGTCGTGCGACTGGGGCTCGTTCCGCGGAGACGGCGGGATTTGAACCCGCGGTCCCCTTGCGGGGACTCCACCTTAGCAGGGTGGTGCACTAGGCCGAACTATGCGACGTCTCCTAGCGAGTGACCACTATACCGGGCCGGGCCGGTGGCCGATCACGGGCTAGTTCGAGACCGAGCACGTGCGATCGGCGGCCGTCTGGCCCTCGACCCCCGCGAGCACCTCGGCCGGCGCTTCGGGCGCCACGGGCTCGAGCGTCGGCTCGACCTCGGGCTCGAGCTTGCCGTTCTTCGGCACGGCGACCTCGGTGGGCGTGGGCTCGGGCGTCGGCTCGACGGCGGGGGCGTTGGGGTCGAGCGTGGAGCCCCGGCCCGTGTTGCCCTCTTCGAGGATGAAGCGCTCGTCGGCGCGGATGCGGTCGAACAGCGCGGTCGCCGCCGACGTGATCGGCTGCACCTTGCCCGCGAACACGCCCGTGCCGCCCGTGCGGCCCGGGTACTGCACGAACACGATGTTCTCGGTCGGGATCTTGCGGAGGGCCTGCGCCATCGACACCATCGTGTCGAGGCTGCCGAGGCTGCTCGAGAGCTGCATCGACGACGACGCCACCTGGGCGATGCCGTAGAGCTTGGCGAAGTCGGTGAGCACGCCCTCGTTCTGCACCTTGCGCATGAGCGACGAGAGGTAGACCTGCTGGTTGCTGATGCGTCCGAGGTCGCTGCCGTCGCCGACGCCGTAGCGAGTGCGGAGGAAGGCGAGCGCCGTGTAGCCCTCGATGGACCAGTTGCCCGCCGTGGGCAGGTCGAGGCCCGTGTACGGGTCTTTGATCGGGGCGTCGATGCACACGTCGACGCCGCCGACGGCGGTCGACAGCTGCGCGACGCCGTTGAACGAGATGGCTCCGGCGTACGGGATGCTGAGGCCGGTGAGGGCTTCGACGGTGAGCACGACGCAGTTGAGGCCGCCGTACGACCACGCCACGTTGATGGGCTGCGCCGACATGGCGAACGACGAGCCCTCGCCGTCGGGGTCGGGGCACGAGGGGATGGGCACGACCATGTCACGCGGGATGCTCACGGCAACCGCCGACTGCTGGTCCTCCGCGACGTGGACGAGGATGTTCACGTCGTTGAGGGTCGCCCCGCCGCGCGCGCGCGCGTCGTCCTGACCGGGCTCGTTGTCGACGCCGACGATGAGAACGTTGAAGCCGCCCTCCCAGTCACCGACCGTGGGGATGACGCGCGCTTCTTCGCCCTCGAGCACCTCGAGCTCGACGACATCGATGTTGGCGTTGATCTGAGCGACCGTGATGGCGCCGACCGAGACGGTGCTGACGAGCACGACGGCCAGAGACGCGGCCAGGGTCGCCAGGATCGTCTTCCAGGCGCGCGAGCGGCGAAGCCGCCCGTGGCGCACCTGCGCCGTCGGCAACGACCGGATGCCGCGATCGCGCACCGGTTCACTCATGATGTCCCCCTCGGGCACACTGCGGACCTGTAACGAGCGGAGGGCGTGGGATTCGAACCCACGAGACATTGCTGCCCACCAGTTTTCAAGACTGGCTCCATCGGCCGCTCGGACAGCCCTCCTTGGATATCAGTCTTCCATCGTAACCGACACGCCCTCGAAACCCCGGTCCCGAGCGACTATGCATCTGCTCCGAAGGGGTGCCGTGCTGTCTCAGATTGTCGAGAGGGCCTGGGCCAGACCGTCGTCGGTGTCGCGCGCGGTGACCTCGGATGCGGCGGCGACGACCTCTGCGGGAGCCTGTCCCATGGCGATACCGCGCCCGCCGTGCGCGACCGCCCACGCGAGCATCTCGATGTCGTTGCGGCCGTCGCCCACGGTCACGACGTGCTCGCCCGCGATACCCAGGGCATCCCGAACGCGTTCGAGCGCGGTCGACTTGTTGACGCCGTCGGGCGCGATGTCGAGCCAGGCCGTCCAGCCGACGTTGTAGCTCACCTGGTGCAGACCCATCAGCTCGACGGCGGCGAGGAACTCCTCCATGGCGTGGCCGGGCGAGATGACGACGACGCGCGTGGCGGGCTCGGCGCAGAGCTGCTCGAACGGCACCTCTTCGCTGATCGCGCCGAGCGCTCCGTCGGGGAACCATCCGGTGTAGCGGTAGACGCCGTGCTCGTCTTCGACGGCGTAGTTCGCGTGCGTCAGATGCGGGCGGATGCTCGTGAGCACCGCCGTCGGATCGAACGTCTCGACGTGGTGGCGCCGGTAGCCCGTCGGGGCGTCCGGGTCGCGCTTGAGCAGGATCGCTCCGTTGGAGGCGACGACGTAGGCCGGAGCGATGTCGAGGCGGTCGAGCACCGGCAGCGTCATCGCCACCGAGCGACCCGTCGCGAGCATCACTTCGTGGCCCGCGTCGCGCAGCCGGTGCACCTGCTCGACGGCCAACTCGGGCAGCGTGCCGTCTTCGTGCAGCACCGTGCCGTCGATGTCGAGGGCGATGAGCTTCTTCTCGATCGTCATGAGACCGGCTCCAGCAGGTCGAGTCCGCGAAGGTACGGTCGCAGGGGCTCCGGCACGACGACGGAGCCATCAGCGCGCTGGTGCGTCTCGAGCAGGGCGACGAGCCAGCGGGTCGTCGCGAGCGTGCCGTTGAGCGTCGCGACCGGGCTCGTCTTGCCGCCCTCACCGCGGAAGCGGGTCTCGAGGCGGCGAGCCTGGAAGGTCGTGCAGTTGCTCGTGCTCGTGAGCTCTCGGTACGCACCCTGCGTCGGCACCCAGGCCTCGACGTCGAACTTGCGGGCGGCGCTCGAGCCGAGATCGCCGGCCGCGGTGTCGATGACGCGGTAGGCGAGACCGAGCGAGCGCAGCATCCCCTCCTGCAACGCCAGCAGCCGCTCGTGCTCGGCCTCGGCGTCGGCCGGATCGATGTAGCTGAACATCTCGAGCTTCTGGAACTGGTGCACGCGGATGATGCCGCGGGTGTCTTTCCCATGGCTGCCGGCCTCGCGGCGGTAGCAGGTCGACCAGCCGGCGTAGCGCAGCGGGCCGGCCGAGACGTCGATGATCTCGTCGGCGTGGTAGCCGGCGAGCGCGACCTCGCTCGTGCCGGTCAGGTAGAGCTCGTCGTCGGGCAGGTAGTAGATCTCGTCGGCGTGCGCGCCGAGGAACCCGGTGCCGCTCATCACCTCGGGCTTGACGAGCGTCGGGGTGATGAGCGGGGTGAACCCGGCGTCGAGCGCCGTGTCGAGGGCGTAGCTCATGAGCGCGAGCTCGAGGCGCGCGCCGACCCCCTTGAGGAAGTAGAAGCGCGAGCCCGAGACCTTCACGCCGCGCGGCATATCGATCGCATCGAGCAGCTCGCCGAGCGCGAGGTGGTCGCGCGGTTCGAAGTCGAAGGCAGGCCTCTCGCCGACCTCGCGCAGCGTGACGAAGTCGTCCTCCCCGCCCTCGGGCACGCCGTCGATGATGACGTTCGGGATGCTCCCCACGACCTGCACGAAGCGCGCCTCAGCCTCGCCGGCGACGGCCTGGGCGGCTTTCACGTCGGCGGCGAGCTGCTGCGCCTGCGCGACGAGAGCGGCCTTCTCGTCTTTCGGGGCGGCGGCCACCTGCTTGCCGAAGGCGTTCTGCTCGGCCCGCAGCGCCTCGAAGGCGGCGATCGCCTCGCGCCGCTCGCGGTCGGCGGCGACGGCCTCGTCGACGAGCTCGACGCTCGCCCGCCGAGCCTGCTGCGAACGTCGGACGAGGTCGGGGTTGTCGCGCAGCAGCTGGGGGTCGATCACGCCTCTAGTCTGGCACGCGCGGGTTAACGGCACCCCCCGCGCGGGCAGAGAGCGATGCTCTACTCTGACCGCATGAGCACCCCCGGCTCCTCGGCCGATACCGCCCGCGTCGCCGTCATCGTCAACCCGACGAAGGTCGACATGGAGGCGCTGCGGGCCGCCGTCGCCGAGGCCGAGGCCGAGGCCGGCTGGGCGCCCTCGCTGTGGCTCGAGACGAGCGTCGACGACCCCGGCCAGGGGCGGGCGCGCGAGGCCACGGCCGCCCGGGTGACCGCGGTTCTCACGGCCGGCGGCGACGGCACCGTGCGGGCGGTCGCCGAGGGGATGCTCGATTCGGGCATCCCGATCGTGCTGATCCCCTCCGGCACCGGCAACCTGCTCGCCCGCAACCTCAACCTCCCGATCGGCCGCCTCGCCGACGCCGTGAGCACGGCCGTCACCGGAGTCGACCACGCGATCGACGTCGGCATCGCCGAGATCACGCGCGCCGACGGGGCACGCGAGACGCACGCCTTCGTCGTCATGGTCGGCATCGGCCTCGACGCGCGCATGATCGCGGCGACGAACGCCGAGCTCAAGAAGCGCGTCGGCTGGCTCGCCTACGTCGAGGCGACGGCCCGCATCGTGCGCGACGTCGACGCCGTGCGCGTGCGGTACACGCTCGACGGCTCGGCCGAGCGCGCGACGACCGTGCACACTCTGCTCATCGGCAACTGCGGCACGCTGCCCGGCGGCGTGCTGCTGCTGCCCGAGGCGCAGATCGACGACGGCCTACTCGATGTCGTCGCCATGCGGCCCCGCAACCTGTGGGGCTGGATGCGCGTCGGCTACGCCGTGGCCTGGGAGAACGGCGTGCTGCAGCGCACGAAGATCGGCCGGCGCATCATGGCCGCCGACAAGAGCGTGCGCGCGCTGCGCTACTTCCAGGGCCGGCGCATGACCCTCGCCCTCGAGCGGCCGGAGGAGTTCGAGATCGACGGCGAGAGCATGGGCCAGGTCACGGCCATCGCGGCGCGTGTGGCGCCGGCCGCGCTCGTCGTGCGCGTGCCTCAGGTGCCGTGACGGCTACTGCGGGTCGGGCTCGCCGCTGAGGATCGCGCGCAGCCAGTCGCGCGCATCCGTGAAGACGTCGTCGCCGTACTGCGAGACGACCTCGATCTGGCGCGCATCCGCTCGGGGGTACGAGCCGAGGAAGATGACATTCGGGCTGAAACGCCGAAGCCCCAGCAGGGCGTCGGCGACGCGCTCGTCGTGCACGTGGCCGTCGAGGTCGATGACGAAGCGGTACCGGCCGAGAGCGTCTCCGATCGGCCGCGACTCGATGAGGCTCATGTTGACGCCGCGCGTGGCGAACTGCTCGAGCATCTCGAGCAGGCGGCCGGGGGCGTCGTCGGGCAGCTCGGCGATGATGCTCGTCTTGTCGGCTCCCGTGCGCCCGGGCAGCTCACGGCTGCGGCTCACGAGAACGAAGCGCGTCACGGCGTTGGCGTTGTCGCCGATGAGGTCGCCGAGCACGACGAGGTCGTGGTGCTCGGTGATGCCGGGCGGCGCGACGGCGGCCTGCGCGGGCGATCCGG
>NCEJ01000160.1 GCA_002280615.1 Micrococcales bacterium 32-70-13 | reverse complement strand
GGGGTGGCCGCGACGCGGCGCTCCCCCTCGATCGGCTCGCGCCGGATGGCGATCTTCATGAACACTCCCGTTCAGCTGGAACAGCAAACAGGGGAACAGTATCGCTTTCGGGGTGCTCAACCGGGGTCATCCCGCCCACCACGGGTGAAAGAACGTGCGTTCTTTGCGGGAGCGCAGGAGCGCTCAGGCGAGGATCGACACCGGATTCTCGATGCGGGCGACGAAGGCGGCGAGCCAGCGCGCGGCGAGCGCGCCATCCAGCACCCGGTGGTCGGCCGAGAGCGTCACGGTCATGACCGTGCCCACCTCGAGAGCGCCGTCGACGACGACGGGCGCCGGTCGGGCGGCACCCACCGCGAGGATGCCCGCCTGCGGCGGGTTGATGATCGCGCTGAACGCCGGGGTGCCGAACATGCCGAGGTTCGAGACGGCGAAGCTGCCGCCCTCGATCTCGTGCTGCTTGAGACCGCCGCTGCGGGCGCGCGTCGCGAGGTCGCCGATCGCGGCCGAGAGGGCCGTGACGCTGAGCGACTCGACACCGCGCACGACGGGGGTAACGAGACCGTCGTCGAGCGAGACGGCGATCGCGATGTCGGCCGTGCGGTGGCGCAGCATGCCCTCGTCGGTCCACGTCGTGTTGGCCTCGGGGACGTCGATGAACGCCGCAGCGACCGCCTTGACGACGAGGTCGTTGACCGAGATCTTGACGCCGTCGATCGCATTGATCTCGCGCCGCAGCTCGAGCAGGCGGTCGACCCGGCAGTCGGCCGTGAGGTAGAAGTGCGGAACCGTGCTCTTGCTCTCGGTCAAGCGGCGCGCGATGGTCTTGCGCATGCGCGAGGTCGGGATGAGCTCGGGCTCGAGGCCCGCGGGCGCGGCAGCAGGCGCCGCGGAGGCCGCCGGAGCAGCGGGTGCCGGAGCGCCGGCCGCGAGCAGCGCCTGCACGTCGCGCCGCACGATGCGGCCGCCCGGCCCCGAGCCGACGACGCCGTCGAGGCTCAGGCCCTTCTCGCGGGCCAGGCGACGCACGAGAGGGCTCACGAACCGGCGGGCGCCGGAGTCGGCGGGCGGGGTGGCGGGCGCCGGAGCGGGCGCCGCGACCGGAGCGGCGGCCGGAGCGGCGGCCGGAGCGGCCGGGGCGGCAGGGATCGCCGCCGCGTCCGACGGGGGCACCACCACAGAACCCCCGTCGGATGCGGCAGGCGGTGCTGCCGCGGGAGAGGCAGGGGCCACCTCCCCTGCCTCTCCCACGATGGCGATGGGAGCACCGACGTCGACGGCGTCGCCCTCCCCGATGAGAAGCTGCAGCACGGTACCGGCCGTCTCGGCCAAGTACTCGACGACGGCCTTCTCGGTCTCGATCTCAGCGAAGGGCTGGCCCACCGCGACCTCGTCGCCGGGGGCGACGAGCCACTTCTGCACGGCCGCCTCGGTGACGTTGGCAAGCACCTCGGGCATGCGGATGGTCGTGGCCATCAGGCACCTGCCCCGTTCGCGACGACGGCGGTGAGAGCCGCGACGACCTCTTCGGTGCGGGCGATCGCCGCGCGCTCGAGCACGCGCGAGATCGAGGGCGACGACTCCTGCCCCGTGACGCGCTGCACAGGCTGATCGAGCCAGTCGAAGTAGCGGCGCTGGATCTCGTCGGCGAGCCAGCCGCCGTAGCTCGTGCCCAGGGCGCCCTGCTCGACGATCAGCACGGCGTTCGTCTTCTTGACGCTCGCCTCGATGGTCGCCCAGTCGATCGACGCGCGGTCGAGCCAGCGCAGGTCGATGAGCTCGGCATCGACGCCGGTCTGCTCGATCGCCTCGAGGCTGTGCTTGACCATCGAGAGGTAGCTGATGACCGTGACGGCCGAGCCCTCGCGGCGCACCGCAGCGGTGCCCGGCGGGATGATGTAGTCGAGGTCGCCCGCGATGATCTCGTCCTTCTCGGCGTACAGGTCGACGTGCTCGATCACGAGCACCGGGTCCTGCAGCGCGAGGGCCGCGTTCATGAGCCCGACGTAGTCGGCCGCCGACGAGGGGGCGACGATGCGCCAGCCCGGGCTCGTGGCGAAGATGCCCGCCGGGTCCATGAGGTGCTGCGAGCCGTAGCCCGAGCCCATGGCGACCTTCGTGCGCAGCACGAGCGGCACGGGGTTGTCGCCGCCGAACATGTGGCGCGCCTTGCCCACCTGGTTGAACACCTGGTCGGCGGCGACCCACATGAAGTCGGGGTACATGAACTCGACGACGGGCCGGTAGCGGCCGTCGAGGGCGAGCCCGCCACCGAGGCCCATGAACGCGTTCTCGCTGATGGGCGTGCCGAGCACGCGGTCGGGGAAGGCGTCGGCGAGGCCCTTGGTCGCGCCGTTCGTGCCGCCCTTGAGCCGGTGGATGTCC
>NCEJ01000031.1 GCA_002280615.1 Micrococcales bacterium 32-70-13 | reverse complement strand
ACCAGCCGGTAGCCCATGCCGCGCACGGTCTCGATGTGCTCGGCGCCGATCTTGCCGCGCAGGTAGCGCACGTACACGTCCACGACGTTCGAGCCGGGATCGAAGTCGAAGCCCCACACGCGGCTGAGGAGCTGCTCGCGCGACAGCACCTGCTCGGGGTGGCGCAAGAATTGCTCGGCGAGCGCGAACTCGCGCGCCGAGAGGTCCATCGACCGCTCGCCGACCGAGACCCGGCGGGTCTTGAGGTCGAGGGAGACCTCGCCGTGCCGCAGGGCCGTCTCGACGACGGTCTGCTGCCCCGATTCGCGCAGGCGCAGCCGGATGCGCGCCACGAGCTCGTCGAACTTGAAGGGCTTCGGCAGGTAGTCGTTGGCCCCGCCATCGAGGCCCGCGACGGTGTCGTCGACGCTCGTGCGCGCGGTCAGCATGATGATGGGCATCGTCTCGCCGCTCGCGCGCAGCCGTTCGAGCACCGCGAAGCCGTCGATGCCCGGCAGCCCCACATCGAGCAGCACGAGGTCGAACGACCCCGTCGCGACGTAGTCGAGGGCGTCGAGGCCGTTGCCGACGACGGTGGGCGTGTAGCCCGCCGCGGCGAGGCCCTTCTCGATGAACGACGAGATGCGCTTCTCGTCCTCGACGATCAGGATGCTGGTCACTCGGCCCTCCTCGGTGGCTCGGGGTCGGTCGGGGCGTCGTCGAAGCCCGTTGCGGGGGGCGGCGGTGCCGCACCGGTGTCGAGCGTGGGCACGACGATGCCGAACCGCGCGCCGGTCGACGAGCTGTCGAGGCTCACGTAGCCGCCGTGAGCGCGGGCGATCGCGGCGACGATGGGCAGGCCGAGACCGGAGCCAGCGATGCCGCGCCCGGTGTCGGCGCGGCCGAAGCGCTCGAAGATGCGCTTCTCCGCTCCGGGCGGGATGCCCGGCCCCGCGTCGGCGACCCAGAACTCGACCGTGCCCGCGTAGGCGGTGCTGCCCACCCGGATGGTCGAGCCCGGGGGCGAGTACTTCGCGGCGTTGTCGCCGAGCTGCAGCCAGGCCTGGGTCAGGCGCGAGGGCGAGAGCGGCGCCACCGCGTTCGCGGTCTCTTCGAGCACCCACTCGTGGCCGGGGATCGCCTGCATCTTGCTGAACACGAGCGCCGTCAGGTCGGCGACATCGGTGGGCTCGGCGAGCACGGCCTGCCGTTCGACGCGGGCGAGCGCGTCGATGTCGGTGACGAGCTCGGCCATGCGATCGAGCTCGTCGATCGCGATGTCGCGCACGGCGCGCACGTCGTCGGGCTTCGTCGCATCGAGCAGCTCGAGGTGCCCGCGCACGATCGTGATGGGCGTCTTGAGCTCGTGGCGCACGTCGTCGAGCAGCTGCCGCTGGCTCGTGAGCGCTTCGTCGATGCGGTCGAGCATGGCGTTGACGGTCGCGGCCGGCGTAGGTGAGGAAGGCACCGCCCACCTCGTCGACCGCGCGCTGGGCATCCAGCGCCGTCACGTACACGCCCACCTGCGGGTCGCCCTCGATGAGCACGGGCACGCTGACGTAGCGCAGGGTTCCGACGGTCGTGATGGCCGTGCCGAGCGAGACCTCGCCGCCTGAGGCCTCCTGCCAGGCGCGGGCGATGAAGGCGGGGTCGTCTTCGAGGGCGAAGGCCGTCTCGACCCCGGGGGTCAGGCGCGCGTCTCCGTCGATGATCGCGACGCTGCTCTCGTGCCGCCCCGGCACGATGCGCGACAGGATCTCGCTGAGCGCCTCGGTGACGGTCGCGGGCGGCGCCGTGTCGACCACGGCGGGCTCCTCGGCCCCGGTCGCCGTCGTCGAGACCCCCGTCACGATGCCGCGCGCCGCCTCGACCGAGGCGAGCAGCTCGGTGTCGAGCCCCTCGATCACGCGATCGCGCTGCACGATGTACGCCGCGACCCCCGAGACCCCCATGCCCAGCGCGGTCACGATGAGGATGACCGCGAGGATGCGCGACCGCACCGAGAAGCGGGGGAGCGGGCTGCGCGGCATCCCCCCATTATCGGCGGGGCCCGGGCGCGGGCGGTCCAGATGAGAACACTCTCACCGCCGACCCGCCCAGTCGCGGGCGAGGGCGCGCAGGTCGGCGACCTCGGCCGGTTCGATCGACAGGGCGCCGTCGCGCTCGAGCACGACGCCGGTGACGAGCAGGAACCGTGTGGAGAGCGCCGCGCGCAGCGAGCGCGGGGCGCGGGCCGCGAGCACGAGCGGCAGCACCGCCGTGCCGTCGTCGAGCAGGGCGTCGCCGGCGAGCATCGCCTCGGGCGGTCGGCGCTCGCCGCCCACGCGCACCGTGCGCCCCGCGCTTCGCGCATCGAGGTCGCCGAGCGCGACGGCCTCGGCCGCCGCGAGCAGGGCACCGAACGCGATCATCGCCTCGCCCGCTCGGGGGCGGGGCGGGCGCACGGGTTCGGGGATGTCGTCGCCGTCGACGAACAGCACGGGATGCTCGGGCCCGACGCGCCGCGAGAGCCCTCGGGCCATGCCGCACCTCCCGCGCCGCTCGCGTGCTCGAACGCCGAGAGTCTATCGAACAGATGTTCGAATAGCTGCTGCGCTACGCCCCGTCATCGGGGTCGCTGAGCAGCCCCACCTCGGCGAGCTGCTCGGCGAGCCCGGCGCCGTCGGGCGCCCACACCCAGGGGATGCCGCTCGTCGGCTGCCCGTCGTCGTCGAGGTGGCTGCGGCCGCCGGCGAGCACGGCCTCGGGCGTCGAGAGCTGGCGGATGGCGACCGCGGCGACGTTGTCGGGATGCTCGGTCGAGAACTCGCGGTACAGCGACTCGTCGTGCTGGCCGTCGTCGCCGATGAGCACCCAGCGGATCGAGGGGAACTCGCGGGCGAGCCGCGCGAGGCTCGCGCGCTTGTGCTCCTGACCGCTGCGGAAGAGCCGATCGTGCGTCGGCCCCCAGTCGGTGAGCAGCATCGTGCCCGCGGGGTACAAATGGCGGCTCATGAAGCGGTCGAGAGTGGGGGCCACGTTCCACGCGCCCGTCGAGAGGTAGATGACGGGCGACCCCTCGTGCTCGCGCGTGAGGCGCTCGAGCAGAACGGCCATGCCCGGCACCGGGCGGCGCGCGTGCTCGTCGAGCACGAAGGTGTTCCAGGCGGCGAGGAAGGGCCGGGGGAGCGCCGTGACCATGACCGTGTCGTCGATGTCGCTGACGATGCCGAGCTGGGCATCCGGATCGACGACGAAGATGCGCGCCGTGACGGGTGCCGAGCCCTCGGCCTGCAGCGTGATGGTGCGCAGGCCGGGCTCGAGGGCCACGGCGAGGTCGACGTCGACCACGCCACCGCGGTCAGCGTTCACGACGAACCGCTGGCCGTCGGCGGTGATCGTCACCGGGCAGTCGGCGACGGGGATGCTCACGAAGCTGCGCCAGCCACGGATGGTCTCGGGCGTGCGGCGCGTCGCGTCGGGCCGCACGAGCAGCACGCGGCACAGCACGCGGATCCAGCCGTTGCCCCCGTACCCGCTGTAGGGGATGACCACGGGCTCGAGCCCGCGCTTCCGACCCTGCCGCTCGCGCATGCGGTGGAAGCGGTCTTCGAGGGCGACGGCCCGTCGTGCCCATGGGGCTCGCGGCCCCGGATCGGGGGCGTCAGTCTCGGCCGGCACCTGCCCAGTGTGTCAGACACGGGCGCGTCGCGAGGGCCCGCCCGGGGCTGCCGTCGGGCGCATTGTGCAGTCGAGGTGCACAGAACGGTCCAGGTCGGCGCGTGTTCGCGCGCCGAACATCAAGTCAGAATAAACACCGCGTCAACACGCGATTCCCTCACCTCGAGGAGTACGCTGGCGGCGTCGAAAGGGTCCATCGTGAACATCATCGAGTCCAGCACACCGCTGCTGAGCGCCTCCGCTCCCATCCGCAACGAGCCGGTGCAGGCCCGCAGCACGGCCCGACTGGCCACGCTGCTCGACTCCGCCGCCGCCGTGATCGATGAGATCGGCTACGAGCGCCTCACCACCGCCATGGTCGCCGAGCGCGCGGGCGCCTCCATCGGCACCGTCTACCGCTACTTCCCCGACCGCATCGCGGTGCTGCAGAGCCTCGCGGCCCGCAACTCCGAGCGGCTCATGGGCCGCGTCGCCGCCGAGCTCGTCCCCGCGCGTCACGCCTCGGCGACGGATGCCCTGCTCGCCGTCCTCGACGCGATGACCGAGCTCTTCCGCACCGAGCCGGGTTACCGCTCGGTGCGCGTGGGCGACGTGCTCGACCTGCTGCCGCCGACGACGGAGTCGACCGCGAACGCCGCGATGGCCGATGTCGTGGCCGACGCGCTCGTGGCGGGCTACGGCGCCGCCGACACCGTCGAGGTGCGTCTCGCCGTCGGCACCGCGGTCGAGATCGCCGATGCGCTCGTGGCGCGCGCCTTCGCGCGCGACGGGCGCGGCGACGCCGCACTGCTCGCCGAGGCCGCGCGCGCCGTACGGGCCGTGGTCGCCGGTCGGCTCTGAGCGCACCGCGCCGGTTACGGGCATCTGGACAACTGCCCAGAATCTGAGCGAATCGCAACGCGCTCCGCTCCGAATGCTGTTTGACTGAACGCGCGCTGGACGCGCGCTCAGTACCGACGGCGACAGAGGAGAGAGCACCGTGATCGAGTTCCGCTCCGTCTCCAAGCGCTTCGACGACGGCACGCTCGCCGTCGACGACTTCAGCCTCGTCATGCCGAGCCGGCAGACGACCGTGCTCGTCGGCTCGAGCGGCTCGGGCAAGACGACCCTGCTGCGCATGATCAATCGCATGGTCGACGCCACGAGCGGCGAGCTCGAGATCGACGGCGAGAACGTCTCGACCATCGAGCCCGTGCAGTTGCGGCGCCGCATCGGCTACGTCATGCAGAACTCGGGGCTTCTGCCGCACCGCCGGGTCATCGACAACATCGCGACGGTGCCGCGCCTCAACGGCGTGCCCAAGAAGCAGGCGCACGAGCGCGCCCTCGAGCTCATGGACACCGTGGGGCTCGACCGCGACATGGCCGAGCGATACCCCTCGCAGCTCTCGGGCGGCCAGCAGCAGCGTGTCGGGGTGGCGCGCGGCCTCGCCGTCGACCCGAACATCCTGCTCATGGACGAGCCCTTCGGCGCCGTCGACCCCATCGTGCGCGCCGACCTGCAGCAAGAGCTGCTGCGCCTGCAGCGCGAGCTCGACAAGACCGTCGTCTTCGTCACGCACGACATCGACGAGGCCTTCCTGCTCGGCGACCAGGTCGTCATCCTCGAGAAGGGCGGCCGCATCGCGCAGAAGGGCACGCCCGCCGAGATCCTCGCCCACCCGGCGAGCGACTTCGTCGCGAGCTTCATCGGCGCCGATCGCGGCAAGCGTGCGCTGAGCATCCAGACCATCGACGGCGCGCAGGTGCTCGTCGACGGCGACGGCAACCTCGCCGGCCGACTCGTGGAGGCGGGCCCGGCGTGACCTGGGTGCTCAACAACCTCGGGCTGATCATCGAGCTCACGCTCGTGCACATCAGGCTGAGCATCCTGCCGATCATGCTCGGGTTCGTCATCGCGATCCCGCTCGGCTGGGTCGCCTACCGGTACCGGCTCACGCGCGGGCTCATCCTCACGCTCGTCGGGCTGCTGTACACGATCCCCTCGCTCGCGCTCTTCGTCATTCTGCCGCCGCTGCTCGGCATCGGGTTCCTCAGCGAGGCGAACGTGCTCATCGCGCTCACGATCTACGCCGTCGCGATCATGGCGCGCTCGGTCGCCGAGGCGCTGCAGAGCGTCGACCCCGATGTGCGCCAGGCGGCGACCGCCGTCGGCTACTCGAGCTGGAGCCGGTTCTGGACGGTCGACTTCCCGCTCGCCGGCCCCGTGCTGCTCGCGGGACTGCGCGTCGTCGCGGTCAGCACGGTGAGCCTGCTCACGGTCGGCATCGTCGTGGGCGTGCAGAGCCTGGGGTACCTGTTCACGAACGGGTTCCAGCGCGGCATCGTCGAAGAGGTGCTTGCGGGCGTCGTCATGACGGTCATCGTCGCGCTGCTCTTCGACGGCGCGCTCGTGCTGCTCGGGCGGGCGCTCATGCCCTGGACCCGAGCGGCCCGGGCACTGCCCGCATCGCCCCCGAGGGTGGCGATGGCATGAATCTCTTCGTGGATGCGTGGCTCTGGCTCGTCGACCCGGTCAACTGGCAGGGCTCGGGGTCGATCCCCGTGCGCATCGGCGAGCACTTGTTCTACACAGGCCTAGCGATGCTCGGCGCCGCCCTCGTCGCGATCCCGCTCGGCTGGCTCATCGGGCACACCGGCCGCGGCCGCGAGCTCGCGGTGGGTATCTCGGGCGCTGCACGCGCCCTGCCGACCTTCGGTCTGCTGTTCCTGTTCGTCATGCTCATCGGCGTCACGCTGCGCGGGCCGTCGACGGTGTTCGTGCTCATGCTGCTCGCAATCCCCCCGATCCTCGCGGGAGCGTACGCGGGCCTCGAGGTCATCGACCGGCGCACGATCGACGCCGCGCGGTCGATGGGCATGACCGAGTGGCAGATCCTGTGGAAGGTCGAGGTGCCGCTCGGTCTGCCGCTACTGATCGGCGGGCTGCGCAGCGCGACGCTGCAGGTCGTCGCGACGGTGACGCTCGCGGCCTACGTCAATCTGGGGGGGCTGGGCTACGACATCGTGCAGGGGATCCAGCTGCGTAGCTACGACCAGATGCTCGGCGCCGCCATCCTCGTCATCCTCCTCGCCCTGCTGTTCGACGCGCTGTTCGCGGTGCTCGAGCGCTACGCCGTCCCGCGCGGAGTGCGCGCGGGGCGCGACACCGATGTTCGCACGACGCCAACCGGGCGCCGCGCGACGGCGGAACTCACCGCCACCACCTGAAGAGAAGAGAAGAACTGATGTTCACAGCAAGGAACAAGGGCCGGTTCGCCATGACGGCGGCCGTGGTCGGGGCATCATTGGCCCTGGCAGGGTGTGCATCGGGCGACCCGCTGGCGCCCGAGCCGGATACGGATGCTCCTGCCGAGACGATCGTCATCGGCTCGCAGGCGTACTACTCGAACGAGATCATCGCCGAGCTCTACGCGCAGGCGCTCGAGGCCGGCGGCTTCGAGGTCGAGCGCAACTTCCAGATCGGGCAGCGCGACGCCTACATCCCGGCCCTCGAGGCCGGCGAGGTCGACCTGTTCCCCGAGTACACGGGCAACCTCCTGCAGTTCTGGAGCCCCGAGACCACCGCGACGCAGTCGGACGAGGTCTACGCCGAGCTGCTCACCGTGGTGCCCGAGGGCCTGCAGGCCCTCGACCAGTCGCCCGCGACCGATCAAGACAGCTACAACGTGACGGCCGAATTCGCCGAGGCTAACGGCCTCGAGACGATCGCCGACCTCGCGGGCGTCGAGGGCCTCATCCTCGGTGGCGCTCCGGAGCTCGAGGAGCGTCCGTACGGCCCCTCCGGCCTGCAGTCGGTCTACGGCGTCACCGTCGCGTTCCAGGCCACGGGCGACACCACGGTCGAGTCGCTGCTCGAGGGCATCGTGAACGTCGCCAACGTGTTCAGCGCCGACCCGCGCATCGGCCAGAACGGCCTCGTGACGCTCGCCGACCCCGAGGGCCTGTTCCTGGCCTCGAACGTCGTGCCGATCGCCTCGGCCGACCTTCCGCAGGAGGCTGTCGACATCATCAACGCCGTCAGCGCCGCGCTCACGCCCGAGGGCCTCGTCGCCCTCAACGTGCAGAGCACGGTCGACCAGCTGTCGTCGGCCGAGATCGCCACGCAGTGGCTGACCGAGAACGGGTTCCTCGGCTAGCCAGCCGCAGCATCCGGAATCACCGCGAGGGGCGGGCGCCGACCGGCGCCCGCCCCTTCCGGGTGCGAAACGTGCTCAGTCGTCGCGGGTCGCGGCGTCGCCGTCGCCCGGGTGGTCGGCGAAGCGTGCCACGTAGCGGTCGAGCAGCTTCTTGACCCCGAAGACGAGCAGCCAGAACCCCGCGATGATCCCGACGAAGATGAACGCGGCGTAGTCGAGCTGCTCGGCGATGCTGCGGTAGCCCTCCGCGGCGGCCGAGCCGACCGTGACGTAGGCGAAGGCCCACAGGATGCAGGCGGGCGTGAGCCACAGCATGAACGTGCGGTACCGCAGCGTGCTCATGCCCACCACGAGCGGTGTGAGCGAGTGCAGCACGGGCACGAAGCGCGAGATGAAGACGGCGATGCCGCCGCGGTGGTCGAGGAAGTTCTCGGCGCGCCGCCAGTTCTTCTCGCCGAGCCGCTGACCGAGTCGTGATGCCCGCAGTCGCGGCCCGAAGAACCGGCCGATCGCGAAGCCGAGCGAGGCGCCGAGGAGCGCGCCGACGATGACGGTGATCGTCAGCGCCCAGTACTCGGCGGGGGAGCCGACGGCCGTGCTCGCGACCAGGACGACGGTGTCGCCGGGCACGATGAGCCCGAGCAGGATCGTGGTCTCGAGCATGATGAACAGCCCGGCGAGCGCCGTGCGCAGCACGGGGTCGACGCCCTGCACCAGGTCGAGGATCGCGTCGAGCAGCTCGTTCACGCGTCGAGCGTATCGACCGGGGCTGGGGGCATCCCGATTCAGGACCTTCGGCCCCTGTGCGCCCGCGACCGCCTTCCTAGGCTCGAACCGGCAGCGTCGCCGCGTCCCCCCTCCATCCCCCTCGCAAGGCAGGTGACCCGCTCGTGGTCGAATGGCTCGATCCCCTTCTCCTCGCTCGGTGGCAGTTCGGTCTCACGACCCTCTACCACTTCCTCTTCGTGCCGCTCACGATCGGCATGGTCGTGCTCGTGGCGATCCTTCAGACCGCGTGGGTGCGCACGGCGAAGCTGAAGTACCTGCACCTCACGCGCCTGTTCGGCAAGATCTTCCTCATCAACTTCGCCATGGGCGTCGTCACGGGAATCGTGCAGGAGTTCCAGTTCGGCATGAATTGGAGCGACTACTCCCGGTTCGTCGGCGACGTCTTCGGCGCCCCGCTCGCGATGGAGGGCCTGCTCGCCTTCTTCCTCGAGGCCACCTTCATCGGCCTGTGGATCTTCGGGTGGGACAAGCTCCCGGCGAAGCTGCACCTCGCCTCGATCTGGGTCGTGTCGATCTCGACGATGCTCTCGGCGTACTTCATCCTCGCCGCGAACGCGTTCATGCAGAACCCGGTCGGCTTCACGATCAACGAGGAGCGCGGTCGCGCCGAGCTCACCGACATCGTCGCGGTCCTCACCAACCCCGTCGTGCTCGCGTCCTTCCCGCACACGATCTTCGCCGCGATCATGTTCGCCGCGGTCGTCGTCGTCGCGGTCGCCGCCTATCACCTCGCTCGCGGCCAGTACGACGAGACGATGCGCACGGCGCTGCGGTTCGGCGGCGTCACGAACCTCGTCGCCTTCGCGGGTGTCGCCCTGAGCGGTGACCAGCTGAGCCTCGTCATGGTCGCGACGCAGCCCATGAAGATGGCCGCCGCCGAGGCGCTCTACGAAACCGCGGGCCCGGCGAGCTTCTCGATCTTCTCGCTCGGAACGCCGGACGGCTCGAGCGAGATCTTCTCCATCCGCGTGCCGTACCTGCTGTCGGTCCTGTCGACGCAAACGCTCACGGGGGAGGTCGAGGGCATCAACGACCTGCAGGCGCAGTACGTCGAGCAGTTCGGCCCCGGCGACTACACCCCCATCATCTGGGTCACCTACTGGTCGTTCCGCTGGATGATCGGCCTCGGCTCGCTCGCCGCCCTCATCTCGGCCGTCGGCCTCTGGCTCACCCGGGGCGGTCGCACGCCCGCCGGCTGGGCGTGGAAGGTCGCCATCTGGGCCGCTCCGCTGCCCATGATCGCGAGCCTCGTCGGCTGGATCTTCACCGAGATGGGTCGGCAGCCCTGGCTCGTGTTCGGTCTCATGAAGACGGAGGACGGCGTCTCGCCGAACGTCACGGGGCTCGAGGTGCTCATCTCGCTCGTCGTCTTCACCGTCCTCTACGGCGCGCTCGCCGTCGTCGAGTTCCGGCTCATCACGAAGGCGGCGATCGAGGGCCCGAAGGAGTGGGAGGACCACTCCGACGCGGACGACATCGATCACTCCAAGCTCGCCACGGTCTACTAGGAGCACCCCATGGATCTCGCCACCCTCTGGTTCCTCATCGTCGGGTTCTTCTTCATCGGCTACTTCGTGCTCGACGGCTTCGACTTCGGCGTCGGCATGTCGCTGCCCTTCCTCGGCAAGGACGACACCGACCGCCGCCAGATCATCAACACGATCGGCCCCGTGTGGGATCTCAACGAGACCTGGCTCATCGTCGCGGGCGCCTCGCTCTTCGCGGCCTTCCCGTACTGGTACGCGACGCTCTTCAGCGGCTTCTACCTCGCGCTCCTGCTGATCCTCGTCGCGCTCATCCTCCGCGGCGTCTCGTTCGAGTACCGCCATCAGGGCCGCAGCCCCGAATGGTCGGCGGCGTTCGATCGGATGATCGTGATCGGCTCCGCGGTGCCGGCGCTGCTGTGGGGCGTCGCCTTCGCGAACATCGTCCAGGGCACCCCGATCGATGAGGCCGGCAACTTCACCGGAACGCTCTTCACGCTCCTGAACCCGTACGGGCTGCTCGGCGGGCTCACGACGCTCCTGCTGTTCTTCACGCACGGCGTGCAGTTCGTCGCGCTCAAGACCGACGGCGAGCTGCGCGAGCGCGCTCGCGCCCTCGCGTCGCGCGCGGGCATCGCGACGATCGTCGTCGCGGCCGCCTTCCTGACCTGGACGGTCCTCGCGCACCTCGATGCCCCGCACGCCGCGGTCATCGCAGCGCTCGCGGCGGCCGCGGCGCTCACGCTCATCGGCGCGACCCTCGCGAACCGCGCGGGCCGCGAGGGCTGGGCGTTCGGCCTCTCGGCCGTCACGACCCTGCTCGCGGTCGCGACGATCCTCGCTGCGATGTTCCCGAACGTCATGCCCTCGACGATCGACCCCGCCTACAGCCTCACGATCGAGAACGCGTCGAGCACCGAGTACACGCTGCAGGTCATGACGTGGGTCGCGGTGTTCATGGTCCCGCTCGTCCTGCTCTACCAGGGCTGGACCTACTGGGTCTTCCGCAAGCGCGTGACGCGCGCCTCCATCCCGGTGGGGGCGGCGCACTGAAGCCCCTCGACCCGCGTCTGCTGCGCACGGCCTCGGCCGCGCGAGCGCTCCTCGCGCTCGGCGCGGTCGTCGGCGTCGCGCACGTCGCGAGCATCGTCGCGTTCTGCTGGTCCGCCGCGAGCAGCATCGCGGCGGTCATCGAGGGCGCGCCCCTCGATTCGATGGGGATGCTCGTGGCGGCGACCGCCGCATCCGTCGTCGCCCGGGCGCTCACCCAGGCCGCGCTCGACGCGCTCGCCGCCCGCGGCGCCGCACGGGTGAAGAGCCAGCTGCGCGAGCGCGCGATCGCCGCGATCGACCGCGGCGGCTCGGCGGAGCTCGGGCGACGGTCGAGCGGATCGCTCGCGACGATCATCGGCCCGGGCCTCGACGCGATGGACGGCTACGTGGGGCTGTACCTGCCGCAGCTGATCCTCACGGCGGTCGCGACGCCGATCGTCGTGGGCGTGCTCCTGCTCGCCGACCCCGCGACGGGCATCGCGGTCATGCTGACGCTCCCGCTCATCCCCGTGTTCATGGTGCTCATCGGGCTCTCGACCCGCGCGGTGCAACGCGATCAGTGGCAGCAGCTGGGAACCCTCGCGCAGGGCTTCCTCGAGGTCGTGCAGGGGCTCTCGACGCTCATGGTCTTCGGGCGGCAGCACCGTCAGGTCGAGCGCATCGCGACCATCACCGACGAGTACCGGCGGCGCACGATGCGCGTGCTGCGCCTCTCGTTCCTCTCAGGGTTCGCGCTCGAGCTGGCCGCGAGCCTCTCGGTCGCCCTCGTCGCCGTCTCGATCGGCATCCGGCTCATCGACGGCGAGATCGCCCTCGCCTTCGGACTCTTCGTGCTCGTGCTCGTGCCCGAGGCGTACCTGCCCATCCGCCAGGTCGGCGCGCAGTTCCACGCCGCGAGCGAGGGCATCGCTGCGGCCGACGACGTGCTCGCGCTGCTCGAGGGCGTGGGCGGTGCGACCGCCGATCCCGCTGCATCGACTGCCTCTACCGGTCACTTGTTACCGTCGAGCTCCGCGGCGACCGTCATTCATGACCGATCGAGCGCTCTCATGCACGGTGCGGCACGGCCATCGGCCTCGGTCGCGGTGCCCGCGCTCGCGGTGCGCGAGCTGACGGTGCGGCGCGGCGACCGCGTCGTCATCGACCGGCTGACCGCCGAGTGGATGCCCGGCACCCTGCTCGCCGTCACCGGCCCGAGCGGCGCGGGCAAGAGCTCGCTGCTCGGCGCGGTGCTCGGCCTCGTCGAGCACGACGGCGTGATCGAGCTCGGGGGATCGCCCGTGCCGCCGGCCGCGCGCCTCGCGCGACTGGCCTGGGCCGGGCAGCGGCCCGACCTGACGGGCGGCACCCTCGATGAGGTCGTCGGGCTCGGCTCGACCGAGATCGACCCCGAGCGTGTGACGGCATCGCTGCTCTGGGCGGGCGCCGACGACATCCCGCGCGGCACCGTGCTCGGGGCCGCGGGCGACGGGCTCTCGGGCGGCCAGGCGCAGCGGGTCGCCCTCGCGCGGGCGCAGCGCGCTCGCCGCCGAGGGGCGCCTCGTCATCGTCGTCACCCACCGGCGCGCGGTCATGGCCGCGGCCGACGCGGTGCTCGAGCTCGCGCCGCAGCGGGCGGCCGCGTCGAGCGGGGCGGGAGGTCGCGCATGATGCCACCGCCCGCCGCCGCCCGCGACGCGCGCCGCGCGGTGCTGCGCGCATCCCTGCCCCCGCTGCGGGCGTTCGCGCCCGCGCTCGCTCTGGGCGTTCTCGCGAGCGGTGCGGCCGTGGCGCTGCTGGCGACGAGCGCGTGGCTCATCGCGCGGTCGGCCGAGCAGCCGCCCATCCTCTTCCTCGGCTTCGCGATCGTCGGCGTGCGCGCATTCGCCCTGTCGCGCGCGGTCTTCCGCTATCTCGAGCGGCTCGTCGCGCACGACGCCGCCTTCCGCGCGCTCGGCACCCTGCGGGTGAGCGTGTTCCGTCGGCTGCTGCCCGTGGCCCCCGACGGGCTGCGCGGGGTGCGGCGCGGCGACCTGCTCACCGCGCTCGTGCGCGACGTCGACACCTTGCAAGACCTGCCGCTCCGGGTGGTGCAGCCGGTCGTCACGGCACTGACGGTCGCGGGGCTCAGCGTCGTCGGGGTCGCGATCGTCTCGCCGCTCGCGGCGCTCGTGCTGCTCGCGGGCGTGCTCGTCACGAGCGCGGTTGCGGCACTCGTCGTGCGCGGCCTCGGTCGCGACGCCGAGCGGCGCATCGCCCCGTTGCGCGGCGCGTTCGCCGACGCCGTGCTCGAGTACGTGACGCGCTGGGAGACCCTGCGCGCCTACGGCGCCGACGAGGCGCAACGCGCTCGGGTCGTCGACCTCGACGCGCGGTTGCGCCGCGCCCAGTCGCGCCAGGCGGCCGCCGCCGGTGCCGTCGCCGCGATCGCCACCCTCGGCGCCGGGCTCACGCTGCTCGCGACGCTGCTCGCGACCGAGCCCGCGCTCGTGGCGGCGAGCATGACGGGCCCGCAGCTCGTCATGCTCGTGCTCGTGCCCCTCGCGGTGCTCGAGGTCGTCGCGGCGCTGCCCGCGGCCCTCGCGGCGTGGTGGCGCGTCCGC
>NCEJ01000030.1 GCA_002280615.1 Micrococcales bacterium 32-70-13 | reverse complement strand
TCGGACACCATACGGGCGACGGCGGCGCGCTGATGCGTGCGCGGCTCGAAGTTCGACGCGAGGCCAGGCAGTGACAGATATGCCCCGGCGTCCGTGTAGTCGCGGAGCACGATGGAGTTGAAGCGCCGGTTGTACTCGTCCACGAGTGTCTGTGCGCGAGCCGGGTCTTCCCACACCCAATCGCTGAATCGCTCCTGGAGTGCGGCGGCCTTCTCCTGTGCAGCGGCGGTCTCGACGGGGTTGAGCACGCGGCGTACTTTGCCGTCGATGTCCTTCTCCTCGTCGTAGACGAGCATCGTGCGCTGCTCCATGACGGCCTGGGCGATGTCCGGTGCGGGGCGGCGCGGTGTGCCCCACTCCGAGGTGGAGGCAAGGCCCTGCCGCCCGCCGCGGATTTCCCACATGCCCGGCAACGGGTTCTCCACGCGCACATCCTCGGCGCGCAGGATGCTCCGCAGGAACTGCTCGTGCACGTCGGCGCTGATCCAGACCGCGCCGAGCTTCGCGTGGATGTCCTGGATGCCCAGCGGTGCGGGCAGCACCTCGGCAAGCACGTCCACGTTGACCTGGAACTCCGGGTCTTGCTCTGCGCGCAGGCTGGCGGCTTCGAGCTTGACTCGCACGTCGCCGGACAGGTAATCGGGGGCGTGCACGAGCTGATCGGTCGTCGGGTCGGCGAACACGAGGTTTCCCAGCGCCTCGCGGGCGTCGTGGTCGCTCATGCCGAGCAGGTCGGCGATGAGGGGGAGGTCGATCCCGCCGGTTCGGTCGAGGCTGACGGCGATGGCATCGGCGGGGCTGTCTACGCCCTGTACTTCGGCTCGCGGCACCACCACTCGGTGGCTCATGATTGCAGCGGGCGATGCGGACTGATCCTCGTCATCGAACTGTTCGAGTGCGAGCACCAGCGGACCGAATGAGTCGGAGCGCAGCAGGCGGATCGCGGTCGGCACGATGCGGGCGAAGGTCTCCTCGCCATCCTTGTTCGTGCGCCCGGTGGGGCGCAGCGTGTAGCGGTTCAGCGCCCCGTAGGTGCCGACGTACTTCAGGTAGTCGCGACGTAGCGTCGTGCGGGTGAGCACGATGTCAGGCGTGTCGTCCACGCTCGCAGCCTCCGCGGTCAATAGGCGGGATGCCCCGTCGCGCAGACGCAGCAGGACGCGCAGCTCGCGCTCGGCGGACTTCGGCACCGCGAGCGGCTCCAGCCCGCCCGAGACCACGGTGCGGAAGCCGCCGCTCTCGCTCGCCACGATGCTGCCGTCCCACAACTCCGGCGCCGACGGCGTGAACTCGGCCCGGCGCGCCTGCTGCTCGGCGGTCCGCTCCGCGATCGTCAGCCCGGCACGGCGAGCGGAGAACACGAGCTGCTCGACGGCGACCGCGAGCTCCGCCTCCAGGTCCGCCAGGTCGGTCGTGATGGTGAGCGTGCTCGCGTCGTACATCCCGTGCCCGACGCCGACCTCCCCGAGCATCTGCTCCGGGTGCTCATCGAAGTAGCGGTTGATCCGCATCGGCACGTCGTCGGTGGGAACCTGCGCAACCGTCTCCCAGGCGTCGTCGCGCATCTGCTCGCCGGGCAGCCGGCGCCGGAACACGAGCAGGTCGGTGACGACCTCCGTCCCTGCGGCACGACGGTGCGCCCCGGTGGGCAGGCGGATCGCGCCCACGAGGTCGGCCAGCTCGTTCATCTCCCGCCGCGCACCGGGGTTCTGTGCGTCCATCGTGTAGTGCGAGGTCAGCACCGCGACGAGGCCGCCCGGCCGGGTCAGGCGTAGCGACTTGATGATGAAGTGGTTGTGCATCGACTGCCGGGTGGCGTTGTGCAGCGGGTCGTGCAGGGTCACGCTGCTGAACGGCACGTTGCCGATCACCGCGTCGAAGTGGCCCTCGGGGAGCCGAGTGTCGGCGAAGGACTCGGCGCGCACGGTCGCGTGCGGGTACAGCTCGGCGCAGATCGCAGCCGTCAGCGGGTCGAGTTCCACCCCGGTCATCTGCGCCGACTCCGGCGCGAGCCCGATGAATGTGCCAGAGCCGGAGCCGGGCTCGAGGACCGCGCCGCCACGGAATCCCAGCCCGTCCAGTAGCCGCCACACTTGCCGGGCGATCATCGGGTCGGTGTAGTGCGCGTTGATGGTCGTGCGCGCCGCCGCATCCCACTCGTCGTCGCTCAGCAGCCCGCGCAACTCTGCACGCTCGGCATCCCACTCCGGCCTCAGATCATCGAAGACCTCGGGGATCGCACCCCAGCTCGACCAGCGGGCGAGCACGCGCTGACCATCCGGGGACGCGGGGCGACCCGTCGAGTTCAGATCGTGGATGAGCTGGATCGCCTCCACGTTCGCCCGATACCGGGCCTTCGCCCCCGAGGGGCCGAGGTCGTCCTGGGAGGCGGGGACGAAGCGGGGCGCTACCGCAGTTCGCGGAAGAAGCGGATCGTCGCCGCCTCGGCGAGCGCCGCCTGATTCGCCCGCATGTACTTCCGCGGGGGCTCCGTCGCCACGAGCTCCAGCAGGAACTCGACGCTGAGCGCCCACTTCTTCGCCAGTTCCTCCAGCTCCACGGAGGAGGGCATCGAATCCGGGCAGTCCTGCATCCGCTCCGCCCAGAGGATCAGGTTCTCGTCGGAGGGCCGGGTCTGCTCCCATTCCTCCCGCG
The DNA here is from genome assembly GCA_002280615.1 of Micrococcales bacterium 32-70-13. Taxonomy (GTDB): domain Bacteria; phylum Actinomycetota; class Actinomycetes; order Actinomycetales; family Microbacteriaceae; genus Microcella. The sequence goes on along the minus strand of NCEJ01000030.1, from coordinate 8,773 downwards.
CCTGATCCAGCGGCAGGGTCGGGTCGGTGATCCACGCCAGTTGCGACATCACGACCTCCTCCGCCTGTTTCCGGGCCGCTGTCAGCCGGGCGACCTTCTGCAAGAAAGTCTCCCCCTGGCGGTCGCTCCCCGCCAGCATTGACGCGAGGTTCGTCACCTGCGCCTGCATCTCCAGGCCCATCGCCTCGAAGAACGCCGCGGGATCGTTCAGCTCCGCGACCCGGCTCGGGGCGGTCGCCTGCCAATGCGACAGCGCCATCTGCCCGTACTTGTTCATCACCTGCCCCAGCCTCCCGAGCTGCGGTGAGCGCGGCGTCGGCCGAGGGCTCGTCGAGACCCCACAGATCGAACTCCAGTTGCCCCGGCCAGGGCTTCCGGGATCGCTGCCGCGCCATTCGCCGTCACCGCCCGCGCCCTACTGCTCCGCCGCGAGGTGGGCGTAGAACTCGTCCTCGATCGCCTGCCTGCGCGCCACGTCCTCCTTGACGAACTGGGTGAAGTCGGCGTCCCGGTTGGCGATCGCTGTCTCCGTGACCGGGGGGAGTTCGTCTTCGCCCGGCCACACCGCCTGCCGCGTCGGGCGATCCGTGTTGAGCTTCGTGCCGCACGCGGTCACCGCGTCCCGAAGCTGCGGCATGAAGGCCCAGAAATCTCGCCACCAGCCGAACGGTGCCGAGCCGTGCTGCTTCTTGTCGTAGGCATTCAGGTAGTGCTGGCGCAGCGCCGACAGCGGCCACACCAGCTCCGGGTGCCGGTGCCAATACGGCGGCACGACGTTCACGCTCAGCCCGAACTCGTGGCGCAGCCAGTTCACGAAGGCGTTCAGCTCCAGCCACTCCACCTGCGCCTCGGCCGCGGTCAGGATGTTCCAGTTCACCGGGCGCGGCGGCTCCGGTGTGTCCTTCGCCTCGGGCTCCTGCTCCTTGGCCGGCCTCGGCGAAGTCGTTACCGGGTCGGGCTCCGGTTCTTCGAGCGGAGGCACGTCGAAGTCGGGGTCATCGGGCGGGAACAACGTTTCCTCGATGGTCATGACTCGGCCTCACAGCGTCATCGGACGGGGCGACGGCTGCTGCGGGAGGGTCGGGTCGGGCGCTTCGATGGGGACGCTCTCGACTTGCTGCGAGCGCGAGCGGCCACGGTCGACGGCGTAGCTCGTCCGGGCAGCATCGGGGCCGATGTGCGTGGCGATGAACTCCTCGCCGCTGACCGTCTCACCATTCTTCTCGTAGCTGAACTTCTGGACGTGGCCGCTGGCGACGAAGTTGTCGCCGCGCGCGAACTTCTCGTAGGCGTGCTCCGCGCTGCGCCGGAACATCTTGAACGGGTAGAACTTCGTCTCGCCCTGGGTGAACGAGCCGTCCGGGTTGCGCTCGAACTGCTCCTGACCGATCCAGGCGAACAACCGCGCCTCACCGTCCTCGTTGAAGGACAACTGCGGGTCGCTGGCGAAGAAGCCCCACAGGGATTCTTTGGTTCGCATCGGGATGCTCCTAACTTCTCCTACCGAGAGAGGATTGCTACCCGATAGGTGCGCAGGCTCGACCGTCCGCGCCCCCGGCTACTGTGATGACATGGCTGAGATCCGGGGCAAGTACGTCTACAACGACGACTTCACGCCGGGGCACAAGAGCGACGGAGGGCTCAGTCAGAACCTCTACAACGACGAAGGCCGAGTCGAGACACACGCGACCTTCATCCCCGACGAAGAAGACCAATACGAGTACGAGCCGGACCACGAGCCGTCCGGGTTGAGCGACGAGGACCGACGCCGTGCGGAGGAACTCGGCGCGCTGCTGGGAGCGGCACTGGTTGCGATTGCGATCGCGGCAGCTCCGCATGTGAAGCGATGGTGGCTGGATACGGCGTGGCCGGGGCTCAAGAAACTCGTTGCCCGAACGCCGAAGGCCGTACCCGTCCGTGACGAGTCGGCGGCGCTCGCGCTTACCGCGCTGTCGAAGGCTGAACCGGCCGACATCTCGACCGCAATCGAACTCGCCATCGACGACACCCGCATCGGGATGAGCAGCGAGGAGGCACAGCAGCGCCTGCTGGCGATGCTCGCAGCGTCAGCGTTCATCGCGGAGCAGCGGCGAATCCTCTCCAACGTGCGACTTGACGATCAAGCGGAGCTGCCCGAGCTGCACCGAGCCCTGGAGCGGCTTTCGTCGCCCGAAGTCATTGAAAACATGAACCGGATGCTGGAGGCGAACCCGACCCTCCTGGACGAGCGCGCCTCGGCCGAGTTCATGCGCATGTTCGGGGGCGGTGGCGTTCTCGACGGTGAGTATGTGCCGCTGCTCAGCCAGACAGTGAGGGACGCACTCCATCTCACGGAAGGCCGCAGGTTCCCCGACGAAGACGGGCAGGGCGACCTCGCTCCCGTCTGACCCGTTACTCCGCGGGGAACGCGAGTGCGCCGCCTCCAGCGGTATCCGGCTGCATGACCGCCTCGACCTCGGCGCGCTGGGCGAGCAGCGTCTCGGCATCTGGTCGGTTGAGCCAGTAGCGCATGGTCGTGATTATCGGCGGCGCGGAGCGCAGCAGCACGAGTGAAGTGCCCTGGGGCAGGGTGCGGATGTCTTCGACCTTCATGACCGGGACGCGGCGGATCGAGCGTTGATTCGAGCGCAAGCCGCGTTCGCCGATGGTCACGGAGTCAGTCGTCTCGTCGCGTTCGCCGATCAGTGTGGAGATGTCCTGGAGGTGCCGTGTGTCCGTCCCGCCGCCGAGCACGATTTTTGTAATGCTCGCGTCCCACATCGCGGTCGCGGCGTCGTCGCCCCAACGACCTCGCGCCTGGGCGAGCGACTGGAACACGGGCACCACCGTGAGACCCGTGCCGCCGCCCTCTGCCATGAGGACCGGGAGCGAAGGCAGAGGCGCGAGGTTCCCGATCTCGTCGAGCGCGAGCAGCACGGGCGGGTCGAGCCGCGCGCCCGGCGAGCGCGCGGCGATGCGCCGGGCCGTCTCTACGAGGTCTTCGATGAACGCCGCGACGAGCGACGAGGACGCCCCGGCTCCGGCTCCTGTCGCCAGCAGATAGAGCGTGCCGGAGTCGCGCAGGAACGCCTCGGGGTCGAACTGCTCGTCCTCGCGGGGGCTGACCGCTTCCAGCACCCGCGGATCGGCAAGGGAGGCGAGTGAGAGCGAGACGCCCTGCCAGATTGAGTCGCGCGTGCGCGGGTCGGATTGCAGCATCCCGTCGAGAGACTCGGCCCATCCCGTCGCGGCCTGGGGGTGCGAGGCGAGAATGGAGACGGCATCCGCCGCAGCCGCGGGGTCGAGCGTCCAGCGGAACAGCTCGGCGGGTTGCCGGTGATCGAGCGCCGCAGCGTGCAGAAGCGCCTGAAGCGCCGTGCGGGTCTTGCCTTCCCAGAATCCGCCGTTCTCGACGGAAGGGCCGGAGAGCCCGGTTCCCGCGGCGAGACCTGTGCCGCGGATCATCGCCGTCAGGGGCACCTCGCACCCGCGGATCGGCGACCATCGCAGACCCGCAGGCACACCCTCGGCGAGATGCTGGGGATCGAACACGGAGACCGGGCCGCCGCGCGCCTGGCGAGCGCGGAGCGTCGCCGTGAGGTTGTCCGGCCGGGTCGAGGTCGTGATGACCGCACCGGGCGCGTCGAGGATGGTGTTGATGACGATGTTCGCGCCCTTCCCGGATCTCGGCGGGCCGATGAGGAGGATCGAGTCCTCGACGGATGTCCACACGCGCTTGCCGCGCGAGGTGCCAAGGAGGTAGCCGACCTCCTCGGGCTTCGGGTCGGTGAGCGAGGGGCGCAGCGTCTTCGCGCGACGCAGAAGGTCGCGTTCGGATGCGGCGCGCTGCACGTCGCGCGCATCGGCGATTCCCTCGATCCGGTTCGGGTCGGCCTTGGTCCGCTTGCCCAGTTCGCATGCCCATCGCCAGATGAACCACGCCGCGGTGCCGATGGCGGCGAGCAGGAGTGCGGCGGTGATCCAGTAGGCGACGGGGCTGAGCGACGCGGAGCCGAGTGCCGAGCCGGGGTCGTCGGCGTGGAAGACCACTCCGACTCCCGCTTCGAGACCCGCCGCGGGCTGGGGCGTGCTCGTGACGAACGCAGCGATGCTCCCGGCGAAGCGGAGCGCACCGGCCAGCAGCATCGCACCGATGAGCGCGCCGAGGGCAAGGTTCGTCAGTTCGTCGCCGAACGCCCCGGCTCGCGGTGACGAGCTGGTCATGCCGGGTGTCCGACGATGCAGGTGCCCGAGACGCGGCCGAGCAGGATGACCTCGTGCGTGGGGCTCAGATCGAGCAGACCCGGCTCGATCTGAGCCCTTGCCGCTCCCTCGCGGCCTGCGCTGGTGTGCCGGACGATGACCGCTACGGCAACCTCCTCGCCGGGGACGAATCCCTCGCCGTTCTGGAGCGCGAGCGGGTGCGAAGGCTCCGTCGCATCCCGCGCAGAGTCGCCATCCTCAACCGAGGCCGGCGGTTCCGCGGGCGGGGACTGGTCGAGGGACGCGGGGTGGAACGCAGCGGTCACGATGTCCGTGTAGACGGTGCCATCGAGTTCGTGCACGACGACGCGCGCGGGCGAGTGACGCTGCTCGACGACCTCACTGATGATCTGCGCGAAGGAGTGCCGCTGCCACGACGGGGCGAAGGGCGGCGGGTCGAACGGCTCCCCGTCGACCACGACGCGCAGCGTCGCGTCCGGCTGCACCGTCATCGTCACGACCGGCAGCACGGGCGGGACGGCGGTAGCGACCTCCTGCTCGGTACTCTCTCGGCGAGCGCGGCGACGCCGCGAAAGGGTGATGGTCATCTCACGCTCCTCTTGCCCTCTGACCTGTCTCGTACATCGCAAGCTCGGCGGGGTGGAGCTGGTGCTGGACGACGAACGAGCGGTTCTTGATCCTCCAGAGCCCCTGTCCGGTGCCGAGACCGGGTAGCAATCCCTGCTCAGTTCCGGTGAGTCCGAGGGCCTGCGCGGTCGCTCCGAGCTGATCGCTCTCCTGCCGGTAGATCACCCGTGTCTCGGCGTTGGCGAGCAGGGACGAGGCGAGTGCACGCATCGCCGAGCCCTGGTCGCCTACGTTGTCGAGGTCGCTGAGCTTGTGGAAGATGAGCAGGTTGGCGATGCCGTAGTGTCGCGCGAGCCGCCACTGTGCGTCCATCCGGCGCAGCAGCGCCGGATGCGACATGAGCCGCCACGCCTCGTCATACACGACCCACCTCGGGCCGCCCGCCGGGTCGAGCAACGCCGACTCCATCCACGCCGAGGAACACGTCATGAGCACGGAGATGAGCGTCGAGTTCTCCGCCACCCGCGACAGGTCGAGCGACACCATCGGCAGTGACGGGTCGAAGCGCACGGTGCTCGGGCCGTCGAACAGCCCCGCCAGGTCACCGGCCACGAGCCTCCGCAGCGCGTGTCCGACGAGTCGGCCGTCCTCAGCGAGCCTGCCGTCATCGTTCTCGGCGTTCGGAGCGAGGATGCGGTCGACCACCATCGGAAGGATCGGCACCTCGGCCGAGCGCACCGCATCGGCGAGCGCGATGTCGACGGCGGTGTGTTCCAGCGGGGTGAGGCCGCGGTCGAGGACGGTCTCGGCGAGTGCGCCGATGAGGTCGCGTCGCCGGGAGGTGACCTGGCTCTGCCACTCGGCATTGCTGAGGCCCGAAGGCCGATGCCCTTCATCGAGCGGATTCAGCCGCGTAGACATCCCGTGCCCCAGCATGATCGCCCGTCCGCCGACTACTTGAGCGACGGCCGTGTGCTCGCCTTTCGGATCGCCGGGGACGTATACCCGCCGACCGAAGGGGATGGAGCGCGTGTAGAGGCTCTTGGCGAGCGAGGACTTGCCGGAGCCGACGATCCCCGCGAGCACGATGTTCGGTGCGGTGATGATGCCCTGCGCGTAGAGCACCCACGGGTCGTAGACGAACGACGCCCCGCTGTAGAGATCCTGGCCGACGAACACACCAGCGGAGCCCAGCCCGCCCTCGGCGAGGAACGGATACGCCCCCGCCAGCGTCGCGCTCGTGTCCTGATGACGCGGCAGCCGGAATCGGCCCGGCGTGCGGAGTGCCGCGGGCCTCGTCTCGCCGGACGGTGGCAGGTAGGTCGTCGCCCGCCGCGCCTCGCGCTCGGCCTCCCACGCCGCGCGCGCCAGCTCCTGGTGCGCCTTGCGGTCGGTGGTCTCGATCTTGTTCGCCGCTCGTCGCCGCGCCTTCCGAGCGGCGCGGTGCTCGCCCGCTGGGTCGAGTAGAACAGCGGCGTGCAGGCGCTCGCGGTCGTCGGGACTCATAGCGACAGCCCCTTTGGCGAACTGACGGGGTGGGCCTCGAACGGATCGCGTGAGAACGGGTCCAGCTCAGGTCGGCTGCCGACAGGTGCCGGGTGCCACGCGATGTAGCTCGAATGCTGCGACGCCTGATCGACGGCAGTCTCGGCCGACTGGACGAGTTCTGCGGCCTTGCGCAGGGCGTTGGCGGCGGCCCAAGCCTCATCAACACCAGCCTCGTGGTCGCCGTTGTCGAGAAATGCCTGGTCCTGGTGCCGAACGTGCGCCGCCGCGACCTGCTCCAGCACTTGCTTCAGGGAGTGCAGCGTCCCTAGCAGCTCGCCGACCACCTGATAGGTGTCCGCGGGGTCGGCGAAGGTGCGGCTCGCATGAGCGAGCGCCCGCACCGCCTGGCGGGTCTCCGTGGCGTCCGCCACGGCGTTGCTGAAGGTCGGCATAGCTATTCCCTTCCGGGGTCAAGGGCTGGTCGCGTCACACGTCCCGACAGAGCGGGAGCGCGGCGACGGCGAATGCGGTGGCCTGCTGGCCAACGAGGCGGCGCGTCTCGCAGGACGCCTGCACGGCGGCTTGCTCGATAGCGGCGATGGCGGCATCCAACTCATCGACCGTGGGCGCGGAGACGGAGATGAGGCCGGTGTAGCGAAGCACGCCGTGCCCCGCGGTGAGATCGGACTCTTGCTGGAGCACGTCCTGGTACTCGGCCGTGCGCGAGGCATCCTCGACCTGGCCGATCTTCGCGCGCTGCGTCGCATCGGAGAGCAGGCCGACCTTCTTCTTCCGCAGGTCGCGAGCCGCGATGTCGGCGCGAACCGGCGTGCAGACGAGCGAGAACGTGCGTTGCACTCCCGAGGTAAGCAACAGAGGAGCGAGGAATCCGGGGAACACCTGCGAGCGGGGCCATTCGGAGAGCCAGAGCACGGTGTGGTACGCGGAGTCGGTTCTCACGCGATCCCAGCTCTCGGTCACCGCGACCGGCCCCGCGGTGGCGAGGAAACGTCCGATGCAGGCGTGCCGCTCCAGCGCGGGCGCGGCAGCCGGGTCGTAGGCGGAGCGCAGGATTACAGCGACCTCGCCAGGCGCGAGCCAGCCGGTCGTGGCGAGGTCCGCAGCTCGCAGCGCAGCGACGAGCGTGGTCATCTCCTGACGCAGCACGGCGGCAGCTCCACGGATGCCGCCGCCCGCGGAGCGGATCTGTCGTCCCGAGGCGTTCATATCGAGCGCAATCGAGATCGTCGTCGCATGGCGCTCGCCGGTCGGCCCAGCACGCTCGATCAGCTCTCGGTATGTAGTCGCAGGCCAGGAACCATCGTCAGTGCCGTGCCTGGCCCACCATTCGGCGAGCCCCGTGCCGGAGTCCGGCAGTGTCCGCTCGCAGACCTGGAGCCGGGCGATCCGGCCCGAGCGACACGCGGTAGCGAGCACCCGACCCCAGCCGTTGATCCGCCGTTCCTGCTCGCCCGGATCGAGCAGCACGAACGCCGGGTGCGTCACCCCCAGCACCGCGGTCAGGGTCTGCGCGTGGGGGTCGTGCACCATCGCCGTGCCCGTCTCGGGATCGACCCATTCGCGCATTGCCGTCGCATCGCCGGGGAGCGCGAGCGTGCCGACAGGACGCGGCTTGATGACGCGGTGACGGAAGATCAACTGCCCTGCGGTGCTCCGCCACATCCAGCGCGAGACTATGGGCAGCCAGTCCACGAGCTTGCGCTCGCTCACGGGGACGACCGCGAGCAGCAGGCAGGTGAGCCAGATCGGGGATGTCCAGACCAGCCCCATGCCACCGCCCGAGTAGATCGTGGCGACGACGGTGACCACGCCGATGCCCAGCGCGATCAACTGCGAGATCGACAGTCCGAGCAGGACGCCACGGTGCGCGAGTCGGGAGAACTGCACGGGGGAGAGCTGCTGGTCGGGAGCCGGAGGGCGCTGGGTGGCCATGTTCTACCCTTTCCTCGGCGCTACGGGTATCGGCGGCGTGGATGTCTCTGCCTGCCCGGCTGCTGCACCGCCGACCGCGGCACCGACTTTCGGCCCAGTCGTCGCTGCGGCTTTGACCACCTGCGCCCCGACGACGACGGCGGCGGCCGCGGGGCCGGCCGCTGCTGCCCCAGCACCTGCCGCGCCTCCCGAGGCCGCAGCCCCGCCACCGGAAGCAGCCGCCCCGCCACCCGCACCCGCCGCACCCGCCGCGCCGCCTGCTACGCCACTTGCAGCGGGAGCCGTGCTCGGCGCGGGAGAAGTCCCGCCCCTCGCACCGTTTTGCCCTCCGAGGACGGACTTCGCCGTGTTTGGCTGGGCCTTGACCGGCAGCGGGATGGGCCGGTTGAGCGCCGACTTCGCTTCCTGCTCGCTCGACATCGCGTGGTACATGTCGAAGCCTATGAACGAGATGAACTTGTATGTCAGGTATGGCGCGAACGCGGCGATGAACATCAGCACGACGCCCGAGATCGGGTCACTGATCGAGGCGAGGTCGAGGTCGATGGGCGCGCTGATCTGC
>NCEJ01000159.1 GCA_002280615.1 Micrococcales bacterium 32-70-13 | reverse complement strand
ATCGCGAGCCGCGAGCACGCGCGCTTCAAGCAGACCGACGCCGACGTCGGCTCGTTCGACGCCGGCTACGGCAGCGCCTACCTCGCCAAGCAGGTCGGGCAGAAGGTGGCGCGCGAGATCTTCTTCCTCGCTCGCGAGTACGACGCCGAGCGCGCCTACGAGATGGGAACGGTCAACGCCGTGGTGCCGCACGAGTCGCTCGAGGAGACCGCGCTCGACTGGGCCGAGACGATCCTGACGAAGAGCCCCACGGCCATCCGCATGCTCAAGTACGCCATGAACCTCACCGACGACGGGATGGTCGGCCAGCAGCTCTTCGCGGGCGAGGCCACGCGGCTCGCCTACGGCACCGACGAGGCCGTCGAGGGCCGCGACAGCTTCCTCGAGAAGCGCGCACCCGACTGGTCGCCGTTCCCCTGGCAGTTCTAGTCGGGGGTTCAGATTCGCCGCAGAACTGTGGATGGCCGCGGCTCAAGCGCCCTTTTGCCCCAGATCTGGGCCTTGGGGGCGCGTCAGGCCTCGAGCCCGACGCCCACGCGGTCGAGAACTCCGGCGATGAGCATCGCGCGCGCCTGAGGGTCGGGCACGAAGTCGCGCAGGATCACGGCGAGGCCGTGGGCGCTCGATTGCGCGAGCATCATGCGGGCCGCGACGCGCGCCTCGTCGATCTCGCCCGGCGGCTCGAGTTCGAGCACGATGTCGCGCACGAGGTCGGCGGCGTTGGGGTCGTCGATGCGGTCGGGGGGAGTCGTCATGGGCATCGACACGAGCGAGAACAGCCGCGGCTCGGCGAGCGCGAAGGCGATGTACGACTCGCCCACCTCCCGTAGCCGGTCGATGGGCGGTCGACCGGCGGCCGAGTCGAGCCGGGCGAACATGTCGCGCGCCATGATCTCGCGCGCTCGCTGCGCGACGGCCGCGATGAGGTGGTCCCCGCTCGGAAAGTGCCGGTAGACGGCCGCGGCGCTCACGCCGCACGCGGCGGCGATACGGCGCACGGTCACGCCCTCGAGCCCCTCGGCTCGGGCGAGCGCCTCGCCCGCATCGACGAGGGCCTCGCGCAGCGCGCCGTGGTGGTACGACCGGCGCCCACCGCCTGTCGTCACCGCGCGCCGTTCTGTCGCCATGTTGACAGTGTACACATCGATGCGCTAGACATGACCGCCGATGTTAACGGCGATAACACCCCCGCAGAGAGGCCGCATCGATGGCGACACGAGAGCAGCGCATCCACCGCCTGATCGAGACGAGCGCAGCCGACCGCCGCACCGGCGAGGTGCTGTGGCGCGTCGTGAGCCCCGACGGTCTCGACGTGGTGCACGGCGACCTCGACCGGCCGTTCTTCGTCGCGAGCGTGAGCAAGCTCTTCACGGTCGCCTGCCTCGCCCAGCTGCGCGACGAGGGCCGGCTGGACTGGGATGCCCCGATCGCCGGCTCCCTGCCGCACCTCGACCTGAGCGGGCTCGCCGTCGAGAACGGCCGTGATGTGAGCGGCGAGATCACGGTGCGCGAGGTCATGAGTCACACGGCGGGCCTCGCCGACTACTTCGAGGGTCCGCGCCCCGACGGCCCGACGACGCTCGAGCGAGCGATCGCCGCCGACTTCGCCTGGACTGCCGAGGAGGTCGTCGAGTGGACGCGCGCCATGACTCCGGGCCGCCGCGGCCGCGGGCTCTACAGCGATACCGGTTTCCAGCTGCTCGACGCGGTCGTCGAGCACCTCGACGCCCGACCCTTCGCCGCGTCGGTGCGCGCGCGCATCACCGAGCCCTTCGGCCTCGCCGGCACTTTCGTGTACACGCACGACGACCATGAGCGCTTCGGCGACATGGCGGTGATCCGCAACGGCGCCGACGACCTGCACCTGCCCCTGTTGCTCGCCTCGGTCGACGGCCAGGGCGGGGTCGTCTCGACCCTGCGCGACGGCGTCGCCTTCCTGCGGGCCTTCTTCGACGCCCGCTTGTTCGACGCAGCGCTGCTCGACGAGATGCTCACCGACTGGCACCGCATCTTCCGCCCGCTCGAGTACGGCACGGGCGTCATGCGCTTTCGGCTGCCGGCCGTGCTCACGGGCTTCCGCTCGTTCTCGTTCGAGGGGCACTCGGGCGCCTCGGGCGTCGTCTGGTACCGGGATGCCCGCAGCGGCGTCATCGTCGTCGGCACGGTCAACCAGCTGAAGCAGAGGCAGCTGCCCTACCAGCTGATGATCCGCACGGCCGCGATCGCGGCATCCTGACCCCTTCCGCTCCTCCGGGCCCAGATCTGGGCCAAACGGGCATAACGCGCTCGGGCATGCGCCCATTTGCCCCAGATCTGGGCCGGAGGGAGCAGGGTGGCGGGGTAGCGTGGGCGCGTGACCCGCCCGCTCGCCGTCGTCGACACCGCTGACCCGCTCGCCTGCCTCGCCGC
>NCEJ01000158.1 GCA_002280615.1 Micrococcales bacterium 32-70-13 | reverse complement strand
GCGATGAGGTGCGTGAAGCTGACCTTGCCGCCGCGCGCGCGCTTGAGGTGGTTGTTGATGACGATGCGGTTGTCGATCATCAGCTTCGCGGGGATGGTGCGCACGCTCGTCGCGGTCGGCACCGTGAGGCTCGCATCCATATTGGTCGCGAGGGTCTTGGCCATGCCCTTGAGGGGCGTGACGATGTCGTCGAGCTCGCCGTCGCCGTCGGCGTCGACGGGCAGCGTCATGGCGCCGGTCGCGGGCGCGGGGGCCTGCGCGGGGATCGGCGTGGGCTGCGGCGCGATCGAGGTGGTGCGCGCGACGGGCTGGCTGCCGGTGGCGGGCACGGCGGCCGAGGGCACCGATGCCGAGGATGCGGAGGGCACGGCAGCGGCGGGCGCGGCGACCGTCTCGACGGGCGGCGGTGCGTCGATCGGGGTGGACGACGGTGCGGGCGCGCTCGCCGCTGCGGTCGTCGACTGGTGGTACTTCTCGAGAATCGGCCACCAGGAGGGGTCGACCGCGTTCTTGTCGACCTTGTACTGCTCGTAGAGTTCGTCAACGAGCCACTCGTTGGCTCCGAATTCGCCCGCGGCGTTGCCGTCAGGGCCGACTCCGGTCACTTGGCTTGACACAGCCGACCGCCCACTTTCGCTTCACATCGATGAGGTGGCACCGGCGGAGCCCTCGCTGGCACCGCCCGCACAAGCTTAACCGCTCCTGCACGCCGGTTTCGCCCGTGCGGGGGGGGGCGAGTAGCGTTAATTCGTGCGATTCTTCCGCGAGCCTCCCGCCCACGACCTCACCTACAGCGACGTCTTCCTCATGCCGCAGCATTCGGCGGTAGGCAGCCGGCTCGCGGTCGACCTGACGGCGGAGGATCCGACGGGCCTGCGCATCCCCATCGTTGCCGCGAACATGACCTCCGTGACGGGCCCGCGCCTGGCGGCCGCCCTCGCGCGGCGCGGCGGTCTCGCGGTGCTGCCGCAAGACGGTTCGCCGCAGCAGCTCGACACAGCCATCCGCGCCGTGAAGGGCGCCTCGACCCTGCTCGACCCGCTCGTGCTCGTCGGCCGCGAGCACTCGATCGCGGCCGCGCGGGCGCTCGTCGCTGATACTCCCGGCGCGCTGCTGACGATCGTCGATGGCGAGGGGGCGCCCGAGCGCAGCATCCCGGCCAGCGCCCTGCGGCACGCGCTGCCCGACTCGGTCATCGGCGACCTCGTGGCGCCGAGCGTGCCCTCGATCGACGATGACGATGTCACCGAGCCGCGCGCGGCCTTCGACCTCATCGATGCGGCGGGCGTCGAGGCCGTCGCGGTGCGCCACCACGGGCGCATCATCGGCTCGCTCAGTGCGCGCAGTGCCGTGCGCGCCACGCTCTACCCACCCGCCGTGGATGCTCACGGCCGGCTGCGCGTCGCCGCGGCGGTCGGCGTCACGGGTGATGCGGCCGCGCGGGCCGCCGCCCTCGTCGAGGCCGGCGTCGACGTCATCGTCATCGACACGGCGCACGGGCACCAGGATCAGGCGGTCGCCGCCGTGCGCGCGGTCGCGGCGCGCGGCCTCGGTGTGCCCATCGTCGCGGGCAACGTCGTCACGGCCGAGGGCGTGCGCGACCTCGTCGCGGCGGGGGCGCACGTGCTCAAGGTCGGCGTGGGCCCGGGCGCCATGTGCACGACGCGCATGATGACGGCCGTCGGCCGCCCGCAGTTCTCGGCCGTGCTCGACACGGCGGCGACCGCACGCGAGCTCGGCGCGCACGTGTGGGCCGACGGCGGTGTTCGGTACCCGCGCGACGTCGCTCTCGCGCTCGCCGCGGGCGCCTCGGCTGTCATGGTCGGCTCGTGGTTCGCGGGCACGCTCGAAGCGCCCGGCGAGCTCGAGGCCGATGAGCAGGGCCGGTGGTTCAAGAGCAGCTGGGGCATGGCCTCGACGAAGGCGGTCGAGCAGCGGTTCCAGCGGCTCGACGCCTTCGAGCTCGCCCGCAAGCGGCTCTTCGCCGAGGGCATCTCGAGCTCGCGCATCTACCTCGACCCCGAGCGGCCCTCGCTCGACGACCTGCTCGACATGATCACGTCGGGGCTGCGGTCGTCGATGACCTACGCGGGAGCATCCACGCTGCCCGAGTTCCACGAGCGCGCCGTCGTCGGCACCCAGTCGGCGGCCGGGTACGAGGAGGGCAAGGCGCTGCCGGTGAGCTGGTAGCGGCACCCTCCCAGGCGCGAGCGAGCCTCAGCCCTCTATAGTGATCTCGTCGCCGTGAGCGCTGAGTGGATCTCTCTGCTCGCCGGCCTGCTGCTGACCATCGGCACCGGATTCTTCGTCGCGAGCGAGTTCGCGCTCGTCAACCTCGACCGCTCCGAGCTCGAGGCGCGCCAGGCGCGCGGTGAGAAGCGGCTCGGCCCCACGATCGCCGCGCTCAAGATCACCTCGACGCACCTGTCGAGCGCGCAGCTGGGCATCACCCTCACGACGCTGCTCACGGGCTTCCTCATGGAGCCGGCGATCTCGAGCATGCTCGCCGATCCGCTGCGCTCGATCGGCCTGCCCGAGGGTGCCGTGCCCGTCGTCGGCTCGATCATCGCGATCACCGTCGCGACCCTGCTGTCGATGATCGTGGGCGAGCTCGTGCCCAAGAACTTCGCGCTGAGCCTTCCGCGGCAGACCGCCAAGGTCGTTGTGCCCTTCCAGTGGGCCTTCACGACGGTGTTCCGCCCGGCGATCGTGGTGCTCAACGGCTCGGCCAACGCCATCCTGCGCTCGATGGGCGTCGAGCCGAAGGAGGAGCTCAGCGGCGCGCGCACGGCTGAGGAGCTCGCCTCGCTCGTGCGCCGCTCGGCGAGCGAGGGTCGCCTCGACCGCGACACCGCGACGCTGCTCTCGCGCACGCTCGCGTTCTCGCAGGTGATCGACGAGTCGATCGACGACATCGTCGGCATCGTGCACGTCAAGCAGGCCGTCGCGGTGCCGCGCGACCGCCGTGCCGAGGTGCCGGCCTCGGCCCTTCAGAGCGAGGCGCTGCGCGTGCCCGAGACGATGATGCTCGACACCCTGCTCGGCGAGCTGCGGGGCCGCGGCTACCAGATGGCGATCGTCGTCGACGAGTACGGCGGAACCGCGGGCGTCGCGACGCTCGAAGACCTCGTCGAAGAGCTCGTGGGCGAGGTGAGCGACGAGCACGACCGCGCGCGCGTCGATGTCGTGCGCTCGCGCAACTGGCTGACTTTCCCCGGCATCCTGCGCCCCGACGAGCTCGCCGACCGCGCGGGCGTCACGGTTCCCGATGACGGCCCGTGGGAGACCGTCGGCGGCTACCTCATGGCCGAGCTCGGCCGTCTGCCCGAGGTGGGCGACACGGTCGAGATCGCCTCGGGCACCTTCCGCATCGAACGATTGGATGGCCGCCGCATCGATCGCGTGCGCTTCACCCCGCTCGCCACAGGTGAGATCACTCTGCCGAGCACCGCGACCGCGGGAGGTGAGTCCCGATGACCGAGGCCGACTGGTGGGGCATCGCCTGGCTGTTCGTGCTGCTCGCCGGCAACGCGTTCTTCGTCGGCGCCGAGTTCGCCGTCATCGCCGCGAAGCGCTCGCAGATCGAGCCGCGTGCCGAGGCCGGTTCCCGTGCGGCGAAGACGGCGCTGTGGGCCATGGAGCACGCGACGCTCATGCTCGCCACCTGCCAGCTGGGCATCACGATCTGCTCGCTGCTGATCCTCAACGTCTCCGAGCCGGCCATCAAGCACCTTCTCGAGATCCCGCTCGGGCTGACGGGCCTGACCCCGGAGTGGATCGCGGGCATCGCGTTCACGATCGCCCTGCTGCTCGTGACCTACCTGCACGTCGTGTTCGGCGAGATGGTGCCGAAGAACCTGTCGTTCTCGCTGCCGACGCGCGCGGTGCTGATTCTCGCGCCGCCGCTCGTGCTCGTCTCGCGCATCTTCTCGCCGGTCATCCGCAGCCTCAATGCGATCGCGAACGGCGTGCTGCGCCTGTTCCGCGTCGATCCCAAGAACGAGGCCGAGAGCGCCTTCACGCTCGAGCAGGTCGAGACGATCGTGCGCCAGTCGACGCGCGAGGGCGTGCTCGACGACACGACGGGCGCGCTCGCCGCCGCGTTCGAGTTCACGACGAAGGTCGTGAGCGACATCGCCCTGCCGATGGATGCCCTCACCTCGCTGCCCGACGACGCGAGTGCTCTCGACGTCGAGCGCGCCGTCGCCCAGCGCGGGTTCAGCCGTTACGTGCTGATCGACGACGCGGGCGAGCCCACGGGCTACCTGCACCTGAAAGACGTCATCGACCTGCCCGACGACGAACTGGACGACCCCGTGCCGCCCAAGCGCATCCGCCGGCTCGTGTCGATCCTCGCCACGGCCGACCTCGAAGATGCCCTCGCGGTCATGCGCCGCTCGGGCGCGCACGTCGCGCGCTCGGTCGACGCCGAGGGCCGCACGACCGGCGTGCTCTTCCTCGAAGACATCATCGAGGAGCTCGTCGGCGAGGTGCAGGACGCGACGCAGCGCGGCGGGCGGTAGGCCTCAGCGGTACGCGCGCAGGTACTGCGGCGGCGTGCCGACGGGGGCGCGGTCGACCTCGACGCCGAGCTCGCGCGCGAAGCGCAGCGCGGCGTGCGGGTCGCGCATGAACTCGCGGCCCATCATGACGGCGTCGGCCTGGCCCGTGGCGACGATCGCCTCGGCCTGGGCTGAGTCGGTGATGAGGCCGACGGCGTTGACGGGCACGTCGCCCTCGCGGCGCACGGTCTCGGCGAACGGCACCTGGTAGCCCGGGCCGACCTCGATGCGGGCGCGCACGAGGCCGCCCGTCGAGATGTCGAAGAGGTCGGCGCCGGCCTCCTGGGCCCACGCGGCGACGATGGCGGTGTCGTGCTCGTTCCAGCCCGCCATGCCCGAATCGGCCAAGCCGTGCGACTCCAGCGCGCGTGTTCGACAGCGGCGAGAGGAACTGGTGCAGCAGGTAGCCATGGGCCGCATGGATCTCGACGAGATCGAAGCCGGCGGCGACGCTGCGGCGGGCCGAGTCGGCGAAGGCGACCACGACATCCTGAATGCCGGCGGCATCGAGCGCGACGGGCTCGGCGTAGCCGTCGAAGGCGATGGCCGAGGCCGACACGGTCTGCCAGCCGCCCTGCTCGATCGGCACGGTGCCGTGGCCCGAGGCGCCGCCCGCCATCGCTCCCCATTCGGGGAAGACGGAGGCCTTGCGGCCGGCATGGGCGAGCTGGATGCCCGCCGCGGCTCCCTGCGAGTGGATGAAGTCGACCACGCGCGACCAGGCCTCGGCCTGCGCGTCGTTCCAGATGCCCGTGTCGTGCGGGCTGATGCGCCCCTCGGGGTTCACGGCGGTGGCCTCGGCCATGACGAGCCCCGCGCCGCCCGCGGCGAACGAGCCGAGGTGCACGAGGTGCCAGTCGGTCGGCACGCCGTCTGCGGCCGTCACCGAGTACTGGCACAGCGGCGACACCCACAACCGGTTGCGCAGGGTGAGCGAGCGGATGGACAGGGGCGAGAAGAGGGCAGAGGTCACACAGTCAGTCAAGCCCATGCCGGCCGCGCGAATTCCGAGCGGGCGTGGTTGGGCGGGGATAGGGTGACCGCGTGAGGGAGCCCCGCACCATCGCGACCGCCGAGGTGGCGGCGCTGCTGCG
>NCEJ01000157.1 GCA_002280615.1 Micrococcales bacterium 32-70-13 | reverse complement strand
GCCTCGGCATCCGGCTCGGCGAAGCGCGTGCCCGCGATGCGGCGCGCCGCGCGCGCGAGGAACCCCTCGATGCGCTCGAGCGCGGCTTGCGCCTCGTCGAGCGATCCCGGCGTGTAGTCGATGGTCGAGCGGTAGTGGGCCGAGCCGAGCCAGTAGCGCACGACCGCGGGGCGGTGGCTCGCGAGCAGGTCGGCGGCGAAGACCGAGTTGCCGAGCGACTTCGACATCTTCTGGCCGCCCACGGTCACGAGCCCGTTGTGCACCCAGTGCCGCGCGAACGCATCGCCCGCGGCCGCCGACTGCGCGAGCTCGTTCTCATGGTGCGGGAAGCGCAGATCGAGCCCGCCGCCGTGGATGTCGAAGGCCGAGCCGAGGTAGCGGGCGGCCATGGCCGAGCACTCGATGTGCCAGCCCGGCCGGCCCGAGCCCCACGGCGACTCCCATTGCGCGGTACTCGGCTCGTCGGCCTTCGCGCCCTTCCACAGGGCGAAGTCGCGCGGGTCGCGCTTGGCGCGCGCGGGGGCGTCGCCAGCGTCCTCCATGTCGTCGGGGCTCTGGCGCGTGAGCTCGCCGTAGCGGCTCCAGCTGCGCACGTCGAAGTAGACGTCGCCCGAACCGTCGTCGGCCGCGTAGGCGTGCCCAGCGGCGACGAGGCGCTCGATCAGCGCGAGCATCTGCGGGATGCTCGCCGTCGCGCGCGGCTCGTACGTCGGGGGCAGGATGCCGAGGGCCCGGTACCCCGCCGTGAACTCGAGCTCGACGCGGTACGCGACGGCGAACCACGGCTCGGTCTCGCTCGCGTTCGCGAGCACCTTGTCGTCGATATCGGTGACGTTGCGCACGAAGGTCACGGCGTAGCCGCGCGCACTCAGCCAGCGCCGCCACAGGTCGTAGACGAGGGCGCTGCGCAGGTGCCCGATGTGGGGGGCCGACTGCACGGTCGGGCCGCACACGTACATGCCGATCTGCCCCTCGACCCGCGGTTCGAGGTCGACGACGGCCGCCTTGAGGCTGTCGAAGAGGCGCACGGTCACCGCCACAGCCTACCGGCGTGCCGTATTGCCCGGGCCGCGGCGCAGCCGGGCGACCGCGCTCGGCCGGCGGAGCCGCATCGCGCCGCAGGAGCGGCGGCGCGATCAGGATCAACGCAATCTAGGAACGGAGCATTGCGGTTGCTATCACGGCCACGCCCTCGGCGCGGCCGGTGAAGCCGAGGCCGTCGCTCGTCGTCGCGGCGACGCTCACGGGTGCCCCGAGCGTGCGCGTCAGCAGCGCCTCGACCTCGTGGCGGCGGGGGGCGAAGCGCGGGCGCTGGGCGACCACCTGCACCGCGACATTGACGACCTCGAAGCCGGCGTCGCGCACGAGCTCGAGCGTCGCGGTGAGGAAGACCTCGCCGCGCGCCTCGGCGAACCGCGGGTCGTCGACGCCGAAACGCGAGCCGATGTCGCCGAGGCCGGCGGCGGAGAGCAGGGCGTCGCAGACGGCGTGGCTGATCGCGTCGCCGTCGCTGTGGCCGGCGAGCCCGGGCTCGTCGGGCCAGTACAGCCCCCCGAGCCACAGCGGCCGCGCGTCGTCGTAGGCGTGCACGTCGATGCCGATGCCCGTGCGCAGGGCGGGGCGCTCGCCTGCGACGAGCTGCTCGGCCCGCCGGAGGTCCCACGGCGTGGTCACCTTGAAGGCGCGGTCGTCGCCGACGACGGTGACGACGGGATGCCCGGCCGCGGCGTACACGCTCGCATCATCGGTGTGTTCGGCGCCGGGCGCGATCGCCGCGACCGCCGCGCGGTAGGCCTCGACGGGAAAGCCCTGCGGCGTCTGGATCGCGGCGAGCGCGCTGCGGTCGACCTGCTCGAGCACGGCGCCCGCGTCGTCGCGACGGGCGATGGTGTCGACGACCGGCAGGGCGGGGATGACCCCCACCTGCTCGGCGCGCACGCGCTGCACGACCCGCGTGAAGACCTCGGGCGGGGTGAGCGCCCGGGCTGCGTCGTGGATGAGCACGACGTCGACGCTGTCGGCGACGGCGGCGAGCCCCGCCGCGACGGAGGCCGCGCGGCTGTCGCCTCCGGTCACGACGGTCAGGGCATCCCGAGCAGCACCGGCGACGCGCTGACCGATGGCCAGCGCCTCGCCCTGGTGGCTCGCGGGCGCGACGATGACGACCTGCGCCGGCTCGGGCTGGGCGAAGACCCCCTCGAGGGCGTGCTCGAGCAGCGGGCGGCCGCCGACGGGCACGAAGGCCTTCGGCTGCCCGAGGCCCAGGCGCGTGCCGCTGCCGGCCGCGACGACGACGACCGCGAGGCGCGGGGCGTCGGGCACCGTGGCGCTCAGGAGGCGAGGACCTCGTCGAGCACGGTCGAGGCCTTCTCCTCGTCGGTCTTCTCGGCGAGCGCGAGCTCGCTGATCAGGATCTGACGGGCCTTC
>NCEJ01000156.1:745-3187 GCA_002280615.1 Micrococcales bacterium 32-70-13 | reverse complement strand
CTCGACGGCCTCGACCTCGAGGTGCCGCAGGGCACCGTGACGGCGCTGCTCGGCCCCAACGGCGCCGGCAAGACCACCACCGTCAAGGTGCTCACGACGCTCATCTCGCCCGACGAGGGCTCGGCCACGATCGACGGCGTCGACGTGCTCGCCGACCCGCAGGCGATCCGCCGCATGATCGGGGCGAGCGGGCAGTACGCGGCCGTCGACGAGAACCTCACGGGCCTCGAGAACCTCATGATGGTCGGGCGGCTCTACCATTTGGGGGCGAAGGTGGCCCGGCAGCGGGCGACCGAGCTCATCGAGCTGTTCGACCTCGTCGAGTCGCAGAACCGCCCGGTCAAGGGGTACTCGGGCGGCATGCGCCGCCGCATCGACCTCGCGGGCGCGCTCGTCATCAAGCCGCCCGTGCTGTTCCTCGATGAGCCGACGACGGGCCTCGACCCGCGCAGCCGGATCGGCCTGTGGGATGTCATCGAGACCCTTGTCAGCGACGGCACCACGGTGCTGCTCACGACCCAGTACCTCGAGGAGGCCGACCGCCTCGCCGACTCGATCTCGGTCATCGACAACGGCCGCGTGATCGCGAAGGGCACGGCCGACGAGCTCAAGGCCTCGGTCGGCGGGCAGCGGGTCGCCCTCACGGTCGTCGATGAGGCCGATGGAGATGCCGTGCGCAGCCTCCTCGCTTCGCACGGCACGGGCGAGCCCATCGTGACGGGCGGCCGAACGTGGGTCGTACCCGTCGACGACGGGCCCGCCGCCCTCGCGGCGATCATGGCCGCGGCCTCGACCGCGGGCATCGCGCTGCACGACGCGGGCATGCGACGTCCGACCCTCGACGACGTCTTCCTGCAGCTGACCGGCCACGTGGCCGACGAGACCACGGAGAGTGCGGCATGAGCGCGACGACCACCTCGAGCGCGGCATCCCGCACCCTGCAGCCGGTGCCCGGCAGCGCGATCTCGCGCTTCATCAGCGACGGGTGGGTGACCACATGGCGCAACCTCATGAAGATCATCCGCGTGCCCGAGATCCTGCTCTTCAGCTTGATTCAGCCGATCATGTTCGTGCTGCTCTTCACGTACGTCTTCGGTGCCGCGATCGAGATCCCCGGCGACGGCTACGAGTCGTTCCTCATGGCCGGCATCTTCGCGCAGACGGTCGTGTTCGGCTCGACCTACTCGGGTGCGGCGATGGCGCAAGACCTGAAAGACGGCATCATCGACCGGTTCCGCACGCTGCCGATGAGCGGCGCGGCCGTGCTCGTCGGCCGCGCGAATGGCGACCTCGTCATCAACGGGCTCTCCATGATCGTGATGATGCTCACGGGTCTCGCGGTCGGCTGGCGCGTCAACTCGTCGCCGCTCGAGTTTCTCGCCGGCGTCGCGCTGCTGCTGCTCTTCGCCTACGCCTTCTCGTGGGTCATGGCGTTCCTCGGCATGGCGGTGAAGAGCCCCGAGATCATCAACAATGCGTCGTTCCTGATCCTCTTCCCGATCACGTTCATCTCGAACGCCTTCGTGCCGAGCGAGCGGCTGCCCGAGCCGCTGCGCATCTTCGCCGAGTGGAATCCGGTGTCGTCGCTCGTGCAGTCGGCGCGCGAGCTGTTCGGCAACGTGCCCCCCGGCACCCCCGTCGGCGACGCGTGGACGGCGCAGAACCCGATCGCAACGGTGCTCATCGGTGTGGTTGTGCTGCTGGTCGTGTTCGTGCCTCTGTCGATCCGCAAGTTCGCGACGCTCTCGCGCTGATCGCGCGCGCCCTCCTGCCCCAGATCTGGGGCAAAAGGGCACATCGTGGTCGTGCTTGCGCCGTTTTGGCCCAGATCTGGGAGAAAGCGGCAGGTTAGGAGAGCGCGTCGGCGAGGGCGCGGATGCCCCGCTCGACCTCGGCGAAGCTCGTGCTGAGCGGCGAGAGGCCGATGCGCACGCCGCTCGGGTGACGGAAGTCGGGGATGATGCCCTGCGCCCACAACCGCTCGACCGCGACCGCTGAGTTGGGGTGGTCGACCGTGAGGTGGCTGCCGCGTCGCTCCGCATCGCGCGGCGTGCTGACCGTCGCGCTGGGGATGAGCGCGTCGACGAGCTCGATCGCGTAGCTCGTGAGCGCGACCGACTTCTCGCGGATCGCCGCGATGCCTGCGGCCTCGATGAGCGTCAGCATCTCGCCGAGCGCGACCATGGTCAGGATGGGCGGCGTTCCGCTCACGAGCGAGCCCACTCCCGGCGCGGGCGCGTAGCCCTCGGTCATCGAGAACGGCGCGGCCGCCCCGAGCCAGCCGGGGATCGGGTTGCGCAGCGTGGCATGGTGCCGCGCGGCGACATACGCCCAGGCCGGAGCACCCGGGCCGCCGTTGAGGTACTTGTACGAGCAGCCCACGGCGTAGTCGACGCCCCAGGCATCGAGCTCGAGAGGAACCGACCCGACGGCGTGCGAGCA
>NCEJ01000156.1:0-715 GCA_002280615.1 Micrococcales bacterium 32-70-13 | reverse complement strand
ATGAAGCGGTCGGTCGGGAACTCGTCGCGCAGGATCACGAGCTCGTCACGATCGGGTCGCGCGGCGATCGCGGCCCGCAGCAGCTTGAAGATGAGCACGCTCGTCGAGTCGGCCACGATCGTCTGACCGGATGCTGCGCCGAGGCACGCCGCCCCGATGCGGTCGCCCAGCTCGGCCGGGCGGGTGAGCCACAGCTCGTCCCACCCGCGGATCAGCCGCCCGGCCCACTGCGTGCGCACGAAGTCGTCGAGGGCGGCGGGCACGCTCGTCACGGGGCGCCCGAGCGAGTTGCCGTCGAGGTAGGCCACGAGGTCGTCGCCCGGCACGAAGTGCGCCGTGTAGGCGGCAAGCGGGTCGGCCGCGTCGAGCACGGCGGCGCGGGCGCGCAGCTCGGCGGGGTTGGCGGGCTTCGGGGCGTCGGCGTCGCTCATGCCGCGAGCCTAGCCGCGGGCTCGGCGTGCTGGCTCGGCTACGCGGCCGCGAACGCGAGGCCGGGGCGCTGCACCGCGAGGCGCACGTCGTCGCCCACCTCGGGCAGCTCGACCGCGGCCATGCGCAGCAGCACCGAGGGGCCGTCGACGAGGTCGGCCGTGATCATGGCGTCGTGGCCGGCGTACGAGATGCTCGCGACGCGCGCGTCGGCGCCGGCGGCCGCCTGGGCGAGCAGGTCGGGGCGCGGCACGATCCACTCGGGGCGCAGCATGAGGCGCACGGT
>NCEJ01000155.1 GCA_002280615.1 Micrococcales bacterium 32-70-13 | reverse complement strand
CGCCGTCTCGACCGGCTCGGCCTGCCAGGCCGGGGTGCCCGAGCCCAGCCACGTGCTGCTGGCCATGGGCCTCAGCGAGGCGGATGCTCGCGGCGCCCTCCGCGTCACCCTCGGCCCGGCGACCACGGTCGACGAGGTCGACGCGCTGCTGGCCGCGCTGCCCGAGGCGGTCGAGCGGGCGCAGGCGGCGGGGCTCGCGGCGCAGCAGCCGCGCCTCGGCCGCTGAGCACGGCGTCGCCCACCCCGCGCTGAGCATCCACCCGGCGGCGCGCGCGTACCCTGGAAGCATGCGGGTTCTGGCAGCGATGAGCGGCGGCGTCGACAGCGCCGTGGCCGCTGCGCGGGCCGTGGATGCCGGTCACGACGTCGTCGGTGTGCATCTCGCGCTCAGCCGCATGCCGGGAACGCTGCGCACGGGAAGCCGCGGCTGCTGCACGATCGAGGACAGCCTCGACGCGCGCCGGGCGGCCGAGCTGCTGGGCATCCCGTTCTACGTGTGGGACTTCAGCGAGCGCTTCCGCGCCGATGTCGTCGACGACTTCATCGCCGAGTACGCCGCTGGCCGCACCCCCAACCCCTGCATGCGCTGCAACGAGCGCATCAAGTTCGCGGCCGTGCTCGAGAAGGCGCTCGCCCTCGGCTTCGACGCCGTCGCGACCGGGCACTACGCCCACATCGTGACCGATGCCGCCGGAAACCGCGAGCTGCACCGGGCCAGCGACGAGGCGAAGGACCAGTCGTACGTGCTGGGCGTGCTGACGACCGAGCAGCTCGCGCACGCGATGTTCCCGCTCGGCACGACGCCCTCGAAGGCGGTCGTGCGCGCCTCGGCGTTCCCGCCCCCGACGGCCGCCCGCGCTTCGTGCTCGAGGTGCGCCCGCGCACCAACGAGGTCGTCGTCGGCCCGCGCGAGGCGCTCGCGATCTGCGAGCTCGCCGGGCGCCGCTTCACCTGGGCGGGCCTCGACCCGGTCGCGAGCGGCATCACGCGCGCTGACCCTGCGGTGGGCGCCGCCGCTGGCCCCGATGCTCCGGATGCCCTCCTGCCGTTCGACTGCCACGTGCAGGTGCGCGCTCACGCCGACCCGGTGCCCGCCGTCGCGCGCGTGGCCGGCGGCGAGCTCGTCGTCGAGATCAGCGAGCCGCTCCTCGGCGTCGCACCGGGGCAGACCGCGGTCATCTACGTCGGCACGCGCGTGCTCGGCCAGTGCACGATCGACCGCACGGTCAGCGCTGTGCCGGTCGAGTCCGCCGCTCTCTAGACTGGCGCCGTGACCGCCGAGCTGCTGCGCCTGCGCGAAGAAGCGCCGGGCGAGCGGCCGGGTGTGAATCCGGGCGAGTTCTGGCCGCGCCTCACCGCCGCGACGGCGCACCTCGACCCGCCGCTCGGGGTCATCGATCGCGGGGCCCTCGCCTACAACGCCGCCGATCTCGTGCGTCGTGCCGGGGGAGTGCCCATCAGGGTGGCGAGCAAGTCGATCCGCGTGCGCGGCGTGCTCGAGGCCGTGCTCGCGCACCCCGGCTTCGCGGGAGTTCTCTCCTACACGCTGCCCGAGGCGCTGTGGCTCGCGAGCCCGCGCACCCGCGACAGCGTCGCTGGCGCGGCGACCGGTGCAGCGGGCGGTAGCGGCATCGACGACGTCGTGCTCGGCTACCCCACGACCGATCGCGCGGCCCTCGCGCGGCTCGCCGCCGACGAGCAGCTGGCCGCGCGCGTGACGCTCATGATCGACGACGTCGCGCACCTCGATCTGATCGACTCTGTCGTCGCGCCGAAAGCGAGGCTGAGCATCCGCATCGCCCTCGAACTCGATGCGAGCTGGCGGGGTCCGCTCGGCCACCTCGGGGTGCGGCGCAGCCCGCTGCACGAGCCCGAGCAGCTCGCGGCCCTCGCCCGCGCGGTCGTCGAACGCCCCGGCTTCACGCTCGTCGGCATCATGGCCTACGAGGCGCAGATCGCGGGTCTCGGCGACGCGCCGCCGGGGCGTCCGGTGCGGGGCGCGCTCGTGCGCGGCATCCAGCGTCGGTCGCGGGTCGAGCTCGCCGACCGCCGTGGCCGCGCCGTGGCCGCCGTGCGTTCGATCGCCGAGGCCGCCGGCACCCCGCTGCAGTTCGTCAACGGCGGCGGCACCGGGTCTCTCGAGTCGACCGCCGCCGACCCCAGCGTCACCGAGCTCGCCGCCGGCAGCGGACTCATGGGTCCGCACCTCTTCGACACCTACCGCGGCTTCACGCCCGCCCCCGCCGCCGCGTTCGCCCTGCCCGTCGTGCGGCGCCCGAGCGACGACATCGCCACCCTCCTGGGCGGCGGCTGGATCGCGAGCGGCCCCGCGGGCGCCGACCGCCTGCCGCAGGTGGTCTGGCCCGAGGGCCTCCGGATGCTCGGCACCGAGGGCGCCGGCGAGGTGCAGACTCCTCTGCGCGGGCCGGCCGCCCGCACGCTGAGCGTCGGTGACCGGGTCTGGCTGCGCCACACGAAGGCCGGAGAGCTCGCCGAGCACCTCGATGCCTACGCCGTGGTGGACGGCGACCGGGTGACGGGCGAGCTGCCGACCTATCGCGGCGAGGGGCAGGTGTTCCTGTGACCGCGAAGCCGTGGCGCAACTGGGCTCGCACCGAGCAGATCACTCCCGTGCGCGTCGAGCGGCCCGCGAGCGGCGACGAGGTTGTCGACGCGATCGCGCGCGCCCGCGTCGACGGCCTGCCCGTCAAGGCGATCGGATCAGGCCACTCGTTCACGGGCATCGCCGTCGCGCCGGGCGTGCAGCTCGATCTCACTGATCTGGCCGGCATCACCGCGATCGACGAGAGCGCCGGCCTCGTGACTCTCGCGGCCGGCACGAAGCTCCGCGACGCCTCGGCCCTCCTGCACGCGCACGGCCTCGCCTTCGAGAACCTCGGCGACATCGACGTGCAGTCGATCTCGGGCGCGGTCAGCACGGGCACCCACGGCACGGGCCGCGCCTTCGGCCGTGCTCGACGACTGGCCGAACCGCTCGACGCAGGCCGACCACGTCGAGTTCTACTGGTTTCCGCACACGCGCCTCGCGCTCACGCGCAGCAACACGCGACTGCCGGCCGACGCCCCGCGCACGCCCGTCGGGCCCGTCAAGCGCTGGGTCGACGACGACCTGCTCGGCAACGGCCTCTACGAGGTGCTGTGCCGCATCGGCTCGATCGCGCCCGGCACGGTGCCCGCGTTCAACCGGCTCGCGAGCGGGGTTGCCTTCAATCGACAAGCCGCCGACTACTCGCACCGCGTGTTCGCGAGCGAGCGGCGCGTGCGCTTCCGCGAGATGGAGTACGCGGTGCCGCTCGACGCCGTCGCGCCCGTCTTGCGCGAGCTCGAGCGCGTCATCGAGGCGAACGGCTGGCGCATCTCCTTCCCCATCGAGGTGCGCGCGACGGCCGCCGACGATGTGTGGCTCTCGACCGCGCACGGCCGAGCCAGCAGTTACATCGCCGTGCATCGCTACCACCGCGAGGATGCTCACGACTACTTCGCCGCCGCGGAAGCGATCCTGCGCGCTCACGACGGGCGCCCGCACTGGGGCAAGCTGCACACCCGCGCCGCCGCCGACCTGCGGCCGGCGTACCCGCGCTTCGACGACTTCCTCGCCGTGCGCGACCGGCTCGACCCCGACCGCGTCTTCACCAACGACTACCTCGA
>NCEJ01000029.1 GCA_002280615.1 Micrococcales bacterium 32-70-13 | reverse complement strand
AAGTAGCGCCACCGATGAAGTCCACGAGCGCCGGCTCGTCTTTCACCGCTGTCTTCAGGCGATTGACGAGCCGCGCACGAAGGACGAAGTCCTTCACGTCGATGGTCGGATAGCGATCCACCAGCTGCTTGAGGTTGCGTCCGGCGTCAATCTGCGCCTGGAAGAACGCCGCTTGTCGAGCAGGGGACCATGGCCTCCGCGGATTCGAGGTATGCAGCGCAGCGATGAGCTGATCCGCCTCGTCTGGGCTCGGGGCGACTAGAACTTCGATCGAGGCGAGCTGCTCTCGCGTCGTCCCGAGCGACTTGGCGAAAGTTGAGACTCGGGCCTCGAAGTCGGGCACGAGCTTGGGGTTCTGGATAGCCTTCAGCGCAGCGAGCCGACGGTTGCCCTCGACGACGACGTACTCGCCCTTTCGCTTCACCACGATCGGGACCTCGTGGGTGAGGTAGCCGATCCTGGAAATCGCCTCAACGAGGCCGAGCGCGTCTTCGTTCTTGAAGAGGTCCTCGATGATGTCCGCCTCGACCTGCGCGTCCGTGGTCTCCAGTCGGACGTTCTTGGAGTCGAGATGGAGCTCGCCCAGAACCTTGAGCTTCATGCGCGGCCAGGCCGATGTGTCTAGCAAAGGCCCTCCTCGTGCCACCTTGCTGATGTTTGCTCTGACCCTACCGCGGAGGGTCAAAGTCGCAGCAGTCCGCGATGGGGGGCCCGAGTCCCGTGGATTGGGGACCTACCGGTTCTGAGCGGTTGGGGAAAGCGGTGCGTAAGGCGTCGGCGTTCTCGCTAGTCGTTGGGGCGCTCGCGTCGTGGGACGAGCCGGGCAACTGCTGGGTGTTCGGGACTGCAGACGGATTTGGTGACTCCGTTGGTTAGCCCGCGGACGTGGCCCGTGCGATTCCGGCGCTTTCGCGGTGGTGGCTCCGACGGGCGTCGATCCCGTGACCTCACGATTTTCAGTCGTGCGCTCTACCAACTGAGCTACAGAGCCTCAGGGCCGTAGCCCCGATACGGAACAAGCCCCCATGAGAGAGGGCCCGTCGCCGTGGCGACCCTGACCGGACTTGAACCGGCGACCTCCGCCGTGACAGGGCGGCGCGCTAACCAACTGCGCTACAGGGCCATACGTATTCAATTGTGTGAGCTGCCGTGCTGGTGACCCCAACGGGATTCGAACCCGTGCTGCCGCCGTGAAAGGGCGGTGTCCTAGGCCACTAAACGATGGGGCCAGGAGGCGCGAGCCGCAGAGCAACCGAGGCACAAGCATACGGGTCGGGTGCCCACAATGCCAAACCGGCGATCGCGGGTGGATGCGCGGGTTCGGCGACGATCCGACCCGCCTCCCGAGCGGCCCCCGTCGCGCGGGCTAGCGTCGCGACAAGGATGCGGGCGCCCTGCGGACAGGGCGCCCGGCGCGGCGTGCGGTGCGAGACCTGGCCGAACGCGGCATCCGTTGGTACTGTTATCAATGGTGCTCGTGTGGAAGATGTGACATAACGCGCGATCGCCGGTACAGGAGAGAAATGATGAAGTCAGGGATTCGCCGTCGCGCCAGCACGTTTGTCGCCGCCGTCGCGGCCATCGCGCTGCTCGTCACCGGCTCGATCGCCGTCACCGAGCGGCCCGCCTTTGCCGTCGACTACCCCTCGTGGAACGACGTGCTCGAGGCCCGCCGCAACGTTGCTGCGGCGCAGGCGCAGATCACCCAGATTCAGGCTGCGATCGCCGCCATCACCGCCGAGGTCGAGCGTACCCAGGCGATCGCCCAAGAAGCCGGAGCCGAGTACTACGAAGCGCAACTTGCTTTTGATGAGGCCGCCTACACCGCCGAGCAGCTGCAAGCCCGGGCCGATGAGGCGCAGCTGCGCGCGGACGAGTCGCGCTCCCGCGCCGGTCAATTCGTCGCCGAACTCGCTCGCACGGGCGGCGGCGACCTCTCGGCCTCGCTCTTCACCGACCCCGGCCAGGCCGACGACTTGCTCTCACGTCTCGGCTTCGCGAGCAAGATTGCCGAGCAGGCTGAAGGCATCTACGCGGCCGCGCTACAGGACCAGAACGCCGCCCAGGCATTCACCGATCAAGCCAACGTCGCGAAGGAGATTCGCGACGAGCTGCGCATCGAGGCGCAGGCCGCCTACGAGCTCGCGCAGACCGCGGCGCAAGAGGCCCAGGCCGCGCTGCAGGCGCAGCAGGAGAACCAGGCACGGCTGCAGGCCCAACTCGCGGTGCTCGTCGAGAACCGCGAGGCGACGGAGAAGGACTATCAGGCGGGAGTTGCCGCGCAATACGGCTCAGGGTCAAGTCTCAACGCCGGACAGATCATCAACGGTTGGGCCGTACCCGCCTCGGGCTATATCTCCTCGCCCTACGGCACGCGCATTCACCCGATAACGGGCCGCGTCTCGTTCCACTCCGGCACTGACATCGCCACCTCATGCGGTCGGCCGATGTATGCCGCGTCGAGCGGCACCGTCGAGTACGCCGGCTGGTACGGCGGCTACGGCAATTACATCCGCATCGACCACGGCAACGGCCTGACGACGGCGTACGCCCACATCCAGAACGGCGGCATCCAGGTGCAAATGGGACAGCAGATCGCCGTCGGTCAGCAGATCGCGCTCATTGGCACGACGGGCATCTCGACGGGCTGCCACCTTCATCTCGAGGTGCGCCAGGGTGGCGTGACGACCGACTCCATCAGCTATCTGAGAAGCAAAGGCCTCACGGTTGGGTAGCCGGCTCTGATGCGGCGCCCCGGGCGTCGTGAGATCGGAGCCGTCACCCTCGTGACGGCTCTGGTTCTCGCGCTCGGGGTCACGAGCACCACCGCCGCGACGGCAGCCCCCACCGCACCGTCGTGGGACGACGTGCAGTCGGCCAAGGGCGACGTCGAGGCGACGCAGATCGCGGTGTCGCGCATCCTCGAATCGGTCGCGGCCATGAACGCCGAGGCCGAGCAGTTGCGCATCGCCTCGCTCATCGCGGGCGAGCAGCACCAGCAGGCCACGGCCGCGCTCGAACAGGCGGTCACCGACATGGCCACCGCCGAGCGGCGTCGGGATGCTGCGCTCGAGCGGGCAGACGCCTCCGGTCAGCAGGCGGCCCAGCTGGCCGCGCAGCTCGCACGCTCGGGCGGCGGCGACCTGACGATGGCGCTCATCGTGAGCGGCTCGGAGGCCGACGACCTGCTGTACCGGCTCGGCACGATGAGCGCGCTCAGCACGCGCACCGATGCCGTCGTGACGCGCGCGCTGCAAGACCGCAACGTCGCCGCGGCCCTGCGCGAGCAGGCGGTCGTCGCCCGCGACGCGCACCGTGACGCTACGGCCGAGGCGGAGGCGGTGTACGCCGAGGCGGCCGACGTGGCGGCAGAGGCCGAGCAGCGGGCGCTCGAGCAGCAGGCGCTGCTCGACGACCTCGCGGCGAAGCTCGCCGAGCTCACGGGCCGGTCGGCCGCGCTCGAGCGCGAGTACCTCGAGTCGCTCGAGCACGAGGCGCCCGCGCCGCCCACGCCGGGGGCTCCTGCACCGGGCACGCCCGCGCCGTCGCCGAGCGCGCCCGCTCCTTCTCCGTCCGCGCCTGCTCCTTCACCGTCGGCGCCCGCTCCGGCACCGAGCAGCCCGGCACCGAGCAGCCCGGCCCCGCAGCCGCCCGCCCCGTCACCGAGCGCGCCCGCTCCCGCGCCCCCGGCATCCGGACCCCAGCCGAACGCCGCCGCCGTCGCGACGGCCATCGCCTTCGCGCGCGCGCAGCTCGGCGAGCCCTACCAGTACGGCGCCGCCGGCCCCAACGCGTGGGACTGCTCGGGGCTCACGATGATGGCCTACTCGGCCGCGGGCCTCGCCATCGGCGGACACGGTGCGACGGCGCAGTACTCGCGGGCGGCCTCGCGCGGGCTGCTCGTGCCCTATAGCCAGGCGCAGCCCGGCGACCTCATCTTCTACAGCACGGGCGGGTCGACGAGCGCGTCGAAGTACCACGTGACGCTCTACATCGGCGGCGGGCAGATGATCGAGGCGCCCATGCCGGGCCGCCCCGTGCGCATCGTCACGGTGCGCAGCTACGATCTCGTCGGGATGGTCGCGCGGCCGAGCGGCTAGTGCGAGGCGGCCAGTGCGCGGCGGCTAGTGCGCGCTGGGCACGTAGGCGGCGATGCCGGCCTGGATGACCGCCTCGGCCGCGGCGGCGTCCCCCCAGCCCTCGGTCGTGACCCACTTGCCGGGCTCGAGGTCTTTGTAGTGCTCGAAGAAGTGCTCGATCTCTTTGCGCGTCTGCTCGGGCACGTCGGCGAGGTCGTGGATGTGCGCCCAGCGCGGGTCTTTCGCCGGAACGCAGATGACCTTCGCGTCGCTGCCGCCGTCGTCGGTCATGTTGAACACGCCCACGGGGCGCACCTCGATGCCGACACCCGGGTACACCGGGTGCTCGAGCAGCACGAGCGCGTCGACGGGGTCGCCGTCGAGGCCGAGGGTGTTCTCGAAGAAGCCGTAGTCGGTGGGGTACACGAAGGGCGTGAAGAGCGCGCGGTCGAGGAAGACGCGGCCGGTCTCGTGGTCGACCTCGTACTTGTTGCGGCTGCCGCGAGGGATCTCGATGACGACGGCGTAGGCGCCCATGGGCGTGCTCCTTCGAAGAGGGGAGAAGAGGAAAAGACGGTCGCGCGAGCGCGGCTCTAACCTTAGTGGATGCCCTCCGAGCCCCCCGCGGCCCCGCGACGGCCCCGGCTCACGCCCGCGGTCGCCGACACGCGGCGCGCGGTGCGCGAGTCGCTCGGCGCGCTGCCGTCGGGCTCACTGGCTCTCGTCGCCCTCAGTGGAGGCCCCGACTCGCTGGCGCTCGCCGCGGCCGCCGGGTTCGAGGGCCCTCGGCTCGGGCGGCCCGTCGGCGCGGTGGTCGTCGACCACGGCCTGCAGCCCCACTCGGCCGCGGTGGCCGCGCGCGCGGCCGAGGCGGCGCGGGCGCTCGGGCTGTTCCCCGTGCGGGTCGAGCGCGTCGAGGTGGCTGGGCAGGGCGGCCCCGAGGCCGCGGCGCGCGAGGCTCGCTACGCCGCGCTCGAGCGCGCGGCGCGCGAGCTCGATGCCGCGGCGGTGCTGCTCGGGCACTCGCTCGACGACCAGGCCGAGACCGTGCTGCTGGGGCTCGCGCGCGGCAGCGGCACGCTCAGCATCGCGGGCATGGCCGCCGTCGCGGGGCTGTACCGCCGACCGCTGCTGGGGCTGCGCCGCGCGGTGCTCGCGCAGGCCTGCGCCGACCAGGGGCTCGAGCCGTGGATCGATCCGCACAACAGCGACGAGGGTTTCGCGCGCGTGCGGGTGCGGCGGAGCATCCTGCCGTACCTCGAAGAGCACCTCGATGCGGGCATCGTCGAGGCGCTCGCCCGCACCGCCGCGATCGCGCGGGAAGACGCCGAGGCGCTCGACCGCATGGTCGACGAGCTCGCGGAGGATCTCACCGACCTGGCCGAGGGGGGATGCTCGCTCGCGGTCGCGGGGCTGCTCGTCAACCCGCCCGCGATCCGCCACCGGCTCATCCGGCTCGTCGTGCACAGCCAGTTCGGCGCCTCGATCAGCCGCGCTCAGACCCTCGAGGTCGCGCGGCTCGCGACCGACTGGCACGGCCAGGGCCCGGTGCATCTGCCCGGCATTAGGGTGGAACGCGCAGCCGGGCTGATCGTGTTCGCCCTCGCCCCGACCGAAGTTGAGGAGTAGCCCGTGGACGTCGAAGACATCCGTTCCGACCTGACCGAGGTGCTCGTCACCGAGCAGGAGATCCACGCGAAGCTCGCCGAGCTCGCGCGCCGTGTCGAGGCCGACTACGGCGACACCCCGCCGCTGCTCGTCGGCGTGCTCAAAGGCGCGGTCATGGTCATGGCCGATTTCGCGCGCGAGCTCGCCGTGCACGTCGAGATGGATTGGATGGCCGTCTCGAGCTACGGCGCGAGCACCGAGTCGAGCGGCGTCGTGCGCATCCTTAAAGACCTCGACACCGAGCTCGCCGGGCGCGACGTGCTCATCGTGGAGGACATCATCGACTCGGGGCTGACGCTCTCGTGGCTGCGCGCGAACCTCGAGTCGCGCGGGGCGAAGAGCGTCAAGATCCTCGCCCTGCTGCGCAAGCCCGAGTCGGCGAAGGTGCAGGTCGACGTCGACTACGTGGGCTTCGAGATCCCGCCCGCCTTCGTCGTCGGCTACGGCCTCGACTACGCCGAGAAGTACCGCAACCTGCGGGCCATCGGCGTGCTGGCGCCGCACGTCTACAGCGACTGAGCGGCGCTCCGCTCCGCGCGAACATCCAGCGGCTGCCAACAGACGGCGCGATAGCCTGACAGGCACGATCCACCGGAAGAAAGGTGCGGGGCCGCCGGCCCGCCTGCCCATGAACGTGAAGAAGCTCGTCCGAGGCCCGTTCCTCTACATCGTCGCCGGAGCCCTCGTGCTCTGGATCGGCTTCGCCCTGCTCGGCGGCATCGGCGGGTTCCGGCAGATCAGCACCCAGCAGGGCCTCGAGTTCCTCGCCGAGGAGCAGCTGACGAGCGTCAAGATCGTCGACGGCGAGCAGCGCGTCGACATCGTGCTCGCCGAGGCCGACGAGGAGTTCGGCCAGAACGTGCAGTTCTACTATGTCGCGCCCCGCGGCCTGGCAGTCGTCGAGGCCGTCGACGCGGCGAACGTCGATGACGAGTTCACCGACGAGGTGCCGCAGACCAACTTCTTCGTGAGCCTGCTCGGGCTGATCATCCCGTTCCTCATCATCGGCGTCATCTTCTACTTCCTGCTCACGCGCCTGCAGGGCGGCGGCGGCCGGGTCATGCAGTTCGGCAAGTCGCGCGCCAAGCTCGTCAGCAAGGAGACCCCGCAGGTCACCTTCGCCGACGTCGCCGGGGCCGACGAGGCGATCGAAGAGCTCGAGGAGATCAAGGACTTCCTGAAAGACCCGACGCGGTTCCAGGCGGTCGGCGCGCGCATCCCGAAGGGCGTGCTGCTGTATGGCCCTCCCGGCACGGGCAAGACGCTGCTCGCGCGCTCGGTCGCGGGCGAGGCGGGCGTGCCGTTCTACTCGATCTCGGGCTCGGACTTCGTCGAGATGTTCGTGGGTGTCGGCGCGAGCCGTGTGCGCGACCTCTTCACGCAGGCCAAGGAGAACTCGCCGGCGATCATCTTCGTCGACGAGATCGACGCCGTCGGCCGCCACCGCGGCGCCGGCATGGGCGGCGGGCACGACGAGCGCGAGCAGACGCTCAACCAGATGCTCGTCGAGATGGATGGCTTCGACCCCAACACCAACGTCATCATGATCGCGGCGACCAACCGCCCCGACATCCTCGACCCCGCCCTGCTGCGCCCGGGCCGCTTCGACCGCCAGATCCAGGTCGACGCCCCCGACATGAAGGGGCGCGAGAAGATTCTGCAGGTGCACGCCAAGGGCAAGCCCATGGCCGAGAACGTCGACCTCGAGGTGCTCGCGCGCAAGACGCCGGGCTATACGGGCGCCGATCTCGCCAACGTGCTCAACGAGGCCGCGCTGCTCACGGCGCGTGCGCGCGAGGAGATCATCACGAACCAGGCCCTCGACGAGGCGGTCGACCGCGTCATGGCCGGCCCCCAGCGCCGCACGCGCATCATGCGCGACCACGAGAAGCTCATCACCGCGTACCACGAGGGCGGGCACGCGCTCGCGGCCGCCGCGATGCGCAACACCGACCCCGTCACGAAGGTGACGATCCTGCCGCGCGGCCGCGCCCTCGGCTACACGATGGTGCTGCCGATCGACGACAAGTACTCGGTCACCCGCAACGAGCTGCTCGACCAGCTGACGTACGCCATGGGCGGCCGCGTCGCCGAAGAGATCGTCTTCCACGACCCCACGACCGGCGCCTCGAACGACATCGAGAAGGCCACGGCCATCGCACGCCGCATGGTGACCGAGTACGGCATGAGCACCGACGTCGGTGCGATCAAGCTCGGCCAGTCGAGCGGCGAGGTCTTCCTCGGCCGCGACATGGGCCACCAGCGCGACTACAGCGAGAAGCTCGCCGAGCGCGTCGACGCCGAGGTGCGCGCGCTCATCGAGCAGGCGCACGACGAGGCGTGGCAGGTCATCAACGACAACCGCGACATCCTCGACCGCCTCGCGACCGAGCTGCTCGAGAAGGAGACGCTCGACCACCTGCAGCTCGCCGAGATCTTCGCCGACGTCAAGCGCCTGCCCGAGCGCCCGCAGTGGCTCTCGAGCAGCAAGCGGCCGCTGCCCGACCTGCCGCCGGTGCCGATGCCGACGAAGGCGCCCGTCGACGCGGCCGCGCTCGCGAGCACGGCGCACGACGCCGCGGCGCCGGGTGCAACCGCGCACGCGTCGACCGACGCCCCGCCCGCGACGCGCGACTGAGCCGCACCATGCCCCCGATCGACACCGGCCGCATCGAAGCGGCCGTCGCCGAGATCCTGGCCGCGATCGGTGAGGATGCGCAGCGCCCGGGCCTGCTGACGACCCCGCAGCGGGTCGCCGAGGCCTACGCCGAGTTCTTCGCCGGCGTCGGCGTCGACCCCGTGCCGCTGCTGCGTGACGAGCTCGCCACGCAGGACGCTCCCGAGCAGAAGGGCGAGATCGTGCTGCTGCGCGACATCGCCCTGCGCTCGATCTGCGAGCACCACCTGCTGCCCTTCATGGGCGTCGCGCACGTCGCCTACCTGCCCGCCGAGCGCCTCGTCGGCCTCGGCAGCATCGCCCGCACCGTCGAGACCCTCGCCTCGCGCCCGCAGCTGCAGGAGCGACTGGGGGAGGACATCGTCGCGGCGATCGACACGGCCCTCGCACCGCTCGGCGCCCTCGTCGTCATCGACGCGCGGCACGGCTGCGTCGGAGCCCGCGGCCCGCGGCAGGCCGAGAGCACGACCGTCACGGTCGCCGCGAGCGGGGCGCTCGCCGACCCCGTGCGCCGCGCCGAGGTGATGGCGCTCATCGGCGGAGGCGCCGCGTGAGCAGGCCAGACTCGCGCCCGGAGCGGCGCGCCGCAGGAGCGGCGGCGCGCCCACAACTCTGGGGCGTGCTCAACGTCACGCCCGACTCGTTCAGCGACGGCGGCCGCTTCGTCGACCCCGAGGCGGCCCTCGCGCAGGGGCGGCGCCTGGTCGCCGAGGGCGCGTCCGTCATCGACGTCGGGGGCGAGTCGACCCGGCCGGGCGCTGAGCCCGTGACGCCGGAGGTCGAGCGCGAGCGCGTGCTGCCCGTGGTGGCGGCGCTCGCCGCGGAGGGCATCCGCGTCTCGATCGACACCATGAACGCGAGCACCGCGGCCGCGGCCGTCGAGGCCGGGGCGGCGATCGTCAACGACGTGAGCGGCGGCCTCGCCGACCCCGCCATGCTCGAGACCGTCGCGGGGCTCGGCACGCCCTACGTGATCATGCACTGGCGCGGGCCGAGCTCGACGTGGGATGCCGTGAGCGAGTACGGCTGGGCGCCGCAGGATGTCACGACCGAGCTCATGGGCCGCTGGCACGCCGCGCTCGCGGCGGGCGTGCAGCCCGAGCGGCTGTGGGTCGACCCGGGGCTCGGGTTCGCCAAGCGCGCCGAGCACAACTGGCAGCTGCTCGCCGACCTCGGCACCCTGCGCTCGATCGGTGCGCGCGTGCTGCTGGGCGCCTCGCGCAAGCGCTTCCTCGGCGCGCTGCTGCCCGAGGGCTCCGCGGTCGAGGAGCGCGACCTGCTGACCGCGGTCGTCTCGGCCCTCGCGGCGGGGCACGTGGATGCCCTGCGCGTGCACGACGTGCGCGCGAGCGCCCGCGCCCTCGACGTGCGGCAGTCGATCGCCGCGGCGGCCGAGACCGCGCCGGCCTATCGCGCCTCGTACGTCGCGAGCCCGCCGGTCGACACCCGCGCGCGCGGCGACAGGATCACGCTCACGGGCCTGCGCGCCTACGCGCACCACGGCGTCTTCGACCACGAGCGGCGCGACGGGCAGGAGTTCGTGATCGATGTCGTCGCGCACCTCGACCTGCGCGGCGCGGCCGCGTACGACGAGCTCGCCTCGACCGTGCACTACGGCGTGCTCGCCGAGGAGGTCGTGGCCGCCGTCGAGAGCGACCCCGTCGACCTCATCGAGACGGTCGCCGAGCGGGTGGCGGGGGTCGTGCTGCGCCACGGCGCCGTGTGGCAGACCGAGGTGACGGTGCACAAGCCGCAGGCGCCCATCACGGTGCCCTTCGCCGATGTGAGCGTCACGATCGTGCGGGGGCGGTCGTGACCGCCGTCCACTCGGCGACCGCCGTCATCGCGCTCGGTAGCAACCTCGGCGACCGCGAGGCCACGCTCGAGCGGGCCGTGGTCGCGCTCGACGCGCTGCCCGAGTCGAGCATCCTCGCCGTCTCGTCGTGGCACGGCACGGTCGCGCTGACGCTCGCGGGCCTCGACCCCGAGAAGCCCCCCTACCTCAACGGCGTCGCGTTGCTGCAGACGCGGCTCGACCCCTTCACGCTGCTCGACGCGCTGCGGCAGATCGAGCTCGAGAACGGCCGCGAGCGGGCCGAGCGCTGGGGCGACCGCACGCTCGACCTCGACCTCATCGCGCTCGACGAGCTCGAGATCGACTCCGACGTGCTGCAGGTGCCGCACCCCCGCGCGCACGAGCGCGACTTCGTGCTCGCGCCGTGGCTCGAGGTGCAGCCGGATGCCCGGCTCGTCGGGCACGGACCGGTCGCCGCCCTGCTCGCCGCGCTCGAGGGCGCCGCCTCATGACCCGCACGCGCCCCGCCGCCCTGCTGATCGCCGTGCTCGTCGGCATCATCGCGGCCTTCCTGCTCGACACCGTGCTCGCGATGCGCGGGCTCGCCGTCATCGTGCCGCCCGTCTCGCTCGCCGTCGCGCTCGTGCTGATCGGGGTCGTCGTGCTCGCGCTCGCGTGGCCCGTGCGGCGCGCGGCCGCGGGCGAGCGCCGCATCGACCCCTTCTACGCCACCCGCGCCGTCGTGCTCGCGAAGGCGAGCGCCCTGACCGGGGCGCTGCTCGCGGGCGGTGCGGCGGGCATCCTGATCTATCTCCTCACACGCTCGGTCGTGCCGTTAGGCTCGACCCTGGCCGCGGGGGGCACCGTCGTCGCCGCCGTGCTGCTGGTGATCGCGGCGCTCGTCGCCGAGCACTGGTGCGCTCTTCCGCCCGATGAACCGACCGAGGAGGCCGACGCGTGACCACCACCGATCCCGAAGCGCCCGACACCGCTGCGCCCGCCGAGTCCGAGACCGTCGCGAGCCGCCTCGAGCGCCCCGAGACCGAGTGGCAGCGCGTGTCGCCGAAGTACATCCCCGTCGACATGATCGGCACGCTCGTCTTCGGCGCCATCGCGACGGCCGTCGCCTTCGTGCCGTTCTGGCTGGGCTGGGCCGAGGGCTGGCTGCTCGGCATCGGCATGGGTGCGCTCTTCCTCGTCGTGCTCGCCCTCACGCCCCGCCGCGTGCGGTCGATCGGCTACCTCCTGCGCGACGACGACCTGCTGTTCCGACGCGGCATCATGTTCCAGCGCTTCGTGGCCGTGCCCTACGGCCGCATGCAGCTCGTCGACATCAGCCGCGGACCCATCGCCCGCGCGTTCGGGCTCGCCGAGCTCAAGTTCGTCACGGCCGCCGCCTCGAGCGGCGTGCTCATCCCCGGCCTGCCGCTCGCCGAGGCCGAGCGCCTGCGCGACCACCTCGTCGCGGTCGCCGAGACCCGCCGGGCCGGGCTGTGACCGAGGCCGACGCCGAGGGCCCCGCCGCCGCACCGGCCGCCGTGTCGACACCGCGCGCCACGACCGACTTCGCCGACGGCGAGTGGCACCGGCTGCACCCCGCCACGCCGTTCTTCCGCGGCGGCCTCGCGTTCATCGCCATCATCGGCGTGCTCGTCGTCAACCTGCGCGATCGCCTC
Organism: Micrococcales bacterium 32-70-13; assembly: GCA_002280615.1. GTDB lineage: Bacteria > Actinomycetota > Actinomycetes > Actinomycetales > Microbacteriaceae > Microcella. The sequence goes on along the minus strand of NCEJ01000029.1, from coordinate 974 downwards.
TTCGAGCTCTTCTTCGAGGGGCAAGACGTCGACCTGCCTCCCTCGGGCGGCGACCTCGAGGCCGATGCGATCGACTACATCGTGCGCGAAGAGCTCGTGCTCGTCGCCCTGCTCGCGGCGGTCGGCGTGCTGCTGCTGCTCGTGGCGGGCTTCTACTTCTCGTGGCGCCTGCACACCTTCCGCATCACCGACGAGGTCGTCGAGGTGCGGTCGGGCATCCTGTTCCGCACCAACCGCAAGGCGCGACTCGATCGCATCCAGGGCATCAACATCGGCCGGCCGATCGTGCCGCGCCTGTTCGGCGCCGCCAAGCTCGAGATCTCGGTCGCCGGCAACGACGCGAGCGTCCCCCTCGCCTACCTGCGCGGCCGCGACGCTGACGCGCTGCGCCGCGACATCCTGCTGCTCGCCTCGGGGGCGCAGCGCGCGGGGGCCGAGCCGGTGGCGGGCACGGCATCCGGCATCGGGGGGATGCTCGACGAGCGGGTCTCGGAACTGCTGGCCCCCGAGCTCGACGTCGAACTCGCCGAGCCCACCTCGATCGTGCGAATGAACCCCGGCCGGCTCATCGGCTCGACCGTGCTGAGCGACACGACGCTCGTGCTCGTCGCCCTGCTCATCGGCCTCGGCGTGACGATCGTGATCACGGGCGAGTTCTTCCTGCTCTTCGCGATGCTGCCCGGCCTCATCGGCATCGGAGGCTTCCTCGTCGCGCGCATCACGCGCTCGCTGCGCTACTCGATCGCCGCGACGCCCGACGGCGTGCGCGTGGGCTTCGGGCTGCTCTCGACGACGAACGAGACCCTGCCGCCCGGGCGCATCCACTCGGTGAAAGTCAGCCAGCCGCTGCTGTGGCGGCCCTCCGGCTGGTGGCAGATCGCCGTCAACCGCGCCTCGCGCTCCTCGCAGAACGGTGCCGCGGGCCAGCAGCAGACGACCATCCTGCCCGTCGGCAACCTCGACGACGTGCGCGC
>NCEJ01000028.1 GCA_002280615.1 Micrococcales bacterium 32-70-13 | reverse complement strand
GTTCATCGCCTGGCTGCTGAGCGGCCCGGATGCTCGCTACGAGGTTCCGCTGCCGGACAGCGGTCAGCCGCTCACGGGCATCCTCGACAGCTACACGAAGGAGCACTCCGCCGAGTACCAGGCGCAGGCCTGGATCGACCTCGCACGTCGGCTCGGCACCGAGCGCCCCGAGCTGCGCGACCCCGCGAACATCGCGCGCATCGTGCTGCACACGAGCCACCACACGCACTACGTCATCGGCTCCGGCGCGAACGACCCGCAGAAGTACGACCCGACCGCGAGCCGCGAGACGCTCGACCACTCGATCCCGTACATCGTCGCCGTCGCGCTGCAAGACGGGCGCTGGCACCACGTCGACTCGTACGCGCCCGAGCGCGCGGGCCGCCCCGACACGGTCGCCCTCTGGCAGAAGATCACGACGACCGAAGACGCCGAGTGGACGCGCCGCTACCACTCGCTCGACCTGAGCGAGAAGGCGTTCGGCGGCCGCATCGAGATCGAGCTGACCGATGGCACGCGCGTCGTCGACGAGATCGCTGTCGCCGACGCGCACCCCCTGGGCGCGCGGCCCTTCGGTCGCGCCGAGTACGTGGGCAAGTTCCGGATGCTCGCGGAGGGCATCCTGAGCCCCGACGAGATCGACCGCTTCCTCGATGTCGCCCAGCGCCTGCCCGAACTGACCCCCGCCGAGCTCGGCGGGCTCACTGTCACCCCGATGCACCCTCTGCCCGCCGCCCCGAAGGGACTCTACTGATGCTCTCCACCACCACCACGCCGAGCCAGCGCCGCCAGGCGTTCCGCGCGGGGCTCGCGAGCGGGCGCCTGCAGGTGTTCCCGGGCGCGTTCACGCCGCTCAGCATCCGCCTGATCGCCGACAAGGGCTTCGACGGCGCCTACATCTCGGGCGCCGTCATGGCCGCCGAGCTCGGACTGCCCGACATCGGGCTCACGACGCTCAGCGAGGTCGCCCACCGCGCCCACCAGATCAGTCGGATGAGCGACCTGCCGACCCTCGTCGACGCCGACACCGGATTCGGCGAGCCCATGAACGTGGCCCGCACGGTGCACGAGCTCGAAGACGCGGGGGTCGCGGGCCTGCACCTCGAAGACCAGGTCAACCCGAAGCGCTGCGGGCACCTCGACGGCAAGGCCGTCGTCGACCTCGACACGGCGGTCAAGCGCATCCGCGCGGCGGTCGACGCCCGCCGCGACCCCGACCTCGTGATCATGGCGCGCACCGACATCCGCGGCGTCGGTTCTGATCAGGGCGGGGGGATGGATGCCGCGATCGATCGCGCCAAGGCCCTCGAGGCGGCCGGCGCCGACGCGATCTTCCCCGAGGCGATGGCGACGCTCGCCGAGTTCGAGCAGATGCGGAAGGCCGTGAGCGTGCCGATCCTCGCCAACATGACCGAGTTCGGCAAGAGCGAGCTGTTCACCCACCAGCAGCTCGCCGACGTCGGCGTCAACCTCGTGATCCACCCCGTTTCGCTGCTGCGCATCGCGTTCGGCGCGATCGAGCGGGCGCTCGACACCCTGCAATCGACCGGAACCCTCGACGGCGAGGTCGCGGGCATGCAGACTCGAGGCAGGCTCTACGAGCTGCTCGACTACGAGGCGTACAACGCCTTCGATTCGGACATCTTCACGTACACCGGCCGCTGACCCACAAGGAGACCGACATGCTCGACGACATCAAGAAGGGCCTGGCCGGCGTCGTCGTCGACGTCACGGCGATCTCGAAGGTCAACCCCGACACGAACTCGCTGCTGTACCGCGGGTACCCCGTGCAGCAGCTCGCCGAGCGCTGCACGGCCGAAGAGGTCGCCTACCTGCTGTGGCACGGCGAGCTGCCGAACGCGCAGCAGCTCGCCGAGTTCGAGACGCTCGAGCGCTCGCTGCGGCACCTGAACCCCACGGTGAAAGACGCGATGGATGCGCTGCCGCTGAGCGCGCACCCCATGGACGTCGTGCGCACCGCCGTGAGCGTGCTCGGCGCGCTCGACGAGTCGCTCACGACCGACGGCACGTGGATCGACGGCGACCTGACGCTCGAGCGCAGCATCCGGATGTGGGCGCAGCTGCCGGCGATCGTCGCCTACGCGCAGCGGCGGATGCGCGGGCAGGAGCTCGTCGAGCCGCGCGACGACCTCGGATACTCGGCGAACTTCCTGCACATGACGTTCGGCGAGGTGCCCGAGCTCGTCGTGGTGAGCGCGTTCGACGTGTCGATGATCTTGTACGCCGAGCACTCGTTCAACGCCTCGACGTTCACGGCGCGGGTCATCGCCTCGACCCTGAGCGACGTCTACTCGGCGGTCACGGGCGCGATCGGTGCCCTCAAGGGACCCCTGCACGGCGGTGCGAACGAGGCCGTCATGCACACCTTCCGCGAGGTCGGTTCCGCCGACGGTGCCGCCGCGTGGCTCGCCGACGCCCTCGCCGCGAAGCGCAAGATCATGGGCTTCGGCCACCGCGTCTACAAGAACGGCGACTCGCGCGTGCCGACCATGAAGGCCGCGCTCGAGACCCTCGTCGCGCACTACGAGCGGCCCGAGGTGCTCGACCTCTACGACGCGCTCGAGACGGCCATGGACGAGGCGAAGGGCATCAAGCCGAACCTCGACTACCCCTCGGGGCCCGCCTACGACCTCATGGGCTTCGACACCGAGCTCTTCACGCCGTTGTTCATCGCCGCGCGCGTCACGGGCTGGACGGCGCACGTGCGCGAGCAGCTCGCCGCGAACGCGCTCATCCGACCGTTGAGCCTGTACAACGGCCCCGACGAGCGGTCGGTGCCCAGCACCGTCTGAGCGGGATGGGGGAGACTAGGGGGATGACTGACGCGATCCCCACCCCCTCCATCACGCTCAACGACGGCCACCGCATCCCGCAGTTCGGGCTCGGCGTGTGGCAGATCGACGACGATGAGGCGCACCGCGTGGTCGCGGAGGCGCTCGAGGTCGGCTACCGCCACATCGACACGGCCCGCGTCTACAAGAACGAGGCGGGTGTCGGTCGGGCGATCGCCGAGTCGGGAATCCCGCGCGACGAGCTCTTCATCACGACCAAGCTGTGGAACAGCGACCAGGGCCGCGACACCGTGCGCGCGGCCGCCGAGGCGAGCCTCGAGCGGCTCGGGCTCGAGCAGGTCGACCTCTATCTCATCCACTGGCCGTCGCCGAAGTACGGCAAGCACGTCGAGTCGTGGGAGGCCATGATCGAGGTGCGCGACGCCGGGCTCGCCCGCTCGATCGGCGTCTCGAACTTCATGCAGACCCACCTCGACGACCTCGCGGCCGCAACCGAGGTCGTGCCGGCGGTCAACCAGGTCGAGCTGCACCCCGCCTTCCAGCAGCGCGACCTGCGGGCGTTCCACGAGGCGCGGGGCATCCGCACCGAGTCGTGGAGCCCCCTCGGCAGCGCCCAGTACGACCTCGCCGAGCTGCCCGGCTTCGCCGCGATCGCCGAGCGCCACGGCAAGACCGTGCAGCAGATCGCCATCCGCTGGCACCTGCAGGAGGGCCTCATCGTCTTCCCGAAGACGGTTCGACGCGAGCGCATGATCGAGAACGCCGCAGTCTTCGACTTCGAGCTCTCGGCGGAGGACATGGCAACGATCGCGGCCTGCGACCGCGACCAGCGCGTCGGCGCACACCCGCTCAACACCGACTTCTAGGGGTCGCACGCCGCTCGGTGTCAGCGGTCATGCTCCGACTACGACAGCCGCGCTCCCGGCCGGCCCCTCTGCCGTGACTTCCAGAAATGCGGAAGTTCGTGAACCGAGCTCACCGATTTCCGCAGTTCTGGAAGTCTCCGGGGCAGGGTGGGTGGCTGAAGTCGAGCAGTCCACCTCGGGCGGACAACGCCGGGCGCGGGATGCGCGGCTCTCCCTAGAGCGCGACCTCGGTGCGCGCACCCAGCGGCGTGTGCGCGAGAAGCGGGCCCCCCGCGGCCGACTCGAGTCCCGCGAACTCGCGCTCGAGGGCATCGCGGCCCTCGCTGAAGTGCGTCCACTGGTCGACGTGCAGCCCGACCACGCGTCGTGCGCCGAGCACGAGCGCCGCGGCCCGCGCGCGCTCGGCCGTCAAGGTCAGGGGCGCGTCGATGTCGTCGACCCGCGCGGCTCCGGCGAACAGGATCGCCGCATCCACCTGGCCGTGGCGGGCGACGATCGTGTCGACGACACCGACCTCCGAGTTGTCGCCCGACACGTAGACGGTCGGGTGCCCGGGCGCGGAGAGTAGGAACCCGCAGACCGGCCCGAGGCGCTCGGCCCACTCGTCAGGGCCGTGCTGCGCGGGAAGGGCGACGAGCCGAGCGCCCTCCGGAGCGTGCGCCGCGACCGCGGCGCCGACGACACCCGGGTCGTCGAGCGCCAGTCCCTCGTCGTCGGCGAGCCCGATGATGCGCGCGGTGCCCCCGCGGGTTCCGAGGTCGAGCGCCCCCACGGGAGTCGTCACGACGAGCGGCAGCGTCAGTGCGAGATCGCGACCGCGGTGGTCGAGATTGTCTTCATGGTGGTGGTGCGAGACGAGGGCGGCGTCGATGCGGCCCAGCGCGTCGAACGACACCGCGGGCGCCGAGGTCTTCTCGAGCGCGTCGGGGTGGTCGCCGTAGCGCTGCGGCTCGTCGAAGGTCGGGTCGAGCAGCAGGCGCAGGCCGGCCCACTCGAGCAGGGCGGTGGGGCCGCCGACGACCGTGACGGCGATGGATGCGGAGCTCGGGTTCATGGTGCGACCCTAGCCGGGCATCCCGCGTCTAGGGCGTGCGCGCCGCGAGCAGCTCGCGCAGGGCCGTGCCCGAGGGCGCGCGGGCCTGCAGCGCATCGTCGATGAGCGAGAACGCGGCGTTCGGTTCCGACTCCGTGGCGGGGATGCTCCACCACGCCCACGCGAGAGCGCCCGACAGGTTCGCCTCGGCCCACGTGAACGCCCGCCGCAGGTGGTCGTCACCCCCGTCGCTCTGCCCGAACTCGACCATGAGCACGGGCACCTGCGCCGCGACCGGGGCGACCTCGGCGGCCCAGCAGGCCTCGTCGGCGCAGCGGTTGCCGGGGTAGGCGTGCAGGCCGGCGATGAGCTGATCGTCGTCGGGTGCGGCGTCGAGCCAGCCGCGCAGGTCGTTCGCGTAGTCGATGCCGCTGAGGATGATCGGCTGAGTCGCGCGCGACCCCCGCACGGCGTCGACGAGCGCGCTCATGCCCACGGCCGCATACGTCTCTCCCGAGAGGGGGAGGGTGAGATCGTTCTCGATCGGGGGCGTGCATCCGCCCTCGGCCCAGCACCGCCAGTCGAGCGTGAACGCCCACTGCTCGCGGTCGGGGTCGTAGCGGCTGTGCGGCTCGTTGAACACGTCGAAGAGCACGCCCTGGTGCTTGCGGTACTCCTCAGCCACCGAGCTCCAGAATCGGGTGCTGTCGGCATCGGGCATCGGGCGGAGCCCATCGGCGAGCCCGGGTGCCGGCGCGCTCCAGTGCAGGTCGAGGATGACGACGAGACCGGCGTCGGTGAGCTGGGCGACCCACGAGCGCACGGCCGCCCGGTACTCGGCGCCCGAGCCGAAGGCCTCGCTCGGCCGCTCGTCGAACCAGCATTGCTGGTTGAGGGGCACGCGCACGGCGGTGAACCCCCACTCGACCATCGCGGCGACGGCCGCCGCGTCATCCCCGCCGTCGTTGTGCGCTCGGCCCTGGATGCACGCGTACTCGAACCCCGGCCAGTTCGCCCCGAGCAGCGGCACGCGCTCGCCCGTGCGCCGATCGATGAGGTCGGCTCCGTCGACCGCGACCACGGGTGCCGCGGGGGTGAGGGATGCAAGGCCCGCGCTGAGCCCGCGCGCCGGGCTCGGCGCGACGAGCGCGAGGCTCGCCGCGACGACGGCCGCCATGATTCCCGCGAGCAGCAGCGCTCCCGACGCGAGCACGACCCCCCGACGCGCGCGCGGAGGCCCGGCTGCGGTCGACTCGGGGCTCATGCTCCCAGTCTGCGGGGTGCGCGGCTACCGCACCTGCTTCTTCGCCGAGATGACCCCGGTGTCGAAGCCCATGAGGTGCAGGCCGCCATGGAAGCGCGCGTGCTCGACCTTGATGCAGCGGTCCATCACGACGGTGAGGCCCTTCGATTCGCCGTAGCGCGCGGCCTCCTCGTTCCAGATGCCGAGCTGCACCCACACGGTCGGTGCCCCCACGGCGAGCACATCGTCGATGACGGAGGGGATGTCGCTCGCCTTGCGGAACACGTCGACGATGTCGGGCACTTCGGGCAGCGAGGCGAGATCGGGGTAGGCGGGGTGCCCCAGAATCTCGGTCGCGTTCGGGTTCACGAAGTAAACACGGTAGTTGCTCGATTGCTGCAGGTAGGTGCCGACGAAGTATGACGAGCGCGCCGGGTTCGGCGAGGCGCCGACGATCGCGACGCTCTTCGCCCGGCGCAGGATGCCCAGCCGCTCCTTCGCGGAGGGCCCCACCCACGTGCGCTGCGACTTCAGCAGCTTCGCGAGCGGGGAGCTCGCCGGGATGTCGCAGGTGAGCCCGTTCGCGAGGGTGACGGTGGCCGTGTCTGCCGTGGTCGCATCCGACATGGTCAGGCCCCCTTCAGCGCGGCGTCGAGCGCCTGGTCGAGGTCGAAGATGATGTCGTCGGCGTCTTCGATGCCGACCGAGAGGCGCACGAGGCCCGGGTGCACGCCGCCGTCGACGAGCTGCTGTTCGGTGAGCTGCGCGTGCGTCGTCGAGGCGGGGTGGATGATGAGCGTCTTCGCGTCGCCGATGTTGGCGAGGTGGCTCGCGAGGTTGACGTTCTCGATGAGTCCCTGGCCGACGGCACGGCCGCCCTTCACGACGAAGCCGAACACCGAGCTCGGACCGATCGGCAGGTACTGCTGCGCGCGCTCGTGGTGGCGGTGCGAAGGGAGACCGGCCCAGTTGACGGTCTCGATGCGCGGGTCGGCCTCGAGCCACTCGGCCACGCGACGGGCGTTGTCGACGTGCGCCTGCATGCGGTAGGGCAGCGTCTCGACGCCTTGCGCGAGCAGGAAGGCGGAGTGCGGAGCGAGGGCCGGCCCGATGTCGCGCAGCTGCTCGGCCCGCAGGCGGGTGAGGAAGGCGTATTCGCCGAAGTTGCCGTACCAGGTGAGGCCGCCGTAGTGGGCGACGGTCTCCTCGAAGAGGGGGAAGTTGTGGTTCGACCAGTCGAAACGCCCCGACTCGACGACGACGCCGCCGAGGGTCGTGCCGTGCCCGCCCAAGAACTTGGTGGCCGAGTGCACGACGATGTCGGCGCCCCACTCGATCGGGCGGCACAGGTACGGGGTCGCGATGGTCGAGTCGATGACGAGGGGGATGCTCGCCGCATGCGCCACGTCGGCCAGACCCGCGATGTCCGCGATGTCGCCGGAGGGGTTCGCGATGGTCTCGGCGAAGACGAGCTTGGTGCGGCCCGGGATGATGGCCGCGGCGTAGTCGGCGGGGTCGTCGCTCGCCACGAAGGTCGTCTCGACCCCGAAGCGGCGCAGCGTCACGTCGAGTTGCGTGACCGAGCCGCCGTAGAGGTTCGACGAGGCGACGATGTGGTCGCCCGCGCCCGCGAGCGAGGCGAAGGTGACGAACTGCGCGCTCAGGCCGCTCGAGGTCGCGACCGCGCCGAGTCCGCCCTCGAGGCTCGCGACGCGCTCTTCGAAGCTCGCGACCGTGGGGTTCGCGAGGCGGCTGTAGATGTTGCCGTACTTCTGCAGCGCGAACCGGGCCGCGGCATCCTCGGTCGAGTCGAACACGAAGGCGCTCGACTGGTAGATCGGCAGGGCGCGGGCGCCCGTCGCCGAGTCGGGAACGTTGCCGGCGTGCACGGCGCGCGTGCGGAAGCCATAGTCGCGGTCGGCCATGCCTTCAGGCTAACCGCGCACGCGACGACGTACCGGGCCGGGCGTTACGCGACGTAATCTTTGGCGTGCTCCTCGGCCGCGGCCGCCGCGCGCTGGTCGCGGCGGTCGAGCGCGCGGAAGCCCGCCCAGATCGCCGCGACGGTGAGGCAGAAGCCGGCGAACACGCCGATCCACACCGCGACGGGGGCGTCGGCAGCGAGCCGGTCGGAGGTCGGCAGCACGAGCAGGGCGAATGCGACCGCGGTGGGCCCCGCGAGCGCGACCCAGACGAGCTTCGACTGGTCAAAGAGCGTCTTGCCGTCGAGGAACATGAGCGGCAGCAGCGCCACGAGCAGACCCGTGATGCCCTCGTGCACTGCGGCGACGAGCGTCTCGGTGACGAAGATCGACAGGAAGGTCTCGTCGGTGCCGGTGAGGGCCGCGGTCATGATCGAGTAGGCCACCCAGGCGGTGAGCGAGACGCCGAGGGTCACGAGCATGCGCGTGACGATCGCCCGACGCTGGTCTTCGGCGCGCGCGCTCGCGGCGAGCTCGATACCGAGCACGAGGCCAACGAGAAGGCCGGGGCTGAACTCGAGCGCGCGAGAGGCGAGCACGCCGAGGATGGCGATGATGATCGCGCCGGGTTGCGTGATGATCGCCGAGGGCACGTGCCAGCGCTTGCCGAGCAGGGCGGCGGTGATCATGCTCGGCAGGTAGACGACGATCAGCAGGCCGATGGCGAGCGACGCGACGAGACGCAGCGAGGTGAGGTCGAACCCGAAGTTCGGGTCGGCGAAGCCGAAGGCGATGCTCGTGAGCACGATGACGACGGGGGCCGACGAGCCCCACGCGGGCAGAGTGCTCATGACGGCCGAGACCTTGTTGACGAGCGGCAGCGCCCAGGCGTAGAGCCAGCGCCACCGGTGGGCGTTCGCCTCGAGGGTCGAGTTGAGCACTTCGGCGGGGATCGCGACCAGGAGCAGGAACATGGCGCCGAGCCCGACCGCCCACAGCAGCCGCACGGGGTCTCGCCAGACGTTCGGCAGGCCCTCGCTCAGCGCGCTCGGTGCCGCAGGGTCGTTGCGGTCGATCTGCACGAACGGCGCGAAGGCGCGCTCGACGGGGGCGGGCAGGGCCTCGGTGGGCAGCTCGACCGCGACCGGAGCGGCGACCGCGAGGGGGGCCTCGGGCTCTACGGGCGCCTCGGGCGAGAGCTCGAGCAGTTCGGGCTGCGGGTCGGGTCGCGGCGGCGCGGCGGGCGGCGGGGTGGGCGCCGGCGGCGGCGTCACCGTCGGGGTGGGGGTCGGCGGGGGCGGCGGCGGAGGCGGGGGCGGCGGCGTGGCCGCGGCGAGCGCAGGCGGGGGGACGACCGTGAAGTGCGTGGCGGCGGTCGAGACCGCGTCGCCGATCGTCTGGGTGACGACGATCTTGTGGTCGCCGAGCGGGCGCTCGCCCGCGGGGAGCAGGCTGCACGACCACGAGCCCGAGCCAAGGCCGGTTCCGGCGCACGAACCCGTGACGTCGAGCCAGGTGTTGCCGGGCGGGCGCAGCTCGACGCGCACCGAGCCGTCGACGCTCTTGATTCCCGCGACGGTGACGGCCCCGACCTGCCCGACCTGGGCAGCGGTGGCACTCACGCTCAGCCCGGTGGCGGAGGCGGCGGCCGCACCGCCGGCGAGCATGACGGCGAGCGCCGTGAGCAGGGCTCCGGTCGACGCGATCGTCGCGAGGGCACGCCGACCAGCCGATCGGGGGCGATCGGGCGCATAGGAGAACGAGCGCTGGGGGTTGCGCATGGAACGCTTCCTTCGGGAGAAGCGGACATTCGGGTGTCACGAGAGTACGTCGGTTCTGCCGCTCGCGCATGACAAATTTTTGACGGTTGTGTTTCGGACTCGTCATCGCCTCCCGTGGCCACCCCGGCTTGCCGTGTGGGATGTAGTAATAATACGATGACACTATGACGACGGATGCTCAGCCCGCCCCGCACCACGGCCCCCTCGCTCCCACGGCGCGCGCCGAGCGCTCGCTCGCCCCCGATGTCGCCCGCGGCCTCGTGCTGCTCGGCATCGCGGTCGCGAACGTGCCCTTCTTCCTGTACGGCCGCGAGCTCGGCCTGCTGCTCAAGCCCGTGACCGACGCCGCCGCCGACCCGTGGGTCAACGCCGTCGTCGCGACGCTCGCCGACAACCGCAGCTACCCGCTCTTCGCGCTGCTCTTCGGCTACGGCCTCACGCAGATCCTGACGCGCGAGCAAGCGCGCGGTACCGAGTGGCCCGCGGCGCGCCGGCTGCTGCTGCGCCGCAACCTCTGGCTCATCGCCTTCGGTGCCGCGCACGGCGTGCTGCTGTTCTTCGGCGACATCCTCGGCACGTACGGCCTGCTCGGGCTCGCCCTCGTGCTGCTCATCCGCGCCTCGGGGCGCACGCTCGCGATCGTCGGGTGGGCGTCGTTCGCCTTCCTCGTGCTCGCGGGCATCGCCGAGGGGCTGAGCGGTCTGCTCGCGCAGGTGCCCGGCGGCGGGTTCTCGACGGCGGCACTGTTCGGCTCGGCGGCGGCCGAGACCTACCCGCTCGCGGTGCTCGCCCGACTCGGCGAGTGGACGCTCGGCATGCTGTCGGTTCCGTTCGGCGGTCTCGGGCTGCTCGCCCCGATGATCCTCGGGCTCTGGGCCGCCCGCCACCGCGTGCTCGGGCAGCCGGCGCGGCACCGCCGCGCCCTGGGGCTCGTCGCTGGCGTGGGCATCCCGCTCTCGGTGCTCGGCGCCCTGCCGATGGCGCTCGCGCTGCTCGGCGTCATCGAGCTCTCGCCGTTCGTCGAGCCGTTCGCGGCCATGCTCCACGCGGCGACCGGTGCGATCGGAGGCGCCGCCTACGTCGCCCTGATCGCGCTCATCGTGGGCGGTCGGGGCTCGGGCCGCGAACTCGGCAGCCCGACGGCGAAGCCGCGGGGGCCGATCTCACGCCTGCTCGCGGCCCTCGGCCAGCGGTCGCTCAGCGGCTACCTCACCCAGTCGCTCGTCTTCGTGATCGTCTTCGCGCCCTACGGCCTCGGCCTCGGCGCGACCGCGAGCGTCGCCGAGGCCACCCAGATCGCGGTCATCACGTGGCTCGGCACGCTCGTCGTCGCGGCTGTTCTGGCGGCGGCCGACCGGCCCGGGCCGGCCGAATGGCTGCTGCGGCGCGCGGTGTACGGGCGGCGGGGGTAGACGCCGACCCCGGCCGTGGACGCCGCGGTTCACGCGGCGGCCCGCTCGATCACGCCGTTCCGACTCACGCGCTCAGATCCACGTCGGCAGCCAATACCGCAGCTGGATCTGCTCGATGGGGGTCGGGATGCCCGTCCACAGCGGCAGGAAGAAGGCGCTGAGCGCCACGACGAGCACGAGCATCCCGATGACGATCGCGCCACCGAGGGTGCGCCGGCCGGGCGGGGCGTCGGCGGGCCCGAGCACGGCGGCGAGCACCACCGTGAGCGCGAGCACGAGGAACGGCGTGAGCACGATCGTGTAGAAGAAGAAGATGGTGCGGTCGGGGTAGAGCAGCCACGGCAGCCAGCCGGCCCCGACGCCCACCAGCACGACCGCGATGGCCCAGCCGCTCGCCGGAAGGGCGGGCCCGGGGAGCGCGCGCATCCCGCGCACCGCGCGCACGGCGAGCAGCACGAGCAGCGTGATGACGGCGGCGACGGCCCCCCACCAGATGAGCGGGTTGGGGATGCCCGTGATGGCCTCGGCGGTGCCGTCGCCGAGGTCGCGGTAGTGCATATAGGTCGGGCGCAGCAGCAGCGGCCAGCCGATCGCGGGCGCCTCGTAGTTGTGCGGGCTCGACTCGCCCACGTGATACCCGTAGATGGCCGTCTGGTACGCCCACCAGTTCTGCAGCGAGTCGGGCAGGGCGCCCAGGATGCCCGGCAGGCGGTTGTCGTCGCCGACGACCCGCTCGCGGCCGTAGCCCCCGCTCGTGACGAACCATCCCCACCAGGTGAGCAGGTGTGCGGCCGCGGCCGAGGGGATCATGAGAACGAAGGAGATCGGCGCCTGCCGCAGGAGCGTGCCGCTCGCCCAGAGCGCGACGCCCGCGCGACGGCGGTCGATCGCGTCGGCGACGACGGTCAGCAGACCGAAC
>NCEJ01000154.1 GCA_002280615.1 Micrococcales bacterium 32-70-13 | reverse complement strand
TGGATGCCCCGCCCCCACCAGCGCGTGCTGCAGACCTGGCACGGCACGATGCTCAAGCGCCTCGCGCTCGATCGCGAGGGCGTGGGCCTGCGCACGCGCGTCGCCGTGCGCCGCGAGAGCCGTCGGTGGGATGCCCTGCTCGCGCAGAACGACTACGCGGCCGAGATCTTCCGGCGCGCGTACGCCTTCCGGGGGCCAATCTGGGTCGAGGGCTACCCGCGCAACGACGTGCTGGTCGCCACGGACCCGGTCGTGCGGCAGACCGTGCGCGCTCGGCTCGGACTGCGCCCCGAGCAGCGTGCGGTGCTCTACGCCCCGACGTGGCGCGACGATACCGCGCAGATGGTCGACTACCTCGATCTGCCGAGCCTGCCCGCCGCCCTCGCCGCGCTACCGGGCGAGCATGTCGTGCTCGTGCGCGGCCACAGTCGCACCTTGCGGCACGGTCGCGACCTCGCCGTCGACGGGCTCATCGACGTGACCACCTACCCCGACATGGCCGACCTGCTGCTCGCCGCCGACGTCGTCGTGACCGACTACAGCTCGCTCATGTTCGACGTCACGGCGACGCCCACGCCGCTCGTGCTCTTCACCCCCGACCGTGCCCACTACGAGCGCGCGCTGCGCGGCTTCTACTTCGACCTGCTCGCCGGCGCTCCCGTCGCGGTCACCGAGAGCCGGGCGGCCCTGCTGCAAGAGCTCGAGCGACTGGCCCGCGGCGACGGCGAGAGCACGGCATCCACGGCCCTCACGGCCTGGCGGCAGCGGTTCACGGCGCACGATGACGGGCACGCGGCCGAGCGCGTCGTCGCGCGCATCATCGCCGAGGGGATGCTCGACCCGGCCTGAGCGCCAGCCCGCGGCTACGACTCGATGCGCGAGCGGTCGACCGCGTCGCGCGCGCCGACGAGCAGGCCGCGCACGAAGCCGGCCCCCCAGGCGAAGTGCATGACCACGATCACGCCGACGAACGTCGCACGGTCGGCGAGCGTCGCACCGCTCGACCGCGAGACGAGCAGCAGCCCGAGCAGCACGATGTAGAGCACCGGCCCGAGGTACACGATCGACAGCAGCCACGCGGCGAGCCCGGTCACGACACCCGTGAGCTCGAGCACGAGCAGGATCACGCTCAGCGCGCTCGCGAGCACGAGCGCGGGCGGAGCGAAGTAGCGCAACGAGTTGCGGCCGCCGAGCCGGCGCACGAGCTCGCCGCGCCAGATGCCGGTCGCGGTGAACTGGCGGGCGAGCTTGCCCCAGGTGTCGCGCGGCCAGTAGGCCACCCGCAGGGCCGGGTCGAGCCAAACGAGGTGGCCCGCTTCGCGCAGACGCAGGTTGAGTTCCCAGTCCTCGCCGCGCTTGAGGCCCTCGTCGTAGAGGCCGACCCGCTCGAGGGGGCCGCGGCGCATGATGCCGAGGTAGGCGCTCTCGGCTGGCCCCTCGGATGCTCCGCCGTGGTACGCCCCGCCCCCGAGCCCGAACCGGCTGTTGTAGGCGCGCGCGACGGCCGACTGCAGCCGCCCGCGCCCGGTCGCGACCATGAGCCCCCCGAGGCTCGCGGCGCCGGTGCGCTGCAGCGTCGCCACCCCGAGGGCCGTGTAGTCGACGGGCAGCTCGGTGTGGGCATCCACCCGCACGATCACGTCGTGGGCGGCGGCGCGGATGCCCAGATTGAGCCCGAGCGGGATCGACAGCTGCGGGTTCTCGACGATGCGGATGCGCGTGTCCTCCGCCGCGCGCGCGTGCACGCGCTCGGTCGTGCCGTCGGTCGAGGGGCCGAGCACGACGACGAGCTCGCGGTCACCCTCGTATTGCTGGGCGAGCACGCTCTCGATCGCGTCGTCGATGTAGGCCGCCTCGTTGTACACCGGCATGACGTAGCTGACGCCGGGGTGCGTCGTCGCGGGCTGACCCATAGCGTCGAGGCTAGCGCCTCGGCGGGGCCGGAACGGCGGCGGCGGGCCCGCCCGAGCGGCCCGCCGCCGGCGGGCTACGGCAGCTCGCCGAGCGTGACGGTGACCTCTTGCACCTGGCCGCCGCGCACGTAGGTGAGCGACGCGCTCGCACCCGCGGGCAGCACCCGCACCTGGGCGGTGAGGTCGACGCTGCCCGTGATCGGCACACCGTTGAAGGTGGTGATGACGTCACCGGGGCGCAGGCCCGCGACCTCGGCCGCGCCACCCGGCAGCACGCTGTCGACGAGGGCGCCGACGACCGTGCTCTCGGCATCGTTGAGCGAGTCGGTGACGCTCGCACCGAGCAGGCCGTGGCTCGCCGAACCGGTCTCGATGAGCTCGGTCGCGATGCGCTGCGCGAAGTTCGACGGGATGGCGAAGCCGACCCCGATGCTGCCCGACTGGCCGCTGCCGCCGCCCGCGGTGGCGATCGCGACGACGATGCCGATGAGCCGGCCCTCGTCGTCGAGCAGGGCGCCGCCCGAGTTGCCGGGGTTGATCGCGGCGTCGGTCTGGATGACGGGCAGCGAGACGGTGCCCGAG
>NCEJ01000027.1 GCA_002280615.1 Micrococcales bacterium 32-70-13 | reverse complement strand
GATGCCGCCGTCGACGAGGAACGTCGAGGCGGTGATGAACGAGGCGTCGTCGCTCGCGAGGAAGGCGACCGCCGCGGCGAGCTCCTCCGCCTCGGCGAAGCGGCCCTTCGGGATGTGCACGAGGCGGCGCTGCGCGCGCTCGGGGTCTTTCGCGAAGAGCTCCTGCAGCAGGGGCGTGTTCACCGGTCCCGGGCAGAGGGCGTTGACGCGGATGCCCTGGCGCGCGAACTGCACGCCGAGCTCGCGCGTCATGGCGAGCACGCCGCCCTTGCTCGCGGTGTACGAGATCTGGCTCGTCGCGCTGCCCATCACCGCGACGAATGAGGCGGTGTTGATGATCGAGCCCGACTGCTGTGCGACCATGTGCCGCAGCGCCGCGCGCGAGCACAGGTACACGCTCTTGAGGTTGACCTCCTGCACCTTGTCCCACGCCGGCAGCTCGGTGGTCTCGATCGAATCGTCGTCGGGCGGCGAGATGCCGGCGTTGTTGAAGGCGATGTCGAGCGACCCGTAGGTGGCCTGCGCGGTGTCGAAGAGGTGGTTGACCTCGGCCTCGTCGGTCACGTTGACCGTCACGAACAGGCCGCCGACCTCGGCCGCGGCGGCCTCGCCCGACTCGGGATTCATGTCGCCGATGACGACCGTGGCGCCCTCGGCGGCGAAGCGGCGCGCGGTCGCGAGGCCGATGCCGCTCGCGCCGCCCGTGATGACGGCGACCTTGCCTGCTAAGCGCCGGGTGAGGTCGATGGGGGTGATGGTCATGGCGTGCTCCTTTAGCTGTGGGAGAAGAAGACGTTCTTGGTCTCGGTGAAGGCGAGCGGAGCATCCGGACCGAGCTCGCGCCCGAGCCCGCTCTGCTTGAACCCGCCGAAGGGGGTCGCGTACCGCACGCTCGAGTGCGAGTTGACGCTCAGCGCGCCGCTCTCGACCCCGCGGGCGACCCGGATGCCGCGGCCGAGGTCGCGCGTCCAGATCGAGCCCGACAGGCCGAAGATCGAGTCGTTCGCGAGCGCGATGGCGTCGGCCTCGTCGTCGAAGGGCAGCACCGAGACGACGGGGCCGAAGATCTCCTCCGTCGCGACGCGGTCGCCGCGGTTCGGCAGCAGCACGGTCGGCGCCATCCAGTACCCGGCCCCCTCGGGCGCGCTGCCCGTGAAGGCGACGGGCACGCTCCCGTCGAGGAAGGCGGCGACGTTCTCGAAGTGCCCCTTCGACACGAGCGGGCCCATCTCGGTCGCCTCGTCGTTCGGGTCGCCGACGCGAAACCCCCGCACGGCCGGCTCGAGCAGCTCGAGGAAGCGGTCGAGCACGCTGCGCTGCACGAGCAGGCGCGAGCGCGCACAGCAGTCCTGCCCCGCGTTGTCGAAGACCGAGCCGGGGGCGCCGGATGCCGCTGCCTCGAGATCGGCGTCGGCGAAGACGATGTTCGCGCTCTTGCCGCCGAGCTCGAGCGTGACGGGCTTGACCTGCGCCGCGCATCCGGCCATGACGTGCTTGCCGACCTCGGTCGAGCCCGTGAACACGACCTTGCGCACCTGCTCGTGCGTGACGAACCGGTCGCCGACGACCGAGCCGCGGCCCGGCAGCACCTGGAAGAGGTGCTCCGGCAGGCCCGACTCGAGCGCGAGTTCGCCGAGTCGGATCGCCGTGAGGGGCGTCCAGTCGGCGGGCTTGAGCAGCACGGCGTTGCCCGCGGCGAGCGCCGGCGCGAAGCCCCAGCCCGCGATGGGCATGGGGAAGTTCCAGGGCACGATGACGCCGACGACGCCGAGCGGCTCGTGGAACGTGACGTCGAGGCCGCCCGCGACGGGGATCTGCTGGCCGATGAGGCGCTCGGGCGCACCGCTGTAGTAGTCGAGCACGTCGCGCACGTTGCCCGCCTCCCAGCGGGCGGCGCCGATGGGGTGGCCCGAGTTGCGCACCTCGAGCTGCGCGAGCTCCTCGATGTGCGCGTCGACCGTCGCGGCGAAGCGCCGCAGCGCCCGCGCGCGGTCGACGGGAGCGAGGGCGGCCCAGGCGCGCTGGGCGACGACGGCGCGCGCGACGGCCGCGTCGACCTCCTCGAGCGTCGTGTGCCGCACGGTGCCGATGACGGTCTCGTCGGCCGGGTTGATGAGGGTGGTCTCGCTCATGCGCGGGCCTTCCGATTGTCGCGATACTCCGCTGCGGCCTCGACGAGCGCCGCGAACAGTCGGGCGTCCTCCGCGGCATCCTCCTCGGGGTGCCACTGCACGGCGACCCCGAATGTCGCACCCTCGATGTCGACCGCCTGGATGATGCCGTCGTCGCCGACCGCGCTGACGACGAGCCCGTCGGCCACGGCGTCGAGCGCCTGGTGGTGGTAGCTCTGCACCGTCACGCGGTCGCCGAGCAGCTCGGCCACGCGCGTGCCCGGCACCGTGATGGCCGGATTCGGCGTGAAGACGCCGCCGCCCGCGTTGTACCGCGTCGAGCCGATCACGTCGGGCAGGTGCTGGATGAGCGAGCCGCCCAACGTGGTGTTGAGCACCTGCATGCCGCGGCAGATGCCGAGGAAGGGGATGTCGCGCGCGAGCGCCCGCTGCAGCAGCGTGTCTTCGAGCGCGTCGCGGTCGAGCCGGGGCTCATCGTTCGTCGGGTGCGGCTGCTGCCCGTACCGGCGGGAGTCGACATCCTTGCCGCCCGTGATGATGAGCCCGTCGAGCCCGTCGAGGATGGCGTCGGCGCCCTCGGCGTCGATCGGTTGCGGCGGAATCAGCACCGCGAGACCACCCCCGCGCGCGACGGCGTCGACGTAGACCTTCGGCAGGAACGCGGCGGGGACATCCCACACCCCGCTCTTCGCCTGCTCGAGATAGGTGGTCAGGCCGATGACGGGGCGCGGCGCCCCCGCCGACTCAGAAGCGCTCGAAGCCACGGATGCGCTCCCAATCGGTGATCGCGGCGTCGAAGGCCGACAGCTCGACGGCGGCCATATTCAGGTAGTGGGCCATGACCTCGTCGCCGAACGCCGCGCGCGCGAGCTCGGAGCCCGCGAACAGCTCGGTCGCGTCGCGCAGGGTCGAGGGCACGCGCGGCAGGTCGGCCGCGTAGGCGTTGCCCTCGAAGATCGGGGGCAGCTCGAGCTCGTTCTCGATGCCGTGCAGGCCCGCCGCGATGATCGCCGCCGTCGCGAGGTAGGGGTTGACGTCGCCGCCGGGCACGCGGTTCTCGATGCGCAGGCTGTGGCCCTGCCCGACGACGCGCAGGGCGCACGTGCGGTTGTCGAAGCCCCAGGCGATGCCCGTGGGCGCGAAGCTGCCGGGCACGTAGCGCTTGTACGAGTTGATCGTGGGCGCGAAGAAGAGGCTGAGCTCGCGCATCGCGGCGAGCTGGCCGGCGAGCCAGTGCTCCATGAGCCGCGAGAAGCCGTGCGCGCCGTCGCCCGCCATGACGGCCGAGCCGTCGGTGCCGCGCACGCTCAAGTGGATGTGGCAGCTGTTGCCCTCGCGCTCGTTGAACTTGGCCATGAAGGTGAGCGCCTTGCCGTGCGCGTCGGCGATCTCCTTCGCGCCGTTCTTGTAGATGACGTGGTTGTCGCACGTCGCGAGCGCGTG
The DNA here is from genome assembly GCA_002280615.1 of Micrococcales bacterium 32-70-13. Classification (GTDB taxonomy): domain Bacteria; phylum Actinomycetota; class Actinomycetes; order Actinomycetales; family Microbacteriaceae; genus Microcella. Next base: position 8,801 of record NCEJ01000027.1, on the reverse strand, counting down.
GGCGTAGCGGAAGGCGATCTCCTGCTGCCCGAGGTTGCACTCGCCCTTGACGCCCTCGCAGTACATGCCGGCGCCGTCCATGCCGTTGCGGATATCGCGCAGCAGCGGCTCCATGCGCGTGGAGGCGAGCAGGGCGTAGTCGATGTTGTAGTCGCTCGCGGGGGTGAGGTTGTCGTAGCCCTTCGCCCAGGCCTGGCGGTAGGTCTCGTCGAAGACGATGAATTCGAGCTCCGTGCCGACGTAGGGCACGAGGCCGTGCTCGGCGAGGCGGTCGAGCTGGCGCTGCAGGATCTGGCGCGGGCTCGGGGCGACGGGCCCGCCGTCGGTGCGCTGCAGGTCGGCGATGACGAGAGCCGTGCCGGGCAGCCACGGGATGCGCCGCAGCGTGCCGAGGTCGGGCTGCATGACCATGTCGCCGTAGCCGGTCTCCCACGAGGACAGCGCGTAGCCCGCGACGGTGTTCATCTCGACGTCGACGGCGAGCAGGTAGTTGCAGCACTCGGCGCCGTGCGCGGCGACCTCCTCGCGGAACAGTCGCGCGGAGACGCGCTTGCCGACGAGCCGGCCCTGCATGTCGGCGAAGGCGACGATGACGGTGTCGATCTCACCCGCATCGATGAGCTGCTCGAGCTCGGCGATCGTCAGGTTTCCGGAGCGGACCGTCGACGGCGCTGCAGACATGGGGCCTCCCTTGGCTCGAGTGTCGACCATTAGTACCACAGCGCCCCAGCCTGCACGGAAGACGCGACTGAAGTTTTGGTTTCCAATGGTAGACAACGCCCACCTTTGCGGCCATGCTCAGTTGCCAAGGCGCAGTGCGGCGTCCTCGCCCGTGTGCCGACCCATCCCCACCACCCCCCAGGAGGACTGAATGGCGGAAACAACGAAAGCGACCGGCGGTGTCACGTACACCAGCGTCGACGACACGTACTTCGAGAAGCGCGGGCTGCGCCGATCGGCAGGCGTCTGGGGCCTCTGGGGCCTCGCCGTCGCCGCGGTCATCTCGGGCGACTTCTCGGGCTGGAACTTCGGCATCGACTTCGCGGGCTTCGGCGGCATGCTCATCGCCTTCGTCGTGCTCGTCGTCATGTACTACGGCCTGACCTTCTCCATCAGCGAGATGTCGGCGGCCATGCCGCACACCGGCGGCGCGTACTCGTTCGGTCGATCGGCCATGGGACCGTGGGGAGGCCTCATCACGGGTGCCGCGGAGACCATCGAGTACGTCGCCACCACGGCGGTCGTCGTGTTCTTCTCGGCCCAGTACCTCGACGGCGTGACGGGCGGGCTGCTGAACTTCTCGCTCGCCGAATCGGGCAACATGTGGATCTGGTGGATCGTGCTCTACGTCGCGTTCGTCGCCTTGAACGCCGCGGGTGCGCACATCTCGTTCCGCTTCGCCATCATCGTGTCGATCATCGCGATCGGCATCATCCTGGTGTTCTCGGTCATGGCGCTCGCCTCGGGCCTGTTCTCGTTCGACAAGCTGTGGGACATGGCGCCGAACCCCGACGTCGCCGGTTCGTCGACGTTCCTGCCCGAGGGCTGGGTCGCCATCCTCTTCGCCCTGCCGTTCGCCATGTGGTTCTTCCTCGGCATCGAGGAGCTGCCGCTCGCGGCGGAGGAGTCGCACACCCCGGAGAAGGACATCCCCCGCGCCGGCGTCATCGCGCGCGGCACCCTCATCGTCACCGGCGTGCTCGTGCTCTTCCTCAACACGGGTGTGCTCGGCGCCGAGGCGACGGGCGTCTCGCTCGAACCGCTGCTCGACGGCTTCCGGGCCATCGTCGGCGACGAGCTCGCGGCCCTGCTCGCGATCTTCGCGCTCATCGGCCTGCTCGCCTCGCTGCACGGCATCATGTTCGCTTACGGGCGCAACATGTACTCGCTGTCGCGGGCCGGGTACTACCCGAAGTTCCTGTCGCTCACCGGCAAGAACAAGACCCCGTGGGTCGCGCTCACCGTCGGAGCGGTCGTCGGCTTCGTCGCGATCGTCGTGCTCGACCTGCTCGGTCGGGCCGACCCGGAGGGCCTTGGCGCGGTGGCCGGCGCGATCATCCTGAACATCGCCGTCTGGGGCGCGGTCGTCGCGTACTTCCTGCAGATGGTGTCGTTCCTGATCCTGCGCCGGAAGTTCCCCGACGTGAACCGCCCCTACAAGAGCCCGTGGGGCACGTTCGGCGCCTACAGCGCCGCGGCGATCGCCGCCCTGGTCTTCGTGGGTCTGCTCATCAACCCGGCCTTCCAGGCGGCCATCGTGGCGATCATCATCGTCTACGCGCTCATCCTGCTGGGCTTCGGGCTGCACTACCGCAAGAAGCTCGTGCTCTCCCCTGAAGAGGAGTACGCCATGAGCGGCGGCACCCACGAGCTCACCAAGGAGTGACGCTCGGCTAGCACGACCGGCGCGGGTCGCGGGCTTCGAGCTCGCGGCCCGCGCTGCTGCGCGGGGTGGGGATGCTCGGTGCGAGCATCCCCGCCGTCACGCGGTGGCCGGCACGAGGGTCGGGGCGAACGCGGCCAGGGCATCCCGACGCCGCGCGCGCCCCGCCGCGAGGCGCGCGACGAGCAGCGAGACTCCGCCGAGCAGCGCCATGACCGCGACGGCCGCGACGACTCGCGCCGGGTCGCCGCCCGCGAGCAACGCCTGCATGCCGTCGACCGCGTAGGTCAGCGGTAGCACAGCGCTGAGCGCGGGGAAGGGGTCGGCGAGCGCGGCGACCGGGATGATGCCGCCCGTCGCGACGATCTGCACGGCGAGCAGCAGCAGCGAGACGACGAGCCCCGCCCGCCCGAGCGTGAGCGTGAGCGCCGCGTGCAGGGCCGTGAAGGCGAGCGCGATGACGCTCGTGAGCGCGAGGGTCGCGGGCAGCAGGGCGAGGTCGACACCGCTCACGGCGTGCACGAGCACGGTCACGAGCGCGGCCTGCGCAAGGGCGATGAGGGATGCGCGACCGACGGCCCGGCGCACGATGATGCCGCCCGTCGCCGAGGTTCCGATGACCCCGCGAGCGGCGGGCCGGAGCGCGAGGAAGGTCGCGAGCGCACCGATCCAGAGCCCGATCGGCACGAGGGTCTCGGCGATGACCGAGCCGACGCCGTCGACCGCATTGGTGCGGGTCGACTCGACCACCACGGGCTCGCTCGCGACGGCGCTGTCGCCGGCCTCGGGCACCTGTCCCGCGCCGGAGGAGAGACCCGTCGCCAGCTCGTCGACCCCGGCGGCGAGAGACTCGGCGCCGGAGGTGATCTCGGTCGTTCCGCCGGCGAGCGAGCCGAGGCCCGCGGCCAGTTGCGACGCCCCGCTGCGCAGGGTGGGTCCGCCAGCGGCGAGAGCCGAGGCGCCGCCAGCACTCTCGACGATGCCCGCCTGAACGCCATCGAGCCCGGCGTTGAGGGGCGGGATCACGGCGGTCGCGGTGCCGGCGAGCACCTGCGCGGCCGTCAGGGCGTCGATGAACGCCTGCTGGTCGGCGGGGCTGAGGCCCGAGGCCCCGATGGCGGGGGCGAGGGCTGACAGCTGGCCGGCGAGCGACCCGGCGCTCGCGGTGAGACCCGACAGCGCCTGCTGGGCGGGGTCGAGCTGGGTCGCGCCGTCCCGCAGCTGCGCGAGTCCGCTCGAGAGCGCGGAGACTCCGTTCGTGTACTCGGCCACACCGCTGGAGAGCGACCGAGCTCCCCCGGCTGAGGCGCTCGCGCCGGCGCTGAGCTCGACGAGCCCCGAGCTGAGGGCGCTCGCGCCGTCGCCGAGCTGCGTCGCGCCGTCGGCGGCCTCGTCGAGGGCTGCGCCGAGCTCGCCGAGCCCGCTCGTGAGCCCGTCGAGGTACTGCGCGGTGATCGCGGCGCCGAACTGCTGCGCGAGTCCGCTGCCGACGGCCTGCACGACCGAGCCGGCGAGGTAGCTGTGGGCGTCGTCCGTCTCGATCTCGAGCTGCGCCTGCACGGGGTCGGGCGTGCCGATCGTCAGGAGCGAGGCCGAGAAGTCGGCGGGGATGGTGAGCACGGCGTAGACCTCGCCGCGCTCGAGCGCGGCCGCGGCATCGGCGGCGCTCGTCACGCGCCAGTCGAACCCGGTGTCGTCGCCGCCCGTGAGCTCGGTGACGAGCTGGCGGCCCGCGAAGACGATCTGCTCCGCGCCCTCGGCATCGGTCGTCGTGAGTAGCTCGTCCTCGTTCACGACCGCGGCCGGGATGCGCTCGAGGGCGCTCGACTCGTTGCCGACGGCGGCGAGCGCGATGCCCACGAGAGCGAGCGGCACGGCAACGGCGGCGGCCATCGTGAGCCAGCGGCGCAGCCGGCCGCGGTGGGCGAGCGGCGTGGGGGTCAGGGCGGGAGCGCCCGATGCGGCGGTCATGCGCCGCTCCTTTCGATGAGGGCGGATGCGGAGTCGAGCCGCACGGTCGTCGCGTCGGCCGCGACCGGGCTGCCCGGCTCGCGGCCCCAGACCCGCACGACGGGGGCGGGGGCGAGGCGCTGCACGAGCGCGTCGAGCAGGGCGATGTCGTCGGGCGCGAGCGCGTCGTCGCGGTGGTCGAGCACGATCACGGGCGTCGCATCGAGCGTCGCGACGGCCGCGAGCACGAGCGCGCGGCGTTGGGCGTCGAGCCCGGCCACGATCGTCTCGGGGTCGGCGATGCCCTGCGGCTCGACGCCGAGGGCGACGAGCGCGGCCGCGAGCCGGGCGATCCAGCGCCGCGTGCGTCGCAGCCCCCGGGGGTAGCCCGCCGCGAGGGCGATGCGCTCGCTCACGAGGGCGGCGATCGTCACGGTGGGCGCGAGGCGGTCGCCGCTCACGTCGACGAGCGTCACGCGCCGCGAGGCGCGGCCGGCCTCGGAGGGCAGCACCGCCCCCGCAACGACAGCACGGCCCGAGCGCGGCGGCAGGTAGCCCGCGAGGGTCGCGCCGGCGAGCCGGCGCTCGGCCGCGCCGCCCACGAGGTCGAGCCGCGAGCCGGGGGCGGCGACGAGCGTGAGCTCGGCATCCGTGCCCGCGAGGCCCAGGCGGTCGGCGACGATGACGGCGTCGCCCTGGGCCTCGGCCCAGGCGCGGTGGTCGCGGTGGTGGCGCAGCTTCTCGCCCTCGACGTCGAGATCGGGCAGGGCGCGGTCGAGCGCGCGCGGGAACCACCAGGCGGCGCGCCCGAAGAGCGCCATGAGGGCGGGGCCGAGCGTCATGCGCACGACGAAGGCGTCGATCGCGATGCCGACGGCGAGGCTGAGCGCGATCGGCTTGATGAGGCCCGAGCCCTCGGGCACGAAGGCGGCGAAGACGAAGAACATGATGAGCGCGGCGGCCGTCACGACGCGAGCGCCGTTGGCGAAGCCGTCTTCGATCGACCGCCGCGGGTCGCCCGTGCGCACGAACTCCTCGCGCATGCCCGAGACGAGGAAGACCTCGTAGTCCATCGCGAGACCGAACAGCACGGCCATGAGGATGATCGGCATGAAGCTCAGGATGGGCCCGGGTTCGGCGTGCAGCAGCTCGGCGCCCCAGCCCCACTGGAAGACCGCGACCGTGACCCCCATCGCGCTGCCGACCGAGAGCAGGAAGCCCAGCGCGGCCTTGACGGGCACGAGCACCGAGCGGAAGACGGCCATGAGCAGCACGACCGACAGGCCGACGACGACGAGCCCGAAGGGCACGAGCGCTCCCGTGAGACGCGTCGAGATGTCGATGCCGACGGCGGTGACGCCCGTGACGGCGAGGGGCGTGCCGAACTCGGCCTCGATGTCGTCGCCCGCGGCGCGCAGCTCGGCCACGACGAGCTTCGTGGCCGGGTCGTCGGGCGCGGTCTCGGGCGCGACCTGGAAGATCGCGGTCTCGAGACCCGGCGAGGGGATGCCCGGGCTCACGCTCGCGACGCCGTCGACCCGCTCGAGCTCGTCGCGGATATCGGCGAGGTCGTCGAGGATGTCGGTCGTCTGCGTGATGTCGAGCGTCACGAGCAGGGGGCCCGCCGTGCCGGGCCCGAAAGCGTCGGCGATGATGTCGTAGGCCTCGCGCTGCGTCGAGCCCGCGGGCTCACTGCCACCGTCGGGCAGGTTGAGGTCGAGGGCGAAGGCGGGGATCGAGAGCACGCCGAGCACGGCGACGACCGAGATGCTCGTGAGCACGGGCCGCTTCATGACGCCGCGCACCCACCGCCGGCCCATGGTCGGGGCGGTCGTCGCATCGGGGTGCGCGCGCTTCCAGGCCCGCGAGCCCTCGCGCGGCACGAGCTTCGCGCCCGCCACACCGAGCAGGGCGGGCAGCAGGGTGACGGCGGCGGCGATCGCGATGAGTACGGCGAAGGCCGCGCCCACGCCCATGACCGAGAGGAAGGGCACGCCGACGACGAGCAGGCCGAGCAGGGCGATGATGACGGTCGCGCCCGCGAAGACGACGGCGCTGCCCGCCGTACCGACGGCGACCGCCGCCGATTCGGCCGGGTCCATGCCCCGGGCCAGTTGGCCGCGGTGCCGCGACAGGATGAAGAGCGCGTAGTCGATGCCGACGGCGAGGCCGATCATGACGGCGAGCAGCGGGGCCGAGCTCGAGACCGGCAGGAACGCCGCGAGGCCGAGGATCGCCCCGACGACGATGCCGACGCCGACGAGCGCGGTCGCGAGGGGCATCCACGCGGCCCGCAGCGAGCCGAAGGTGATGATGAGCACGGCGCCCGCGAAGAGCACGCCGAGCACCTCGCTGACGGTCAGGCCGACGGTCGTGTCTTGGAACACCTGCCCGGCGAACTCGACCCGCACCTCCACCGTCTCCGCGGTCGCGACGAGCGCCGCGATCGTCTCCTCCGAGATGTCGGAGGACGCCCCGTCGAGCTGCACGCGCACGATCGCGACGGTCTCGTCGTCGCTCACCTGCCCGTCGGCGAATTCATCGAAGGGGCCGAGCACCGAGTCGACGCCGTCGACGCCGAGGAGGGCGCGCTCGAGCGCGTCGATCTCGTCGCGGATGCCCGCATCCGTCACCGACGCGCCCTCGGGCGCCACGACCACGGCCTGGGCGCTCGCGCCCGAGACGGCGGGGAAGAGCGCGTCGAGCTGGTCGAGCGCCACTTGCGACTCGGTGCCGGGGATGCTGAAGGTCTCGTCGGTCTGCCCGCCGAGCCCGAGGCCACCGCCGATGGCCGCGGCGAACACCACGAGCCAGGCGACGATCACGAGGCGTGCGCGACGGTACGAGAACCGGCCGAGCCGGTAGAGGAGCGTGGCCACGAGGCCTCCTTATGCGGTGCGGGTGTCGGCGGGCACGAGCAGGTCGTGCAGGATCTCGAGCAGTGCGGAGCGCACATCGTCGATCGGGATCTCGCCGTTGAGACCCAGTCGATCGGCGGCCGCCAGCGTGTAGGCGACACCGCCGAACGCCACGCCGAAGCGCAGCTTCTCGATGGTCGAGCCGCTGGCGAGCCGGAAGAGCTCGGCCACGCGGCGCATGAGTTCGGTTGCCCGGTGCATGACGGGCACGTCGTCGAGGGTGGCCCCCTGGTTGATGACGAGCGGCACGACCTGGCTGTGCAGCAGCAGCAGGTCGACGAAGCGCTCGACGAAATCGGCGCGGCGCAGGCCGCCCGTGCCCTCGATGGGCAGGATGAGCTGCTCGAGGTCGTCGAGCGCGGGGCTGACGATCTCGGCCAGCAGCTGCTCCTTCGAGGCGAAGTGGTAGAGCACGCTCGCCTTCGAGGTTCCCGCCAAGACGGCGATGCGCTGCAGCGAGGTCGCGGCGTACCCGGCCGTCGCGAACTCGGCGAGCGCTACCGCGCGCAGCTGGTCGTGGAGGGACATGCTTCCACCGTACTGACCGATCGGCCAGTGCTCTGACCAGTCGGTCAGTTTCGAAGGATGCTCTGGGCCGAGTCCCAGACTCGACCCGAGCCCGGCCCCCACCCGCTAGCGTTGAGCGCGACACGGGAGGTCGCATGCGCAAGTACATCCTCAACGGCGCCGTCCTCGGCGCCGCCTTCTCGGCGGTCGGGGTCATCAACGCGACCCGTACCGGCCCGCGCGACTGGCGCCTCGCCCTCATGTGGGTCAGCTGGGGCATCAGCGTCGCGATCGCCGTCGGCACCGTGCTCGAAGAGAACCGCGAGCATGACCTGCTCGAGCTCGACGACTAGCGCGAGTGCGCCGACCTCGCCGATCTAGGCGCGTGCGGTGACCGCCATGGCGCCGCCGAGCCCGATGAGCGCGACCCCGCCCGTCGCGCGCATACCGCTCATGCGCCGCGGGTTGGTGGCGAACCAGTCGCGCGCCGCGCCCGCCGCGAGCGCGTAGACGCTGTCGCCCGCGACGCCGAGCACGAGGAAGATCGCCCCGAGCTCGAGCATCTGCAGCACGGGGCTGCCCGCGCCCGGCACGACGAACTGCGGCAGCGCCGCGACGAAGAACACGATCGTCTTGGGGTTGCTGATCCCGACGAGGAAACTCTCGCGCAGCAGGCGCGCGGGCCGCGTCGACACGGCCGCGACGTCGGCGCCCACGACCGCACCGCGATGGCGGATCGCCTGGATGCCCAGCCACACGAGCACGAGCGCCCCGACGATCTTCAGCACCGTGAACAGCACGACCGATTGCGCCACGAGAACCCCGAGCCCGGCGGCCACGGCGATGATCTGGATGGCGACGCCCGCCGCGTTGCCGAGCACGCTCAGCAGCGCCCCTCGCTTGCCGAGCACGAGCGCCCGGCCGATCACGAAGAGCACGCTCGGGCCGGGGATGGCGATGATCACGATCGCCGCGACGACGAAGGCGAGCAGCTCGGGCAGGGGCACCATGAGCCTGATCGTAGTGATTCGCGGGCTGGCGGG
>NCEJ01000153.1 GCA_002280615.1 Micrococcales bacterium 32-70-13 | reverse complement strand
GATGCCGTTGCCCGTGAGCCGGTACTCGACCGTCGTCCAGAGGTGGAAGGGGTAGCCGTGCTGCGGCACGACGGCCGCGCCGAGGGTGACGGCATCGTCGGTCTTCTCGACGAGCTGATAGGGGGTGTTGCGCAGGAGGCCGTGGATCGCGTTGGTGCGATCGACCTCGGTGAGGTCGATCTGCAGCGCGGCCCCCTCGTGCACCCAGCGCCCGTCGCGCACGCGGTTCGGCCAGGGCACGAGCACGATGCCGCAGCCGAACGGCGGCGAGACGTGCTCGTCGAAGCCCTGCACGAGGTCGTGCCCGTCGACCGTGAGCAGCCGCAGCGCCGCGGCCACCGAGGTGACGACGGCCTCGACCGGGCCGTGGGCCCCGTCGTGGTGCAGGGTGTACTGCTCACCGGTGGGGGGTGCCGCGCGATGTGTCGTGCTCATGCCGTCACTGTACGCGCGAGACCGCCACGGTGGTGACAGTGAGACCGGCCGCTCGCAGAGGCGCGAGCACGGCATCCGTCGCCGCATCGTCGGTGATGAGCTCGTCGAGCTCGTCGAGCGTGGCGACGCGACCGAGGTGCACCTGGCCGACCTTGCTCGAGTCGGCGGCGAGCACGCGGCGGGCGGCGCTCGCGACCATGCGGCGCTTGACCTCGGCCTCGGGCAGATTCACGTTCGTGACGCCGGCCACGGCCTCGATGCCCGTCGCGCCGAGGATGGCGAGGTCGACGCGCACGTCGTCGAGCAGCGTCGTGGCGAGCGGGTTGACGAGCGAGTGCTGCAGCGACCGCACGGTGCCGCCCGTCACGACGACCGTGAAGCGCGGGATGGCCGGCTCGAGGGCGAGCGCGATCGCGAGCCCGTTCGTCACGATGACGACCTCGTCGAGGTCGGGGCGGTCGACGAGGGCCTGGGCGACGGCGAGCGTCGTCGAGCCGACATCGAGCAGGATGCTCTCGCCCGAGCGCACGCGCGCCGCGGTCTCGGCGGCGATGGCGCGCTTGGCCCGCGTGAGCCGTGTGCGCGACTGCTCGAGGCTCGACTCGCGCTCGGCGACGAGGCCGCGCGGCATCGCGCCGCCGTGCACGCGCGTGACGCGGCCCTCGGCCTCGAGCGCGGCGAGGTCGGTGCGCACGGTCACCTCGCTCACCCCGAGCTCGCGGGCGAGGTCGGCGACCCGCGCGAAGCCCCGGCGGGCGACGGAGGCCGCCATGCGGTCGCGGCGCAGGGGTGCGGCGTCCATCGCGGGCCCCTTTCGAGATCTGTCGATATCGAAAGCGTACTGCTTGCGGTTCCGCAAGCATCCGGCCGTAGCATCGGGGGGTGACGATCCGCTTCCACTCCACGACGCTCGCCGACGGCCGCGAGCTCATCTACGTCGACGACGCCGACACCACGCTCGGGCCCGAGCGCTCGATCGACCGCCGGGTACTCGACCCGCGGCCCGAGACGGCGAGCATGCGGCAGGACGTGCTGACGGGCGAATGGGTGTCGATCGCGAGCAACCGGCAGAACCGCGTGTTCATGCCCCCGCCGGATCAGGACCCGCTCGCTCCGGCGAGCGCGGCGAACCCCAGCGAGATCCCCAGCAACTACGACGTCGCCGTCTTCGAGAACCGTTCGCCGAGCTTCGGCCCGGCGCTGACCCACGAGAACGCGCCGACCGGACTCGACGACCTCGCCGAGATCGGCATCGGCCGTCTGCGCACGAGCGTCGGGCGCTGCGAGGTCGTGTGCTTCTCGCCCGACCACGAGGGCTCGTTCGGCTCGCAGACCGTGAGCCGCGCGCGCACCGTCATCGAGGCGTGGGCCCACCGCACGGCGGCGCTCAGCGCGCTGCCGGGCATCCAGCAGGTGTTCCCCTTCGAGAACCGCGGCGCCGAGATCGGGGTGACGCTGCCGCACCCGCACGGGCAGATCTACGCCTACCCCTTCGTGACCCCGCGCACGCGCACGCTACTGCGATCGATCGACGCCGTCGGCCCCGACCTCTTCGCGCGCGTGCTCGAGAGCGAGAAGGCGAGCGACCGTGTCGTGCTGCGCGGCGAGCACTTCACGGCCTTCGTGCCGTTCGCCGCGCGCTGGCCCATCGAGGTGCACATGCTGCCGCACCGGCACGTGCCCGACTTCGCCGCGCTCACCGAGGCGGAGAAGGACGAGCTCGCACCGTTCTACCGCCGCCTGCTGCGCGGCATCGACGCGCTGTACCCGACGCCGACCCCGTACATCGCCGCGTGGCACCAGGCGCCCGTGCACGTCGGGCGCGAGACCGTGCGCCTCATGCTGCAGGTGACGAGCCCGCGGCGAGGCGCTGACAGACTGAAGTACCTGGCCGGCTCGGAAGCCGCGATGGGCGCCTTCATCGGCGACGTCGCGCCCGAGGCGCAGGCCGCATTCATCCGCGAGGGAATCGAGAAGGCCGGCAATGACTGACATCCGAGACGACGCACGCGAGGGCTTCGAGGCCGTCTTCGGCACCGCGCCCGACGGTCTCTGGTCGGCCCCCGGCCGCGTCAACCTCATCGGCGAGCACACCGACTACAACGAGGGCTTCGTGCTGCCGTTCGCGATCGACCGCCGCAC
>NCEJ01000152.1 GCA_002280615.1 Micrococcales bacterium 32-70-13 | reverse complement strand
CTCGTGCCCGACGCCGTGTTCGTCTCGGCGAAGACGGGCGAGGGCATCGACGAGCTGCAGGCGCGCATCGCCGAGCTGCTGCCCAACCCCGAGGTCGAGTTGACCGTCGTCGTGCCCTACGACCGCGGCGACCTCGTGTCGCTGCTGCATGACCGCGGCCGCATCATCGAGACCACGTACGTCGAAGCGGGCACGCGCGTGCACGCCTTCGCGACGCCGGAGGTCGCGACCCTCGTCGAGCCCTACGCGGTCGCCGAAGCCCTCTAACGCGCCGCACCGGCCGGAACGCTCCCGGCGACGAGCCGCTGGGTCAGACCGAGCGAAGAACCGCGACGACCTTGCCGAGCACCGTGGCGTGGTCGCCGAGGATCGGCTCGTAGGCCGAGTTCTGCGGCAGCAGCCAGGTGTGGCCATCGCGCTGCTTGAAGACCTTGACGGTCGCCTCGTTGTCGAGCATCGCCGCGACGATCTCGCCGTTCTCCGCGGTGTTCTGCTGGCGCACGACGACCCAGTCGCCATCGCAGATCGCGGCGTCGATCATCGAGTCGCCCACGACGGTGAGCATGAACAGTTCGCCCTTGCCGACGAGCTGCCGGGGGAGGGGCACGACCTCCTCGACCATCTGGTCGGCGGTGATCGGGATGCCGGCGGCGATGCGACCGACGAGCGGAACCATCGCGGCGTCGCCCACCGAGGGCCCGGGCAGCGCGTCGGAGTCGACGGCGTGCGAGGGGTCGGGCTCGAGATCGATGAGCACCTCCAACGCGCGCGGGCGGTTGGGGTCGCGGCGCAGGTAGCCGCTCAGCTCGAGCTGGCCGAGCTGGTGCGAGACGCTCGAGAGCGAGGCGAGGCCGACGGCCTCGGCGATCTCGCGCATGCTCGGCGGGTACCCGCGGCGCGCGACGGAGGCCTGGATGACGCCGAGGATCTCGCGCTGCTTGTCGCTCAGGGTCGTGCGTCGACGGGTGGCCGCCGCGACCTCGGGGGCGCTGTCGGTGTTCTCGGTGCGCTCGTCGGCCATCTCGGGCTCCATTCGTGATCCGCGGGTGCTGACGGATGTCGGTGGTCCGGTGTGGAGTACTCCCGAACCCTCGAAACTCTATCCACCCGCGGGGCGCATTTCAAACATCTGTTCGAGTGTGTCGTGCATCAGGAGGAGAAAACGGTTCGAGGGCTTGTATCTTTGTTCGATCGAAGGTATGTTCGGAACACAGGTTCGCATCCGGCTCTCCCGGCCGAGAGCCGGATGCATCCCCCCGGCAGCCCCCCGGTGCCGGGGGGACCTGTGCCACCGGCTCCAGTAGCACCACCCGCACGCGAGAGAGGTCCCGACCATGAGCGCCATCACCTACGGCCCCGCCGTCAGCACCGCTCCCGTCGTCGTGACCCGCCTCCGGCTCACGCGTCGCGGCCGCGCGGTCATCGCGGTCCTCGTCTCGCTGCCTCTCGTGATCGCGCTCGTGTCGATGGCGCTCAACGGCGGTGGAGCCACCGCGACCTCCGGAGCGACGACCGTCGAGACCGTGACGGTCGAGGCGGGCGAGTCGCTGTGGTCGGTCGCCGCCGCGATCGCGCCCGAGGCGTCGACCGCCGACGTCGTGGCCGACCTGATCGCCGTCAACGAGCTCTCGAGCGCCGAGCTCATCCCCGGCCAGGTCCTCGTCGTCCCGAGCCGCTACATCGACTGATCGGGGCCGCTCACCGGCGACGCCCGCCCCGGGATGCCCCGCTCGCCGCGACTACGATGGGCGGGTGACGAGCCTCTCCGACCTGCCGATCCGCGACGACCTGCGCGGCCAGACGCCCTACGGTGCGCCGCAGAAGGCTGTGCGCATCGCGCTCAACGTCAACGAGAACACCCACCCGGTTCCCCCCGAGGTCATCGCGCACGTCGCGGCCGCGGTCGAGCGCGAGCTGCACAGCGTGAACCGGTATCCCGATCGGGAGTTCACGCTCCTGCGCGAGCACCTCGCCGCCTACCTGAGCGGCGGCGCGACCCCGATCGTGCCCGAGCAGATCTGGGCGGCGAACGGGTCGAACGAGGTCATCCAGCACATCCTGCAGGCCTTCGGCGGCCCCGGTCGGCGCGTGCTCGGCTTCCCGCCCACCTATTCGATGCACTCGATCATCGCCGCGGGAACGGGTACCACGTGGGTCGCCGCCGAGCGCGATGCCGACTTCACCCTCAGCCCCGAGACGGCGGTCGCGGCGGTCGAGCGGGTCGACCCCGATGTCGTGTTCCTGTGCGCCCCGAACAACCCCACCGGCACGCCTCTCGGTCTCGACACGATCGCCGCGGTCTACGAGGCCAGCCGCGGCATCGTCATGGTCGACGAGGCCTACGCCGAGTTCATGCCCGAGGGTCAGCCCGATGCGCTGAGCCTCCTGCCCGGTCGCGAGCGGCTCGTGATCTCGCGCACGATGAGCAAGGCCTTCGCCTTCGCGGGAGCGCGCCTCGGCTACCTGGCCGCCGATCCCGCGGTCATCGACGCGCTGCGGCTCGTGCGCCTGCCGTACCACCTGTCGGGCTTGACGCAGGCGGCCGCGGTCGCGGCGCTCGAGCACGCGCCGACGATGCTGCGCACGGTCGGCGC
>NCEJ01000151.1 GCA_002280615.1 Micrococcales bacterium 32-70-13 | reverse complement strand
CGTCGTGAGCACCTTGACGGTGGTGGTCTTGCCGGCGCCGTTGGGGCCGAGCAGCGCCGTCACGGTGCCCTGCGGCACCTCGAGGTCGAGGCCGTCGAGCGCGCGCACGACGGGCGCGCCCCTCGGCGAATAGGTCTTGACGAGCCCTTCGGCTTCGATGAATGCCATGCGCGGGATGCTACTCGCCTGTCACGACAGGCTGGGGGTCGCGCGATCGGAAGGGCAGCGAGTTCGCTCAGGGCAGAGTGCCCGTCAGGAGTACTCGGCCTCGAGCACGACGAGCATTGCTGCGCCAGCGGCAGGCCCGTTGCGATCGGTGATGGCCTGGAGCAGGTCGCGATAGGCCGCGAGTCGGGGTGACAACACCTTCCGGCCCGCCGACGCGGCGTGCAACGAGCCGCGAGAGGCGACCCCGAGTTCAGACACGACAGAACCGAAGTGTCGCATCAAGACGTTGCGCGACGCTCGGCACACGGTTTCGTGGAAGTCCCCCACGGCACGGTCATGAGCGGCGGCATCGGCAGGGGACGACGCCATCTGCTCGATTGCTGTCTGGAGGCGACGAAGGTCGTCGGGCGTGGCGTAGTCGGCTGCGAGTCGCGCGGCCGCTGGCTCGAGAACGCAACGGACTTCGGCTAAGGAGCGCTCGATCTCGTCACCGCGACCCGCTTCGTGATGCCACCGGAGCACGTCGCTGTCGAAGACACTCCAGTGTTCGGGCTGTCGAACCGTGGTACCGATCTTCTGTCGGATCTCTACGAGACCTTTCGCCGCTAGTACCCTCATGCCTTCGCGCACGGACGTGCGGGAGACCTCGAATTCGCTGGCCAGCTCGGCCTCTTTGGGAAGGAGATCGCCGGGTTCGTATCGTCCCCCGATAATCTGCCGACCGACTCCGTCGGTAATGCGAATCTGCACCCCGCGCATGTCGCGCGGTCAGTTCTGGTTCGAGAAGGCGGCGTCGAACGACTGCTCGGGAAGATCCCACAGCAGCGAGCGCACGAACTGCACGGCCTCGGCGGCGCCGTGCAGCCGACTCATGCCCGCGTCCTCCCACTCGATCGAGATGGGGCCGGTGTAGCCGATCGCCTTGAGAGCGCGGAACGAGTCCTCCCACGGCACGTCGCCGTGCCCGGTCGAGACGAAGTCCCACCCGCGGCGCGGGTCGCCCCACGCGAGGTGAGAGCCCATGACGCCCGCGCGGCCGTTCTGCGGCCGCAGCCGCGTGTCTTTGCAGTCGACGTGGTAGATGCGGTCGGCGAACTCGACGATGAAGCCGACGGGGTCGATGCCCTGCCACATCATGTGCGACGGGTCCCAGTTGAAGCCGAAGGCCGCGCGGTGGTCGATGGCCTCGAGGGTGCGGCGGCTCGTCCAGTAGTCGTAGGCGATCTCGCCGGGGTGCACCTCGTGGGCGAAGCGCACGCCCTCGCTGTCGAAGACGTCGAGGATCGGGTTCCAGCGCTTCGCGAAGTCCTCGTAGCCGCCGTCGATCGTCGAGGCCGGCACGGGCGGGAACATCGCGACGTACTGCCAGATGCTCGAGCCCGTGAAGCCGACGACGGTGTCGACGCCGAGGCGTCGGGCGGCGCGCGCGGCGTACTGCAGCTCGGTCGCGGCGCGCTGGCGCACGCCCTCGGCCTCGCCATCGCCCCACACCCGGCTCGAGAGGATCGCCTGGTGCCGGAAGTCGATGGGGTCGTCGCACACGGCCTGCCCCGCGAGGTGGTGCGAGATCGCGTGCACCTGCAGCCCGTGGCGGTCGAGGATCGCCCGCCGCTCGGCGAGGTAGGCGTCATCCTCCACGATGCGCTGCACGTCGAGGTGCTCGCCCGAGGCCGCGATCTCGAGGCCGTCGTAGCCCCAGCCCGCGGCGAGCTCAGCGACCTCGTCGAGCGTCAGGTCGGCCCACTGGCCGGTGAACAGGGTGACGGGGTGCGTGCTCATCGTGACTCCTCTTCTGCTGGTACATCGACCCAGGTGCCGAGCGTCGCCGATGCGAGCACGGCCTCGGTGAGCCGCGCGGCGCGCAGGCCGTCGGCGAAGACGGGCAGCCCGGCGACGGGCGCGCCCTCGGTGATCGAGCGGGCCGTGTCGGCGACGAACGCCGTGAATGCATCCTGGTATCCGAGCGGATGCCCGGCCGGGAGCGTGCTCAACCGCGCGGCGTCGCCCTGCAGCTCGTCGGGGTTGCGCAGCTGCAGCAGGCTCTCGCGCCGCCGGCCGATCCACAGCTCCTCCGGCCGCTCCTGCTCGAAGCGCAGGCTCTCGCCCTCGCCGTGCAGCTCGAGCACGAGGCCGTTCTTGCGGCCGGGCGCCACTTGCGACACGAGCAGGCTCACGAGGGCGCCGCCCTGCAGCTCGGCGAGCATCGGAGGCGCCGCCCTGGCCGGCGTCGACGCGCCAGTTGTCGTCGTCGGCGGCGAGCAGCCAGTCTTGCAAGTAGGCGCCCTGCACCGAGAGCAGGCGGCCCGTCTCGCCGCGCGCGATGCGCTCACGAGCGGCACGCACCATGGGGTGGAACCGGTAGACGAAGGGCACGGCCGCGATGAGGCCGGTGTCGGATGCCCGGCTCGCGAGCGCCGAGGCGTCAGCCGCGGTCGTCGCGAGCGGCTTCTCGCATACGACGTGCCGGCCCGCGTCGAGCGCCGCGGTCGCGAGCGCGGCGTGCGTCGCGTTGGGGGTGAGCACGTGCACGAGCGTCACGCTCTCGTCGGCCAGCAGCTCGTCGACATCGGCGTAGGCGCGCGCGATGCCGAGGCGCTCGGCCGCGCGGGCGGCGCTCGCGGGCGACGACGAGGCGACCCCGACGATCGGGATTCCCGCGGCGCGCAGCGCGTGCGCGTGCACCTGGCCCATAAATCCACCACCGACGAGCGCGGCGGCGACAGCAGCACTCACAGCGTCGCCCCCCACGGGTCGAAGCCCTCGGGCATCGCGGCCGCGGGGCTCGCCGTCGTCACAAGCGTGATCGGCTCGCCCGAGGCGGTCGACTCTTCCGTGCTCTGCATGATGTCAAGCACGTGCAGGGCGAGTTCGCCGCTCGCGCGCTCGGGCACGCCCGCGCGGATCGCGCGCGCGAGCTCGACGACGCCGAGGCCGCGCGTCATGCCGTGGCCCGTGGTCTCGTGCCGCTCGGGCTCGTCGTCGGGCATCATGCCGGCACGCCAGATGCTGATCTCGCCGTCGAACATGTTCGGGTCGGGCAGCACGAGGGTGCCCTCGGTGCCCGTGATCTCGACGACGCCCACGCGCGGTCGGGGCGACTCGAAGCTGAAGGTGCTCTGCGCGACGTGGCCCGCGACCGTCTCGTACAGGGCGGCGACGTTGGTCGGCACCTCGACGGGGAAGCGCGTGCCGGCCTTGGGGCCCGAGCCGATGATGCGCTCGGTGCGCGCGCGGGTTCCGCGAGCATCCACGCGGGCGATCGGGCCCAGCAGCTGAACGAGGGTCGTCAGGTAGTACGGCCCCATGTCGAAGAGCGGCCCGCCGCCGCGCGCGTAGAGGAACTCGGGGCTCGGGTGCCAGGCCTCGGGGCCCGAGACTTGGAACATCGTGAGCGCGCTGACGGGCTCGCCGATCGCGCCCTGCTCGAGCAGGCGCCGCGCGGTCTGCACGCCCGGCCCGAGCACGGTGTCGGGGGCGCACGCGACGCGCAGCCCGCGCTCGGTGGCGAGGTCGAGCAGTCGCTGGCCCTCGACGCGGTCGAGGGCGAAGGGCTTCTCCGTCCAGACGTGCTTGCCCGCCTCGACGCACGCCGTCGCGACGCTCGCGTGCACGGCGGGGATGGTCAGGTTGAGCACGATGTCGATGTCGTCGCGCGCGAGCAGCTCGTCGACCGAGCCCGAGCCCGCGACGTCGTACTCGTCGGCGCGCGCACGGGCCCGGTCGAGGTCGAGGTCGGCGATCATGCGCACCGTGACATCGGATGCCCGGCTGAGGTTGTCGAGGTACTGCGTGCTGATGACGCCGGCGCCGATGACGCCCACGCCCACGGGCCCGCTCATCGCGCACCCT
>NCEJ01000026.1 GCA_002280615.1 Micrococcales bacterium 32-70-13 | reverse complement strand
AGCAGCGAGTGCCGCAGGCTCACCGCTGGTCGACGATGTCTTTGCCGAGGGGCAGCAGCGCCACCGGCACCATCTTCAGGTTCGCCCACGCGAACGGGATTCCGATGATCGTGATCGCGAGGGCGACCGCCGAGGTCACGTGGCCGATGGCGAGCCAGATGCCGGCGAGTAGCACCCATACGATGTTGCCGATGACCGACCAGGCGCCCGCGGTCGGCTTGTCGACCACGGTCTTGCCGAACGGCCACAGCGAGTACACGCCGATGCGCCAGGCGGCGATGCCCCACGGGATCGTGACGATGAGCACGAACATGATGAGCGCCGCCAGCGCGTAGCCGAGGAACAGCCAGAAGCCCGAGAGCACGAGCCAGATGATGTTGAGCAGGGTGCGCATGCGCCCAGTCTTGCAGAGCGGTCCATCAGTGCGTGACAGCGTTCCTTCGCGGTGGAGATGGGGGGAATTGAACCCCCGTCCATCGCTGTGAGCCGGAGCCTTCTACGGGCGTAGTCTGCTGAATCGTTCTGCTCGGCTCCGACCTTTGTTGCAGACCCCTAGGTCGACGAGCCCAGCCTCAGTGAAAGTCCCGCGTGCACCTGAGACGCAGGCACGCAGCAAGTCTCCTTCATGACGCCAACGACCGGGGCGGAGACGAACCCGGGCTGACGGACTTAACTACTCTTGCCTAGGCGGCGAGAGCGAAGTCGGTGCGCTTAGCATTGGCACCTGTTGTTTGCAGAGATCGTTAACGAGATAACCCTGCATCCTCGACCCGCTTCTCACCGTTTCGCAGGCGATGTCGAAACCGATCATCCCCTCGGTCACCCGGGCGTGGTTCTCGCGAGGAGAACCCGACCCGGGCGGGTCGCTGTCACGCACTGTGGAGTTGTGGGGGCCGGAGCACGAAGCCCGGCGGACAGACGCCGTTCGCGGCGTAGCCCTACAGTATACGTCACCGCTGACAGGAGGCCCCGTATGACCCCCCTCACCCTGACCGTGCAGGGCGCCGCCCGCATCGAGCTCGCACCCGAGCGCGCGGTGCTGCGCTTCTCGGTCGCCGCCGACGGCCCCGAGCGCGCCACCGTCGTCGGCACCGTCACGGCGGCTCTCACAACGGTCAGCACCCTCATCGGCGACCTCCACGACGCCGAGACCGGCCCCGTGCTCGACTGGTCGGCCGATCAGGTATCCGTGAGCGCACAACGCCCCTGGACGAACGACGGCAGCCAGGCCCCCCTCGTGCACCGTGCGAGCGCCTCCGGCCGGGCCACCCTCACCGCCGAGGCCGCGACGGTCGCCGAGCTCGTCGATGCGCTCTCCGCGCATCCCCCGGTCACGATCGAGAGTCTCGAGTGGTCGCTGACGGATGCCCGGCTCGCGTCGGCCCGCACCGAGGCCCGCACCCTCGCGGTCGGCGACGCGCTTGGCCGCGCCCGGGTGCTGGCGGCGGCGGTCGGCCGGTCGGAGGTCGTGGCGGTCGCCCTCGCGGACCCCGGCATGCTCGACGGCGCCGCCCCCGGCCCGTCGCCGATGCCGCGCGCCGAGAAGATGATGGCCATGGCGATGGACACCGGCGGCGGCGGCTTCGCCCTGCGCCCCCAGCCGATCGTCATCGAGGTGGCCGTCGACGCGCGGTTCAGCGCCTGACCGACGCCGCCTGAATCGCCCGCCCTAGTCGCCGAGGCGGTTGCGCGTGCGCATGGCGCGGTCGGCCTCGCGCTTGTCCTGCCGCTCGCGCAGGGCGTGCCGCTTGTCGTACTCCTTCTTGCCCTTCGCGACCGCGAGTTCGACCTTGGCGCGCCCGTCGCTGAAGTAGATGCGCAGGGGCACGAGGGTGTAGCCGCCCTCTTTGACCTTCTGGCTGATCTTGATGATCTGCGCCTTGTGCAGCAGCATCTTGCGCTTGCGGCGGGGCGGGTGGTTGGTCCACGTGCCCTGCGTGTACTCAGGGATGTGCACGGCGTCGAGCCACGCCTCGCCACGATCGATGAAGCCGTAGCCGTCGACGAGGCTCGCGCGGCCCATGCGCAGCGACTTGACCTCGGTGCCGCTCAGCACGAGGCCGGCCTCGTAGGTGTCTTCGATCGTGTAGTCGTGCCGCGCCTTGCGGTTGGTCGCGACGACCTTCTCGCCCTTCTCCTTCGGCACGGTTCACCTCCAACACGATCGGCCAACGGATGCTGCGCGCGCCTCGCGCGCAGCCCTCCAGCATACCGGCCGAGCTCGCGAAGGCTAGACGCGCAGGTAGCGGGTGATCGCGACGTTGGCCGAGAGCGCCGCGAGGAGGGCGCCCGCACCGAGCAGGATGGGGACGACGAGCAGGGCATCCGACAGCCCGACGAACGAGGTCAGCGGCAGGGTCTGCGCGAGATACCCCTGCACGAAGAACTCGACGATGCCGACGACGGCGAGACCCGCCAGCACCGAGCCGATGAGCGCGGCCACGACGCCCTCGATGATGAAGGGCGTCTGGATGAACCGGTTGGATGCGCCGACGAGGCGCATGATGCCGATCTCGCGGCGGCGCGAGAACGCGCTGAGCCGTATGGTCGTCGCGATGAGCAGCGCGGCGGCGACGAGCATGAGCGCCGCGATACCGATGGCCGTGAGGCTCGACGCGTTGAGGATGTCGAAGATCTGATCGAGATAGCTGCGCTGGTCGACGATGCTCTCGACCCCGGCCAGACCGCCGAGCGCGTCGGCGAGGATCGCGCTCTGGGTGGGGTCGATGAGGTTGACCCAGAACGCCTCGGGCAGCAGCTCGGGCGTGATGAGGTCGGCCACCGCGTCGCCCGCGAACTGCTCCTGGAAGTTCGCGAAGGCCTGCTCCTGCGTCTCGAAGTAGAAGGTGTCGATGAACGGGGCGAGCGTCTCGCCCTCGAGCTGGGCCTCGACGAGCGCCACCTGATCGGGCGTCGCGGCCTGCTGGTCGCAGCCGCCGACGGTCGAGAACTCGGTGCACATGTAGACCGCCACCTGCGCGCGATCGAACCAGTACGACTTCATCTGGGTGATCTGCATCTGCAGCAGGATGGCCGCGCCGACGAAGGTCAGCGAGATGAAGGTGACGAGCACGACCGAGATGACCATGCTGAGGTTGCGGCGCAGGCCCTGGCCGACCTCGCTCATGACGAGCCCGAGCCTCATCGGTGATCCCCCGTGCTCGCGGGCGCCGCGGGCGCCGCCATGCCGAAGCCCTGGCTGACGACGGGCGTCGCCTGCGTCTTGTAGCCGCCGCCGCGCTCGTCGCGCACGATACGACCGCCGATGACCTCGATGACGCGGCGCTGCAGCCGGTCGACGATGCCGGCGTCGTGCGTGGCCATGATGACCGTCGTTCCGTTGGCGTTGATGCGCTCGAGCAGCGCCATGATGCCGGCGCTCGTCTCGGGGTCGAGGTTGCCCGTGGGCTCGTCGGCGAGCATGATCGCGGGCTTGTTGACCACCGCGCGCGCGATCGCCACGCGCTGCTGCTCGCCTCCCGAGAGCTCGTGGGGGAACCGCTGCGCCTTGCCGTCGAGGCCGACGGTCTGCAGGGCGTCTGGTACCGCCTCGTGGATGAAGCCCTTGCTCTTGCCGATGACCTGCAGCGTGAAGGCGACGTTGTCGAAGACGGTCTTGTTCGGCAGCAGCCGGAAGTCTTGGAAGACGACGCCGAGGTTGCGCCGGAAGTACGGCACCTTGCGGCTGGAGATGCGGCCGAGGTCCTGCCCGAGCACGTGGATCGCACCGGTCGAGGGGCGCTCCTCCTTCAGCACGAGGCGCAGGAAGGTCGACTTGCCCGAGCCGGAAGCGCCGACGAGGAACACGAACTCGCCGCTGAGGATCTCGAGGCTGACGCCGTTGAGCGCCGGCCGCGCGGTTCCGCGGTAGACCTTGGTGACTTCGTCGAATCGGATCATCGAGGGTCAGCGTAGGCGGGGAACGCGCGAGCGCCCGGGTGCGACACCCGAGGGCGCTCGGTTCTCAGGGCACGCTTAGCCGGCCTCGGGCTCGGGCTGCGTGATGCCGATCACGGTGCCCTCGAGGTCGCGGAACGCTGCATACGCACCCCAGCCGGCGACGACGTCGACCTCCGCCGCGATCTCGCCCCCGGCATCCACCGCCCGCGCGAGCACGGCCTCGACGTCGTCGACCGTGATGTACAGCCGGATGCCCTCCCCGCTCGGCTGGTAGTCGTCGCCCTCGGTGAGCGCGAGTGCCGCAGCCGCGGGGTCGTCGTTCGGGAAGAACACCATGCGCTGGCCGTCGATCTCGGTGACTTCGAGCTCGATCGCGAAGACGCGGGCGTAGAACGCGAGCGCGCGCTCGAGGCGCCGCGACGGGATCTCGACGATGTTGATGCTCACCATGGCGAGCACTCTACGGGCGCGGCGCCGCTTAGTCGACGGGCTTTTGCTTGCGCCACTTGATGCCCGCGGCGATGAAGCCGTCGAGGTCTCCGTCGAACACGGCCGAGGGGTTGTTGACCTCGTGCTCGGTGCGGAGGTCTTTCACCATCTGGTACGGCGCGAGCACGTACGAGCGCATCTGGTCGCCCCAGCTCGCCGTGATGGTGCCGGCGAGCTCTTTCTTCGTCGCCGCCTCCTGCTCCTTCTGCATGATGAGCAGGCGCGACTGCAGCACGCGCATGGCGGCCGCTCGGTTCTGGATCTGGCTCTTCTCGTTCTGCATCGACACCACGAGGCCGGTCGGCAG
Organism: Micrococcales bacterium 32-70-13; assembly: GCA_002280615.1. Taxonomy (GTDB): domain Bacteria; phylum Actinomycetota; class Actinomycetes; order Actinomycetales; family Microbacteriaceae; genus Microcella. The sequence goes on along the minus strand of NCEJ01000026.1, from coordinate 8,986 downwards.
GTGGGTGATGCGCACGGCCGAGTCGGTCGTGTTGACCGATTGCCCGCCGGGGCCGGAGGAGCGGAACACATCGACGCGGATGTCCGACTCGGGCACCTCGATCTCCGCGCTCTCCTCGAGCAGCGGGATGACCTCGACCGCGGCGAAGCTCGTCTGCCGCTTGCCCGCGGCGCCGAACGGAGACATGCGCACGAGGCGGTGGGTTCCCGCCTCGACGCTGAGGATGCCGAAGGCGTGGGGCGCATCCACCTCGAAGGTCGCGCTCTTGATGCCCGCCTCCTCGGCGTACGAGATGTCCATGACCGTCGTCGGGTACTTGTGCTGCTCGGCCCAGCGCAGGTACATGCGCAGCAGCATGTCGGCGAAGTCGGCCGCGTCGACACCACCGGCGCCGGCGCGGATCGTGACGACGGCGGGCCGCGCGTCGTACTCGCCGTCGAGCAGCGTCTGCACCTCCATGTCGGCGAGCGCCTTCTCGATGCCGTCGAGTTCGCTCGCGGCCTCGGCCGCGGCGTCGGCGTCGTCGGCCTCGCGCGCCATCTCGATGAGCACGTCGAGGTCGTCGAGCTTCGCCTGCAGCTCGGTGATGCGCTTGAGCTCGCTCTGGCGGTGGCTCAGTGCGCTCGTGACCTTCTGCGCGTTCGCCGTGTCGTCCCACAGGTCGGGCGCGCCCGCCTGCTCGCTCAGCACCGCGATGTCGGCCTCGAGGCGCTCGACGTCGACGACGGCGCGGATGTCGGCGAAGGTGCTGCGGGCGGCGGCGATGCGCTCGGCGAAATCCAGATCGATCATGTCGGGTTCAGCCTACCGGCGGGCGCGTGCGCTGGTCGGCGAGATGTCACCGCGCAGGCCTGAATGGCTGCTCCGGCGCTACAGTGGCCCGCATGGCGACCGTTCCCCCGCTGCTCGCTCAGTGGGCCCCTGCGGTCAGGTTCGAACCGCTCACTCCGCCCGTGCAACCGGGGTGGTCGCGGTTCAACCCGTCGATCGTGCGCACCGCGGGCACGACCACGATCGGGGTGCGCAGCGCCAACTACCGCTTGACCGACGCAGGGCGCTACGAGATGACCGACACCGCGATCCGGTCGCAGACCGTGCTCATCGACCTGGTCGACGGTCAGAGTCAGAGCCCTCGTCTGCTACAGATCCGCACCGACCGCACGCCGTCGTCCTTCCCCGTGCAGGGCTGGGAGGACGTACGGCTGTTCGCCAGCGACGCGGGCATCTCTGGACTCGCGACCGTGCGCGATGTGGACGAATCGGGAGTCTGCCGCATCGCGTTGCTCGTGCCGCAGGGCGACGATCACGTCGCCGAGGTGCTCGTCGACAGCCCGCGGCCCGGTCGGCACGAGAAGAACTGGGCGCCATGGCCGACATCGGGCACCGTTCGCGCGGTGTACTCGTGGGATCCCCTGCGCATCGTCACGATCGACCCCGCGACGGGGCAGACCACTCTCGATGATCGTGGAGCGAGCGGACTCGGACCAGGAACACGCGGCGGGTCGGGCGCGGTCGAGCTCGACTCCGGCGAGAGCTTGTTCGTGGTGCACGAGAGCCACCTGCTGCCCACGGGCCGCACCTACGTGCACCGCTTCGTGACGATCAGCACCGACGGTCTCGTCGCTCGGGCATCGCCCCGCCTGCGCCTCACCGGATTCGGTGTCGAATTCGTCGCCGGAGCCGCCCTCGAGGGCAGCGACCTCCTGGTGACGTTCGGCGTGGCCGACCGCGACGCGTGGCTGGCGCGACTGCCGATCGCGGGCGTGCTCGAACGGCTCGGCCCCGTGCGACGCATGATCGGGGTACCCGCATGACCGTCCCTGGCCTGCGCCTGGCCATGATCGTGCGCGACGAGGCGCCGATCATCGAGCGCGCCATCGCCTCGATCCTTCCGCTCATCGATTCGTGGCGCATCATCGACACCGGGTCGAGCGACGACACCGTCGCGCTCATCGAGACCTCCCTCGCGGGGGTTGCGGGCGAGCTCCGGCGCAGCCCGTGGGTCGACTTCGGGCACAACCGCTCCGAGCTGGTCGACTGGGCGACCGAGGGCGCCGACTGGCTGCTGCTGCTCGACGCCGACATGATCGTCGATGCTGACGACGACCTGGCCGAACAGCTCGCGGCATTCTCGGCGGACGCCGCACTCGTGCCCGTCGACGGCGGGGTCTCGTACCGCATGCCCTACCTGGTTCGAGGCAATCGCCCGTGGCACTACGTGGGGCGCACGCACGAGCACCTCTCGAGCACCGCTCCTTATCGAACCGAGTGGTTTGACGGCCTGCGCATCACGCACGTCGCCGACGGTTCATCGCATCAGGTGAAGCTCGAGCGCGACGTCGCTCTGCTCGGCCTCGACCTGCTCGAGCACCCCGACTCCAGCCGCACGGTCTTCTACCTGGCGCAGACCTATCGAGACGCCGGCGAGCACGAGTTGGCGCTGCAGCAGTACCGACGACGCGCGACCATGGGCGGCTGGGCCGAAGAGGTCTTCTGGTCGCTGTACCAGGCGGCCCTGATCGAAGAGGCGATCGCGTCGCCCACAGCGACCGACGCCATGATTCGGGCGTGGGATGCCCGCCCCGAGCGGGCCGAACCGCTCTACCGGCTCGCCCGGCGGCATCGGTTGGTGCGCCAGCACCATGCCGCGTGGGTCTTCGCCAGTGCGGCCGCGGCCCTCGAGCTGCCCGACGACACTTTGTTCGTGGACGCCGAGGTCTACCGCTGGGCGGCGGCCTTCGAGCGCGCCGACGCAGCGTGGCGCATCGGCCATCGTGCGCTCGCGCGTGCCGAGGTCGAGCGGCTCTTGACCCTCGACGGCATGCCCGCAGAGCACCGAGACCATTTGGAGCTCATTCGGTCGGACCTCGATGCCTCAGAAAGCCTTCGCGCGGAGCCGGCGTGAAGCTAGGCTGATCGCACCCGAAAGAGAGAGTCGTTTATGCCGAGTCGTCGCGATGTTCTGTTGGTGCTCGGAACCGCCGCGGCCACCGCGGCGCTGACGACCGGAGTCAACCTGCTGATGCCCGGGCCCATGGGCCCGGCGGGCCCCGCTGGAGCCGATGGTGACGATGGTCGAGACGGCACGGACGGCGCGGACGGCCAGGACGGCACGAATGGCGTGAACGGCGCAGACGGTCGCGACGGCATCAACGGCCGCAACGGATCGAACGGTGCCGATGGCGTCGACGGAGCGGCGGGAGCCACGGGCCCCGCGGGTTCCGGGAGCGGTGTCGGACCCACCGGCCCCACGGGCAGTGCCGGACCGACGGGCGATCAAGGGTTGCCGGGGGCGACCGGCCCGACTGGCTCCGTCGGGCCGACGGGCCCGACCGGCAGTACCAGTGATGGGATGACCGGGGTAACCGGCCCGACAGGCGAGATCGGCCCGACAGGCGAGATCGGCCCGACAGGACCGACGGGGTCGACCGGCGAAGTCGGCCCGACCGGACCGACCGGACCGACCGAACCGGTCTAGACCGCCTGCGCGGTCGGCAGGCCCTGGAACGCGCTCGACGGAAGGTCTTTCTCGTCGGCGCGCACGGCATCCAGGATGCGGGTGACGACCGCCGCGGGAGCGTAGCCCAGGGGGAACGCGGGCCGTTCGCCCGCGAGGGGGTGCTTCGAGAGCTCGGTCTCGGTGTGGCCGGGGCGCGCATCGAGCACGCGGATGCCCGACCGGCGCAGCTCGCGCGCGGCGACCTGGTGCGCCGCGGCCTGGGCCGACTTGACGGCGCTGTAGGCGCCGATGCCGGCCGTCGGGGTCTCGGCGACGACGCCGCTGATCGAGACGACGACGGGCGACCCGCCGGCGGCGGCGCTCTCGGCGAGGGCCGGCGCGGCCGCGCGCAGCACGCGCATGGGGGCGAGCACGTTGATGGCCCAGAGCGCCTCGAGGGTCTCGTCGCTCGTGTCGACGAGCGGGCCGAACGCGACGGCGCCCGAGGCGACGATGACGCCGTCGACGCGGCCGTGGGCGTGCTTCGCCGCGGCGACGACCTTCTCGGCCTCGCCCGCGTCGGTGAGGTCGGCGGGGATGAGCGCGGCGCCGTCGATGCCGAGGTCGTCGAGCGCGAGCATCGAGCGGCCCGTGAGCGTGAGGCGCGCGCCCGAGGCGGCGAGCTGGTGCGCGAACTCGCGGCCGAGGCCGCCCGTCGCGCCGAGGACGATGATGGAGGCACCCGCGAGGTCGGTCATGCGGGCAACGCTACGTCGGCTCTCTGGGAGCATGCAGAGGGCGCCCAGACTGCGCAGTGGCCCCGCTCAGCCCCGCGCGGCGTACTGGCGAACCTGCTCCGCGAACGCCGCACCCACGTCGTGCGCCTGCTCGCGGTAGAGCCGCCAGTTCTCGTGGCTCAGACGCTCCTGCTCGGTGGGGTCGACGCCCTCGCGCTCGTAGACGCGGCGCCCGCCCGCGATCCACGCGAGCTGCGTCGCGAGCCCGACCTCGAGGTGGAACTGCAGGCCCCATGCCGACTCCCCCACCCGGAAGGCCTCGACGATGCCGTCGGTCTCGCCGAGCAGCACGGCCCCCTCGGGCAGCTCGTAGCTGTCGAAGTGGTAGTGGAACACCTCGACCTCGTCGGCTCCGCTCGCACCGCGCGCGGCCGAGGCCACGAGGGGCGCCAGCACGGGGTCGGCCGAGGCCTCGTCGGTGAGGCGCACGCTCGTCCACCCCAGTTCGGGCACGGGTGAGGGCTTGAACGGCGCTCCGGCGGCGGCGGCGAGCAGCTGCGAGCCGAAGCAGAGGCCCAGCACGGGCATCCCCGTTTCGAGGGCGTGCTCGAGTACGCACTTCTCGTGCGTCATCCAGGGGTGCTTCGGTTCGTCGGGCACTCCGGCATAGGCGCCGAGCGAGACGATGCCGCTGAACCGGTCGAGAGCATCCAGCGCGGGAGCCCCGTCGGGATCGCGCTCGACGTCCCACGTCACGATGCGCAGCCCGGCCTCGGCGAGCGGTGCGGCGAGCTCGTTGAGATTGTCGTCGACGTCGTGCAGCACGACGAGCACCTCGGGGGCCGGGCTCACGCGGGCTCGCCCTGCATGGCGCGGATGTACTCGCGGATGGTCGGCACGCCCTCGAGCTTGTCACGGAAGAAGGTGTTGACGAGGTTGATGACCCGGTTCTGCGCCGCCTCGACCTCGGCCGTGCGGCGCTCGCCCGCATCCTGGTCCTCCAGCGTGCGGCGCAGGCTCAGCAGGGCGCTCACGATCTCGGCCTCCTCCTCGCCGTCGAGCATCTGGATGACCTGGATCATGAGCGCGTCGGCCTGGTCGCGCACGGCGTCGATGGGGATGCTCGAGCCGGGCTGCGTGGCGTTGTCGAGCGTCGAGATGAGCGACCACACCTGGTACAGGATCGTCGCCGGCTCGTCGAAGAGCTCGCGCACGTAGGCCGCATCGAGGTGCCGGCCCGACAGCCGGAAGATGTTGTACATGCGCTTCGCGGCCTTGCCGTAGTTAACCTGCTTGGTGAGGTACTTGCGCACCTCCTCCTCGAGCCGCTCGACATACTCGTCGAGCGCGTCGTCGCTGACGTGCTGCACGACCTTCGTGAAGGTCGGCAGGTCGTCGGCCTCGAGGTAGACCTCCTGGAAGTACGCGTCGAGGTAGCCGTCGAGCGGCACGATCTCGCCGTCGGGGGCCTCCCACGTCACGTCGATGACGTTGCTCGCGTTCGAGAGCGACTTGCGTTGCGGGTCGGTGACGACCCAGTCGAGCTTGCACCAGCCGGGGTCGAGGGCGGCCTCGTACCAGGTGAGGGTCTGCACGGTGCCGTCGGCGAGGGTCAGCTCGATGCGCTCGGCCTCGATCTCGGCCGGGGTCCACGTGATGGGGCTGCCATGCTTGCGCGGGTGTCCGCCGTGCACGCAGTCGACGGGGTAGCTGCCGAGCTTGCCCTCGAGGAACTGGAAGGCGTCGCCCGTGTACGTGCGCCGCGCCGCCGAGCGCATGAGGTCGGCCATGATGCGGCAGGCCTCCTCGCGCGTCGCGGCCTTGATATTGAGGCGCTGGAAGTAGTCGCAGTCGCCCGGGAACGACTGGATCTTCGACTGCGCGGCCGAGCCGCTGAGCGCGAGCGCGCTCTCGGCGATCTCGGGCGGGCCGGTCACCTCGACGACCTGCCCGATGCGGCGGAAGCGCTCGAGGTCGCGCGGCGTGAAGTCGAGCATCGTCACGCGGTGGCCGAAGGTGCCGCTCTCGTGCGTGACGATGTGGTCGTCGCTCGCGGCGTCGGCCGCGATCGCGGCGAGCCACTGCAGCGCGGCATCCTCATCGAGCTGCACGCCCAGGCGGGCGGCCGATTCGCGGATGCGCGCGATATCGTCGTCGGCAGCGGAGTGGTCGGTCTCGAGCGTCATCGCGGGGCCTCTCGGGGTGAGGTGGGGTCAGACGCGGGCGTCGAGCTCGCCGCGCACGGCCCGGAACAGGGCCGCCTGATCGCGCGCGTCGTCGAGTGCATTATGCGTCAGAGTGATGCTCAGCCCATAGCGTTCGGCCACGAAGTTCATACTCGTCCCCGGCCAGCTCGAGCCCGTCACGCCGAGGTAGAAGGCCTTGATGTCGAGCGCCGAGTGGCCGAAGGGGTTGCGGCCGAGGTAGCGGTGGAAGTAGTCGGCCACGAACATCCAGTCGAAGACGGCGTTGAAGCCGACCATGACGGGGCGGTGCCCGGCGGGCGTCACCGAGTCGATCCAGTCGGCGAACCGCTGCATGGCCGCCTCGGGGGCGGTTCCGGATGCTCGGACCCCGTCGAGCGTGAACCCGCCCACGGCCATGGCCGAGTCGAGAACGCCCTCGCGGTCGGGCTGCAGCTCGACGTAGAAGCCCGGCTCCGGGTCATCGGTGTCGACGAGGCACGCCCCGATCGAGAGCATCGCGTAGGCGCTCGGGCTCGGGCCGGCGGCCTCGATGTCGACGCTGATGTAGGTGACGGGCTTCTCGGGGCGCTCGGTGCTCACCTGCCCATTCTGGTGGGCGCGCGCCACGGTTCAGTCGAAGACGCTGCGGCCCGTCGCGGTGACCTCGAGCCGCAGGCCATCGGGCAGCAGGATCGCGAGCACGGGCGGGCGCCAATCGGCGGCGAGGGTGACGCGGGCGCTCAGGCCGTCGGGCGTGCTCGCCGCGACGAGCTGCAGATTCTCGAGCCCGCCCACCGGTGCCTCGGCGAGGTACTGCTGCGCGCCGGTGACGACCTGCTCGTCGGTGAGGCGCGGACGCAGCACGCCCTGGGGCGTCACCTCGACGTCGGCCAGGTCGAACGACTCGGCGCCGACGAGCGCGGCGCCGTCGGCAAGCGTGTAGAGCCGCTTGCGCTCGAGGTACAGCGAGGTCGCGGCCGTCACGAGCAGCACGACCGCGAGCGCGAGCGCGCCGTAGCCCGCGATGAGCGGCAGGATCGAGCCGCGGTCGTCGCGCGGGTCGAGGTGGAGCATCCTGCGGCGGGAGCCCGGCCCGGGTCGCGAGGCTGTCACCGGGCACCCCAGAAGCGCGAGACCTGCTGGGTCGCGCTCGCCTCGACCGGCACGGCGAGCGGCACGCGCAGGTCGAAGACGGGCGGCACGAGCGGCAGCGGCACGCGCGCCGCCACCTCGACCGTCACCCAGCCGCGCCGGGTGTGGCAGGCGTCGGGCCGCGGGGCGCACGAGATCGCCAGGCTCGTGCCCTCGGCCTCGATGCCGTGGTCGGCGAGGGCGAGCTCGAGCGCCCGCAGCGCGGCGGTGGTCCCGGCCGCGGTCGACTCGGCCTGCACGAACACGCGCGCCGCCTGCCGCGCGGCCCCCTCGGTCGCGAGCGCCGCCGACTGGATGGCCCCGAGCGTGAGGATCAGGTACACGAGCGGCACGAGCATGAGCAGGCCCGCGGTGAGGAACTCGAGGGAGGCCGAGCCGCGGTCGGAGCATCCGGCGCCGCGGTCAGCGAAGGGGCTCGAGAGCGGCACGGCCGCTCACCTCCAGGGTGTCGTCGATGCCGACCATGCCGATGAGCGGCAGCGGCGACCGCACGGTGACGATGACGACGGGATGCCCGCCGAACGCCCCGTGATGAGCTCGCGGCTGCGCTCGATGCCGGCGGGCAGCGAGCTGTCGGCGAGCGCCGCGAACCGGGCCCCCTCGGCGGCCGCGTCGATGAGGGTCGTGCGCACGTGAAGCGCGAACGCCACCTGCAGCACGCTCAGCGTCACGAGGGTGAGCAGGACGCCGACGAGCACGAACTCGACGGCGGCCGAGCCGCGGTCGTCGTGCAGCCGTCGGCGGAGCGTAGCCATCAGAAGCCGGTGACCCGATCGATCGCCTGCTGGAAGACGCCCTGCAGCGCGGGGCCGGCGAGCGCCCAGATGAGGATGACCAAGCCGGCGGTCATCAATGTGATGAGCACCCAGCCGGGAACATCGCCGCGGTCGTCGCGGGCGCGAGCGGGGAAGTCGAGGATTCTGCGCATGCGGGTGATTGTGCTGACCTCGACCTCCGGCGGGTGGGATCTCTCCACAAGGGCATATGTGCCGTCGCCTTCCGTGTCAGAGCACGGGAGCACACTGGCCGCATGAGCGCACCCCCGGTCGACCACACCACATTCCGAGACGATCGACTCGTCGATCGACTCACCGAGGCTCTCGCCGATGCTGATCTGGAAGGTCTCCAGCCAGGGCAACCCGGCTGGGCTCCTCGCGACGAGTACCGGCCCGAGGCAGAGTCGCTCGCTGAGGTCTGGCGGCAACGGGCCACCATCGAAGTCGCCGACCTCCGAGCAGTGTGGTCACACTGGTTCGACGACGACCTGTCGGGCTACAGCCCCGATGAACTAGAGACCGTCGTGGCCGACCTCAGAACCCGAGCTGCAACACCATGAGGCCCGGCCACACAGCGAAGAGCACCGTGACCGGCAGGATGAGCATCACGAGGGGCACGAGCATGGCCACCTCGCGGGTGCCCGCGGCTTCGAGCAGGCGCCGCTTCGACTCGTCGCGCGCGTCGAGGGCGTGGGC
>NCEJ01000150.1 GCA_002280615.1 Micrococcales bacterium 32-70-13 | reverse complement strand
GACGATGCCCGTGGGCAGGTGGGTGATGCGCACGGCGGAGTCGGTCGTGTTGACCGACTGGCCGCCGGGGCCGCTCGAGCGGTAGACGTCGATCTTGAGATCGTTCTGGTTGATCTCGACCTCTTCGGGCTCGTCGACCTCGGGAAAGACGAGCACGCCCGTCGTCGAGGTGTGGATGCGCCCCTGCGACTCCGTCGCCGGCACGCGCTGCACGCGGTGCACGCCGCCCTCGTACTTGAGGCTGGCCCACGGGCCCTGAGCGGGATCGCTCGATGAGCCCTTGATGGCCACCTGCACGTCTTTGTACCCGCCCATGTCGCTGCGGGTGGCGTCGAGCAGCTCGACCTTCCAGCCGCGCGACTCGGCGTAGTACGAGTACATGCGCAGCAGGTCGGCCGCGAACAGCGCCGACTCCTCGCCGCCTTCGCCGCCCTTGATCTCCATGATCACGTCGCGCCCGTCGTCGGGATCGCGCGGGATCAGCAGGCGGCGCAGCTTCTCGGCGCGCTCGGTGACCTGCTGCTCGAGCGCGGGCACCTCGTCGGCGAACGCCTCGTCGTCCTTCGCGAGCTCTCTGGCCGCGGCGAGGTCGTCGGTGGCCTGCTGCCACTTGGCGTGGGCATCCACGATCTGGCTCAGCTCGGCATAGCGCCGATTGAGCTTCTTCGCGCGCGCGGCATCGGCGTGCACGGCCGGGTCGCCGAGCTGCTCCTGCAGAGCCTCATGCTCGGCGACCAGGGCCGCGATCGAATCGAACACGGCGTTCCTAGCCGTCGACGTGCGTCGACGCCTGCGGCAGCGACTTCTGCACGGCGACGAGGAACTCGACGTTCGAGCCCGTCTCTTTCAGCTTGCCGAGCACGAGCTCGAGCGCCTGCTGGGTGTCGAGGCTCGCGAGGGCGCGACGCAACTGCCAGGTGACGCGCACCTCGTCGGCGCCGAGCAGCATCTCCTCGCGGCGCGTGCCCGAGGCCGAGATGTCGACGGCCGGGAAGATGCGCTTGTCGGCGAGCTGGCGCGAGAGCCGCAGCTCCATGTTGCCGGTGCCCTTGAACTCCTCGAAGATCACCTCGTCCATCTTCGAGCCGGTCTCGACGAGCGCGGTCGCGAGGATGGTGAGCGAGCCGCCGTCTTCGATGTTGCGCGCGGCGCCGAAGAAGCGCTTCGGCGGGTAGAGCGCGGCCGAGTCGACGCCGCCCGAGAGGATGCGCCCGCTCGTCGGCGCCGTCACGTTGTACGCGCGACCGAGGCGGGTGATCGAGTCGAGCAGCACGACGACGTCGTGCCCGAGCTCGACGAGGCGCTTCGCGCGCTCGATGGCGAGCTCGGCGACCGTCGTGTGGTCTTCTGCCGGGCGGTCGAAGGTCGAGGCGATGACCTCGCCCTTGACCGAGCGCTGCATGTCGGTGACCTCTTCGGGGCGCTCGTCGACGAGCACGACCATGAGGTGCACCTCGGGGTTGTTCTTCGCGATCGCGTCGGCGATGGCCTGCAGCACGAGCGTCTTGCCCGCCTTGGGCGGCGAGACGATGAGGCCGCGCTGGCCCTTGCCGATGGGGGCCGCGAGGTCGATGATGCGCGTCGACAGGGTGCCGGGCGCGGTCTCGAGGCGCAGGCGCTCGGTCGGGTACAGGGGCGTGAGCTTGCTGAACTCGACGCGCGCGGCGGCCTCCTCGACCGACTGGCCGTTGATCGAGTCGACGCGCACGAGCGCGTTGTACTTCTGGCGGCCCTGGTTCTCGCCCTCGCGCGGCTGGCGGATGGCGCCGACGACGGCGTCGCCCTTGCGCAGCGCGTACTTCTTCACCTGGCCGAGCGAGACGTAGACATCGCTCGGGCCCGGCAGGTAGCCGGTCGTGCGCACGAAGGCGTAGTTGTCGAGCACGTCGAGGATGCCCGCCACGGGGATGAGCACGTCGTCGTCGCTGATCTCGGGCTCGATCTCCTCGCCACCGGGGCCGCGCTTGCGGTCGCGGCCGCGACCGCGGTTGCGGTTGCGCCCGTCGAGGTCTTGCTCGGCGCGGTCGTTCTGCGGGCCGCGGTTCTGCTCGGCGCGCGGGTTCTCACCGCGGGAGTTGTCGGCACGGTTGCTGTCGGTGCGCTCACCGCGCGCGGGAGCCTCGGTGCGGTCGGCGGTGCGGCCGTTCTGCTGGCCGTTCTGCTGCTGGCCATTCTGCGCCTGGCCGCCCTCGGTGCGGTCGCCGCCCCGGCGGTTGCGGTTGCGGTTGCGACCCCGGCCGCCGGTCGTGCCCGCCTCGTCGCCCTCGGGCTGGTCAGCCGGAGTCGCGTCGGCAGCGGGCTGGCCGTCCTCTGCCTCGTCGACTGCGGGCGCGGCGGTCTCGGCGGCGGCCGGCGCAGCCTCCGTCGTCGGCAGAGCGGTGAGGGTGTCGCTCGTCACGCGGCGCGAACCGCGGCGGCGGGGCGCGGCCTCGGCCGCGGCATCCGGAGCGGGCTCGGCGACCGTCTCGGCGGCAGGCGCCTCGATCGAGGGGGCGTCGACGGAGGCCTCGGGTGCCGAGTCGACAGGGGTCGACTCGTCGGCGGCGATGCCGGCAGAGGCGTTCTGGTTCTGGGTGATGGCGTCCACAAGCTCTCCCTTGCGAAGTTTCGACACGCCGGCCACACCCAGCTCGGCGGCGAGCTGCTGCAGCTCGGCGAGCTTGAGGGTGC
>NCEJ01000149.1 GCA_002280615.1 Micrococcales bacterium 32-70-13 | reverse complement strand
ATCTACTGGGCGATCAACCGCTGAGCCTGACCGCTACAGCCCGCCCGCGAGCCCGATCGCGACGAGCAGCAGCACGGGCGCGAGGCCGAGCACGATGCTCACGCCGAGGGCGAGGGTCGCGATCGCGCGGCCCCCGAGCCGCGGGGCGGCCCGCAGGGCGAGCACGGCGGCGAGGGCGGTGAGCGCGGCGATGACGGCCGCGAGGGCGAGCGACCCGAGCGTGAGGGCGATCGGGTCGATGCCGGGGATGCTCACCGCACCGGTCGCGACGACCGTCTGCAGCACGAAGCCGAGCAGAGTGAACCCCGTGCCCGCGCGCGCGAGGGCGGCGGCCCGGTTCGGCCCGGGGCGCAGGCTGCGGGCGAGCTCGGGCCCGAAGGCCGAGAAGGGGTCGGGCTCGCGGTGCGGGCGGCCCTGCCACGCGGCGCCGTCCCACCACTGCTCATAGCCGGGGCGCTCGAGCAGGGGCTGCCAGCCGGCCGCCGAGCGGTCGAGCTCGAGCCCCTCGTCGTCACGGCTCACAGTTCGTACCGGTACCCGAGCTCGGCGGGGTACTCGCCCCGCGCGGTCAGGTGCGCGGCCGCCTCGGCGAGGTGGTGCAGCGTGAGGCCGAGGATCTGGGGGCCGAACGAGATGCGCCCGACTCCGAGCTCGGCGAGGCGCGCGAGGGGTAGGTACCCGGGATGCGCGAAGACCGCGATCGGCGCGCGCACGGCGGCCACAGCATCCGCCACCATCTGCTCGGTGCGCAGGCCGAGCATGAAGATGCTCGTGGCGCCGGCGTCGACGTAGGCGTTCGCGCGGTCGATCGCCTCGTCCCAGTTGTCGGGGGATCCGGCGAGGGTGTCGGTGCGCGCGTTGATCGCGAGCGGCACCCCGGCCGCATCGGCCGCGGCGCGCGCGGCGGCGACGCGGGCGGCCGCCTCTTCGATCGGGCGTCGGTCGCTCGTCGCACCCGCGAGGGAGTCCTCGATATTGAGACCGGCGGCGCCCGCCTCGATGAGCCGCGCGACGTTGTCGCGCACACCCGCCGCGTCGGGGGCGTAGCCGCGCTCGAAATCGACGCTCACGGGCAGCTCGGTCGAGGCGGTGATGCGCGCGGCGGCGGCGAGGGCCATGTCGACCGACATGCCCTCGCCGTCGTCGACGCCGAGCGAGAAGGCGACCGAGTGGCTCGCGGTCGCGAGCGCGCGCACCCCGGGGGTGCGGGCGACGATGCGGGCCGTCATGGCGTCCCACACGTTGACGACGATGAGCGGATCGCCTGCGACGTGCAGGGCGGAGAGCGCGGCGGCCTTCTCGGCGGTAGAGGTCATGCCTCTACTCTCACACGCCGGGGCTGGTGCGGCGCGCGGGCAAACGGGCGACGCGGTCGGTCCGAATACTGTGCAGACCCGCCCGCCGAACCGGAGAGCCCGCGATGACCGCCCTGAGCCTGCTGACGACCACGACCGCCGAGACCTCGGCGGCGATGGCCGACATGATGCCCGTCGGGGGCGACCTGTCGGCCCACGCGCTCGGCCTCGTGCTCGCCCTGGCGGCGTTCGCGGCCGGCGCGATCGTCGCGGTCGGCCCGGGTCGCCGCCCGGCCGTCGCCGCCCGGGGCCGGCGCGCCGCCCGACTACCAGCCCTCCGACATGGATGCCATCCTGCGCCTGTGGGACGAGGTGCGCCACGAGGGCGTCGAGCCCGTCTACGCGCTCGCCGAGGTGCTCGCCTCGTGCGAGAAGGACCACGCGGTCGTCGCCGTGCACGACGAGCACGTGGTCGGGGTCGCCGTCGCGCGCGCGGCGCACGACCAGGGCTGGATCGTCTTCCTCGCCGTCACCGCCTCGGCGCGCGGTGCGGGCATCGCCGGCTCGTTGCTCGCCGCCCTCGAGCAGCGCATGGCGCCGCAAGGCCTCACGCGCCTGTCGATCCTCGTCCCCGACGCGCAGCAGCAGCACGGGGCTCTCACGAAGGCGGGCTTCGAAGACCGCGCGCACCTGAGCTACTTCGAGCGCGAGATCCCCGTTAAGCAGCGTGAGCTGACGGCCCTGCGCGACCTCGGCGGGCGCATCCTGCCCCGCGATCTGTGGGGCTCGATCGCGGGCATGCAGGCCGAGAAGGAGCTGCTCGAGCGGCGCCTCGTACTGCCGCTCGCCGACCCGGCGCTTGCCGAGCAGTTCGGCGTCGAACCGCCGCGCTCGATCGTGCTCTTCGGCCCGCCCGGCACCGGCAAGACGACCTTCGCGAAGGCCGTGGCCTCGCGGTTGCAGTGGCCCTTCGTCGAGGTCTTCCCCTCGCGGCTCGCGCATGGGCCGCAGGGCCTCGCGGGCGGGCTGCGCGAGACCTTCGCGACGATCGCCGAGCTCGACCACGTCATCGTCTTCATCGATGAGGTGGAGGAGATCGCGGCGCAGCGCGGTGGCGAGCCGCCCTCGGCCATGCAGGGCGTCACGAACGAGCTGCTCAAGATCATCCCCGCGTTCCGGGATGCTCCGGGCCGGCTCCTCATCTGCGCGACGAACTTCATCCGCGCCCTCGACGACGCCTTCCTGCGCCACGGCCGCTTCGACTACGTCATCCCCATCGGGCTGCCGGATGCTGCGGCGCGCGAGGCGATCTGGTCGCGGTACGTGCCCGACTCGGTCGAGGGCGAGGTCGACCTCGCGCAACTCGTCGCGAGCAGCGACGGCTACTCGCCGGCCGACATCGAGTTCGCCGCGCGCTCGGCCTCGCACGCACGCGCGCGACGGTGTCGCCCGAGGTCGCGAGCGAGTTCCGCGAGGACATCGCGGCCCTCGCCCGCACCTAGGCGAGCGCTACGCCTCGACCGTCGTCGGCGGCGCCTTCACGAAGAGCAGCATGATGCCGCCCGCGAGCAGCACGAGCGTGATGCCGAGGATGCCGAAGAGCGTCTGGTTGCCGGCGATCGCGATGAAGACGCCCCACAGCAGCGAGGCCATCCAGCCGGCCGCGCGGCCCGTCGTCGCGTAGAGGCCGAAGACCTCGCCCTCGCGACCCGCGGGCGTGACGCGCGCGAGGAACGAGCGCGAGGCCGCCTGCGCGGGCCCGACGAAGGCGGCGAGCACGATGCCGACGGCCCAGAACAGCCCGGCGCCGAGGTCGGCGAAGAAGAACACGATGAGCGTGCAGATGACGAGCCCGAACACCGAGACGAGGATGACGCGCTTAGGGCCGAAGCGGTCGTCGAGGCGCCCGGCGAGGATCGTCGAGACCCCGGCGACGATGTTGAGCGCGATGCCGAAGATGACGAGGTCGGTGAAGCCGAAGCCGAAGACGATGCCGGCGATCACCGAGCCGAAGGTGAAGACCGCCGAGAGGCCGTCGCGATAGACCGCGCTCGCGAGCAGGAACCAGAAGGTCGGCCGGGTCTCGCGGTAGAGCCGCACGACGCCGCGCACGAGCTCGACGTAGCTGCGGAAGAACCCGACCTTCTCCGCCGCGGCGAGCTTCGGCGGCTCGGGCACGCTGAGGAAGATCGGGATGACGAAGATGATCGTCCAGATCGTGGCACCGAGGGCGATGAGCTGGAAGGTCGTGCCGGACTCGCCGTCGAGCACGCCGCCGAGGATGAGCCCGACGACGATCGTGAGGGCGACGATGCCGCCGAGGTACCCGAAGCCCCAGCCGAGGCCCGAGACCTTGCCGATAGTCTTCGGGGTCGACACCGAGATGAGCAGGGCGTTGTAGTTGACACCCGCGATCTCGCCGAAGACGCTGCCGATCGCGATGAGCGCGACGCCCATCCAGAACCACTCGACGCCGGGCTGCACGAACACGAGCCCGAGCTGCGCCACGACGAGCAGCGCCGTGAAGATGAAGAGCTGCAGCTTCTGCCGACCGGCGCGGTCGGCGCGCTGGCCCATGACGGGGGCGAGCAGCGCGATGAGCAGGCCCGCGATCGTGATGCCGTAGCCGAGGTTGCTCGCGAGCTGGCCGAGCGCGGCCTCCTCGCCCGCGGTGCCGACGACCGCCGGATCGATGAAGAAGGTGCTCGTGAGGAAGCTCGGCACCCAGACGAAGGTGAGCAGAACGGTGTTGAACGGCTGCGTCGCCCAGTCCCAGAAGGCCCACGCGAAGACCCGCCGGCGCGGCACCTCGATGCCCTCCTGCAGGTCGAGCCCCATGACGCCCACCGCCCCCGTGTTCGCGGTGACCGGGATCGACTTATCGGTGGACTTCTCTGTCATGCGCTCACGCTATCCCGCAGCAGTGAACAACAGGTAGCGCGAAACGGCGTCGGTTCTGCCGGTGGGGATGACGGGGGTGCGAGCGAGCCCGCACCCCCGTCGGTACGGCGCTACGCCGTCGACTTCTCGTCGCGCACCATGTGCACCACGACGAGGGTCAGGATCGCGAGCACCGCGTTCTGCAAGGCCGGGTCGAGGCCGTTCCAGTCGACTGAGCGCCACATGTTGAACCACTCGCCGCCGACTGTGATGAAGGCCGTGAAGAAGACCAGGATCACGAGGATCAGGCCGAGGGTCGCGAGCGAGCGGGCCGCGGCGAACGAGACCGAGCCGCGCATCGCGCGCACCCAGGCGATGACGGCGATCAGCAGCACGATGCCGGCGAGGGCCTCGGCGATGATGAGCCCGATGTAGCCGACGTTGGCCAGCACGGGGTTGTCGATGGCGCGCCACATGATGTCGGGGTCGAGGTTCACGTCTTGGCCCTGACCGAAGTTCGTGGTGTCCATCGCGAGCACTCGTTCGACGAAGGCGTAGTTGGTGTCGTAATCGGTGATGTTCCCGAAGGCGACGAGCAGCATGTACAGCCCGTTGGTGGCCACCAGCACGAGTGCGGCGACCGAGAGAGAGCCGAGGCGCTGCCACCACGGGGTCGTGGCGGGGGTGGAGGGGGTGGTCATCGGTGACTCCTTTCGTGAGGCGTGGATGCCTCCTCTTCACCGTATCGAGAAACCGATCCTGAGAGTTGAGCCAGAGCGACGCAGGTTCGCCCCGCGCGACTTGACAGCGGGCATCCCGAATCTCAAACTTGATACAGCGCGGCTCAACCTTTCGCGCCTCACGACTTCGCAGTACCGAACCAGAAGGAGCACCACCATGGCTCGTGCCGTCGGCATCGACCTCGGAACCACCAACTCCGTCGTCTCCGTTCTCGAGGGTGGAGAACCCACCGTCATCGCCAACGCGGAGGGCTTCCGCACGACCCCCTCGGTCGTGGCCTTCACGAAGGACGGCGAGGTGCTCGTCGGCGAGACCGCCAAGCGCCAGGCCGTCACCAACGTCGACCGCACCATCGCGAGCGTCAAGCGCCACATGGGCACCGACTGGAAGGTCGAGGTCGACGACAAGAAGTACACCCCGCAAGAGATCAGCGCGCGCATTCTGGCCAAGCTGAAGCGGGATGCGGAGCAGTACCTGGGTGAGAGCGTCACCGACGCCGTC
>NCEJ01000148.1 GCA_002280615.1 Micrococcales bacterium 32-70-13 | reverse complement strand
GAGCAACAGGGCCGTTCGTACACCCCCCGGGACTTGAACCCGGAACCCACTGATTAAGAGTCAGTTGCTCTGCCAATTGAGCTAGAGGTGCGCAGCCGCTCGCGCGGCCAGAGACAGAGTCTACGCGGCTTTGGCGCGATTCATCAAACCGGGGCCGGTACCCGACCGCGCGGCCGCGGTCATCGCGTGCCGGTAGTGCCCGAGCAGCTCGTCGCCCAGCCGCGCCCAGGTGCGGTGGGCCACCGAGTCGCGCGCGGCGGCCGCGAAGGCGCGCCGCTTCGCGTCGTCGCCGACGAGGTCGAGCACGCGTCGGCGCAGGTCGTCGAGGTCGCCCGGGCGGTAGAGCCAGCCGGTGCGGCTGCTCTGCACGAGGTCGACGGGTCCGCCCTTCCCGGTCGCCACCACGGGCACCCCGCTCGCGAGCGCCTCCTGCACGGTCTGGCAGAACGTCTCGTTCTCACCGGGGTGCACGAACACGTCGAATCCCGCGACGGCCCGCGCGAGCGGCTCGCCCTCGAGGAACCCGAGGAACACCGCATCCGGCATCGCCTGCTCGAGGGCGGGCCGCTCCGGACCATCGCCCACGATCACCAGGCGGGTGCCCGGGATGCCCGCGATCGCCGCGAGGTCGGCCACCTGCTTCTCGGGGGCGAGCCGGCCGACGTAGCCGATGACGAGCTCGCCCTCGGGGGCCACCTGGCGCCGCCACCGCTCGTCGCGCCGACCGGGATGGAACCGCTCGCCGTCGACCCCCCGCGCCCAGTGCCGCAGCCGTGTCACACCGAGCCCGACGAGCTCGGCCAGCGCCGAGGTCGACGGCGCGAGCGTGAGGGTCGCCCGCTGGTGGATACGGGCGACATGCCGCGAGAAGGCGGGCGCGAGGCCGGGGATGCCGTAGCGCTGCGCGTAGCCCGGCACGTCGGTCTGGTAGACCGCCACGGTCGGGATGCCCAGGGCGTCGGCCGCCCGCAAAGCCTGCCAGCCGAGCAGGAACGGCGAGGCGAGGTGCACGACGTCGGGCCGGAACTCGCGCAGGATCGCGCTCAGCCGCAGCGCGCTCGTGACGGTGAGCCGCAGCTCGGGGTAGCCGGGCGTCGGGATCGAGGGCAGCAGGGCCAACTCGGCGCCGTGCAGGGCCCGCGGGTCGGGCGACTCCTCGTGGCGTGGGGCGATGACGAGGGTCTCGTGGCCGTGCGCCCGTAGATGCTTCAGCACGTGCAGGAGCGAGCCCACGACCCCGTTCATCTGGGGCAGGAACGTCTCGGCGACCAGCGCGACTCTCACCCCTCGAGCGTGGAGCAGGCCGCGGCCCGGCGCACCCCGCGGCACCGTCTGCGACGCAGTGTTCACGGGATGTTCGCCCGCCGCTCGCGGAGTGCCCGTAGAACGGGCAGGTGGATGACGCCGCGGTGGTCGAGCTCGTGTCATCTCCGTGGCTGCTGCCCGCGCTCCTCGCGCTCGTCGTCGGAGACGCCTTCCTCGTCGTGCTGCCGAGCGAGACGCTCGTGGTCGCGCTCGGGGCGGCGTGGGCGGCCACCGGGTCGCCCGACCTCGCGCCCGTCGTGCTCGTCGCCGCGGTCGGCGCGATCATCGGCGACGCGCTGTGCTTCGCCATCGGCCGGCGGGTCGGGCTCGACCGCTGGCGCTGGCAGCGCACCGGCGCCGTCGGCCGCGCCCTCGAGCGGGCCCGACGCACCGTGCTCACCCGCACGGCCGTGCTGATCTTCACGGCTCGCTACGTGCCGTTCGCCCGCATCGCCGTCAACCTCGCCGCCGGGGCGAGCGGGCTGCCGGTGAGCCGCTTCCTGCCGCTCTCGGCTGCCGCGGGCCTCGCCTGGGCGTTCTACAACGTGATCGTCGGCGCCGTCGTCGGCGCAGTGCTCGCCGACACCCCCGTGCTGGCCATCGTCATCGCCGTCGGTGTCGCGATCGTGCTCGGGCTCGCCGTCGACGCCGTCGTCTCGCGGGTCGTCAGACGCCGAGAAGAGCGCGAGAGCGATCGGTGATGCGACCGGGGGCGAGGTACTGCCAGCCGGCGGCCTGCCAGCGCTGAGCATCCAGGCACAGCCGCCCGTCGACGACGATGCGGCCGCCCACGAGGCCTGCGAGAGCGACGGGATCGAGCTCGCGGTACTGCTGCCACTCGGTGAGAACGAGCACGGCGTCGGCCGCCGTGACCGCCTCGATGACGCCCGCGCGGTAGTCGAGCGCGGGGGCGACCGGGCGGGCGGTCTCGACCGCGGCCGGGTCGGTCGCGACGACGCGCGCACCCTCGGCCGCGAGACGGCGAGCGACGTCGAGGGCGGGCGAGTCGCGCACGTCGTCGGAGTCGGGCTTGAACGCCAGGCCCAGCACCGCGATGCGGCGACCGCGCAGCGTGCCGCCGAGCGCCTCGCGGGTCAGCTCCACGAGCCGGTCGCGGCGGCGCAGGTTGACGGCGTCGACGTCGCGCAGGAAGTCGAGGGCGGGGCCGACCCCGAGCTCGTCCGCCCGGGCGATGAAGCCGCGGATGTCTTTCGGCAGGCACCCCCCTCCGAAGCCGAGCCCCGCGTTGAGGACTCGGCCATCGCGTTGATGAACGAGATCTTCGTCGCGAGGAAGGCGTTGGCCGCGACCTTGACGAGCTCGGCCGTGGCGAGGTCGGTGACCATGCGCGGGCTGCCGGCGATCAGCAGCTCGGCGTAGACCCGGTCGAGCACGCCCGCCGAACGGGTGTCGCCGGGGGCGACGCCGTAGACGAGGCGGTCGGGCTCGAGCGAGTCGCGCACTGCGAAGCCCTCGCGCAGGAACTCGGGGTTCCAGGCGAGCGCGGCACCGGTGCGCTCGACCTCGGGCAGCAGCGCCTGCGCGGTGCCGACGGGCACGGTCGACTTGCCGACGAGGAGGTCGCCGGGCGCGGCGACCGCGAGTACCGCCCGCATGGCAGCGTGCACCGCGCCGAGATCGGCCGAGCCGTCGGGCCGCTGTGGCGTGCCGACCGCGATGAAGTGCACGCTCGCCCCGCGGGCCGCCTCGATGTCGGTGCTGAACGACAGCCTGCCCGCCGCGATGCCCTGCTCGAGCAGCTCGGTCAGCCCCGGTTCGAAGAACGGCGCCCCGCCTTTCGCGAGCGTGTCGATCTTGAGCGGATCGACGTCGATGCCGACCACCTCATGCCCGAGCTCGGCCATGGCCGCCGCGTGCACCGCTCCGAGATATCCGCATCCGATCACCGAGATCCGCATGCTCGAACGCTAGGCAGGCCGCGTGAACACGGGTCGACCGTGCCGTGGCCCCCGAGTGGCGCGTCGGCGGCGCTCCGGGGTCGAGCCGCACTCGGCAACTGCTCAGCCGATGAGCGGCGCGCATCCATACACTGACCAGACAGCGCCCGCATCGGGGTGCCTCTCGACCCTCGCGAAGGAGCCCCCATGGCCCAGAGCCGCCTCGAGGCCGGTACCCCGGCCCCCGCCTTCACCCTCGCCGACAAGGACGGCGCGACCGTCTCGCTCGCCGACTACGCCGGCACGAAGGTCGTGCTGTACTTCTACCCCGCCGCAAGCACGCCCGGCTGCACGACCCAGGCCTGCGACTTCCGCGACAACCTGGCCTCGCTGCAGGCGGCCGGCTACGTCGTGCTCGGGGTGTCGAAAGACGGGGCGGATGCCCTGCAGAAGTTCGCCGCCGAGGAGCACCTGACCTTCCCGCTGCTGAGCGACCCCGACCTGACGGTGCACCACGCCTACGGCACCTACGGCGAGAAGTCGATGTATGGCAAGACGGTCATGGGCGTCATCCGCTCGACCTTCGTCATCGACGAGCACGGCACTCTCGAGCACGCGCTCTACAACGTCAAGGCCACGGGCCACGTCGCGAGCCTGCGCAAGAAGCTCGGCCTCGACTAGTCGCGTTGGTCGAGGTGCCGCGTGACGGGCGTGCTGAGGATCAGCACGAGCCCGACCACCGCGGTCGCGATCACCCACCAGCCGATGTCGGGGCGCGGGATGAA
>NCEJ01000147.1 GCA_002280615.1 Micrococcales bacterium 32-70-13 | reverse complement strand
CTTTCGAGGCTGTGCCCGCTCCGTCCGCGGAAGCTCCCACTGTTTCGCCGTCGACGAGTCCTGGCATGACGACGAGCACAGTGGCTCCCGAGAGCGTTGCCGTCGCCTCTGAGCCCGTCGTGTCGATCTATCTGCCTGTAGTTGAGGAGAGCTCGGCGCCGGTCGTCCCCAGCTGCCCCGCGGCGATCTCCGGATCGACTCCGGGTGCGCCCAGCCGCACCTCGCCGCTCGGCGTCGCGGGCACGACGTCGGCCGACCTGCAGTCGTTCGCGCAGCAGTTCAACGCGATCCGCGTCGCCAACTGCCTGCCGCCCGTTCCCTTCGGCAACATCCGGTACGACAGCTGCATGGAGGACCGCCTGTTCTGGATGGCGGAGGACCCGAGCACCGACCCGATGAGCGCGTGGGGCCACATCGGCTCGCAGCGCAGCGACGGCGTGCCGAGCGTGGGCTGCGATGGCAACCTGGCCGGCGGCTCGGGCAACACCGGCGCCGACGTCGCGCAGAAGTGGTGGGACTCGAGCAGTCACCGGGCATCCCTCTACAAGCCGACCTACACCGGCAGCACCGCGGGTGTCTGCATCCTCTTCGCGATGACGCACGGCGGCGTGCCGAACGAGCCGTACTCGTTCACCCGCGCGGCCGCCCGCTGGGTCACCTGCTAAACGGCCCCTTCCGCATCGCTGGATAGGCTGTCGGCACCGAGGGCCAGGGCGGCGCTCGGCGGAGGGAGCCGATCGTGACCGCTGCGCTCAACTGGGGGATCCTGGCCACGGGGCACATCGCCCGCACCTTCGCCCGCGACCTCATCGATGCGGGGTTCACGATCACCGCGGCCGGGTCGCGCTCGCCCGGTGCGGCCGAGGCCTTCGCCGCGGAGTTCGGCATCCCGCGCTCGCACGGCAGCTACGAGCAGCTCGTCGCCGACCCCGAGGTCGACGTGGTCTACGTGGCGACCCCGCACCCGTTCCATGTCGAGACCGCCCTTCTCGCGATCGACGCCGGCAAGCACGTGCTCATCGAGAAGCCGCTCACCGTCACCCGGGCGGATGCTCAGCGCATCGCCGATCGTGCGGCCGAGCGCGGCGTCGTCGCCATGGAGGCCATGTGGACCCGCTTCCTGCCGCACATGGTGCACCTGCGCGGCCTGCTCGCCGCCGGGGCCATCGGCGAGGTGCGCACGGTCATCGCCGACCACACGCAGGCCCTGCCGACCGACCCCGAGCACCGGCTGCAGAACCCCGCGCTCGGCGGGGGAGCGCTGCTCGACCTCGGCATCTACCCGGTCTCGTTCGCGGTCGACGTGCTGGGACTGCCGACGAGCATCCTCGCCCACGCGGCGATGACGCCGACGGGCGTCGACCGCCAGACCGCCATGATCTTCGGCTACGACGACGGCCGCCAGGCCGTGCTGCAGTGCGCCCTCGACACCGCGGGCTCGAACCGCGCGGTCGTGCTCGGCACCGAGGGGGCGATCGAGCTCGACCGCGTCTGGTACACCCCGACGGTGCTCACCCGCTACGACCGGGCGTGGAACGTCGTCGAGCGCTTCGACGAGCCCGTCGCCACCCGCGGCATGCACTTCCAGGCGGCCGAGCTCGAACGCCGCGTCGCCGGGGAGCCGCCCGCCTCGCTGCCGATCGAGGAGTCGGTCGCGATCATGGGCGTGCTCGACGAGGTGCGCGGGCTCATCGGCCTGCGCTACCCGGGTGAGTAGCGCTCGGGAGCGCTCGGTATCATGACCCCATGACCGAGCCGGAGCAGCCTCTCAGTCGCCGCGCGCTGCGCGAGGCTCGCGCGAAGGGGTTGCAGGCTCCCGCGAGCGCGCCTGTTCCGCCGCCGGCTCAGCCGCCGACCGAGCCAGCCCCCACCGAGGTCGCTGGTCCGTCCGACCCCTCCGCGGTGTCCGAGGGGGATGCGCCCGCTCCCCGGGGCATCGGCGCCTTCGTGCGGCGGCACCCCCGCGCCGTGCTCACGACGGCGCTCGCGGTGGGCTTCCTGCTGCCCGCGTCAGGGGCCCTGTTCGCCGGGGTCGCCGTCGGCTCGGCCAACGCCGTCGCCCCCGTGCCCGTCGTCACGACGACACCGACGCCCGATCCACGGCCGCTTCCCGGCGCGATCGCCGACCCGAGCCGGTTGCGCACGTGCTCGATCGACGCCCTCGCGCAGGATGAGCGCTTGACCACGCTGTTCGGCTCCGTCGTCAACACGGCGACGGGCGAGCTGCTCTGGGACCGCCAGGCGGCCACTCCCGCGCCCACCGCGAGCGTGCTGAAGATCCTCACCGGCGCCGTCGCGCTCTCGACCCTCGGCCCCGACTACCGCCTGACGACGCGCGTGGTCCCGGGATCGACCCCCGGCACGGTCGTGCTCATCGGCGGCGGCGACGCGACGCTGAGCCGGCTTCCCGCTGGGCAGGAGAGCGTGTATCCCGGCGCCCCGAAGCTCGCGGATCTCGCCGCGCAGACCGTGGCCGCCTACGCGGCGGCGAATCCGGATGCTCCGGGCATCACCGAGGTCGTGCTCGACGCGACGTACTGGAGCATCGGCGACCGCTGGGACTCGTCGTGGGACCGCTCGCTGCAGACCATCGGCTACAACTCCGAGGTCACGGCGCTGCAGGTCGACGGCGACCGCAACGACCCGCGCAGCGCGATCAGCCCGCGCTCGACCGACCCCGTGGGTCGGGCCGGTGCCGCGTTCGCGACCGCGCTCGCCGAGGCCGGCAACCCCGAGGGGGTGCCGACCGTGAGCCTCGGCTCGGCCGTCAGCAGCACTGTGCTCGCCCAGGTGCAGTCGCAGCCGGTGAGCGCGCTGGTCGCCTACATGATCGACACGAGCGACAACACCGTGGCCGAGATGCTCGCGCGCGTCTCCTCGCGCGTGATCGGGTTCGACGGCTCGGCGGCCTCGCTCACCCGCACGTTCACCGGCGGGCTCAACCCCTACGGGGTGCCGACGACGGGCATCACGATTCGCGACGGGTCGGGCCTGAGCAACCTCAACGCCGTCCCCGCGCAGTACGTCGCCGAGCTGCTCGTTGCCGTCAACGGCGGCGGGCAGAACCTGTCGATCATCGGCGGCGCCCTCGCGGTGGCGGGGGTGAGCGGCGACCTCTCCCAGCGGTTCACGGGCGCCAACGCGATCGCCCGCGGTGCCGTGTTGGGCAAGGTCGGCTGGATCGGGTCGGCCCGCACCCTCGCGGGCATCGTGCGCGCGGCCGACGGCTCGGTGCTGACCTTCTCGTTCTACGCCGTGCGCGAGAACGTGAGCGCGAGCACCCGCGACGCGCTCGACACCCTCACCACGGGCGTGTTCTCGTGCGGCGACAACCTCTCGAACAACTGACCCCCGGAGGCGATATGGCCCGCGCGCTCGTGATCATCGATGTGCAGAACGACTTCACCGAGGGCGGCGCCCTCGGTGTCGTGGGCGGCGCCGCGGTCGCCGCGGCGATCACCGAGCACCTGCGCGACCACCCCGACGACTACGACGTCGTGATCGCCTCGCGCGACTGGCACGACGCCGACAACGACAACGGCGGCCACTTCGCCCTCGAGGGCGAGCCCGACTTCGTCGGCACGTGGCCGCGGCACTGCATGGCGGGCACCGAGGGGGCCGAGTACCACCCGTCGATCGACACCGGCCTCATCGACATCCACGTGCGCAAAGGGCAGGGGGTTCCGGCGTACTCGATCTTCGAGGGCACGACCGACGACGGCCGCCGCCTCGTGACGGCCCTCGACGAGCTCGGGGTCACCGAGGTCGACGTCGTCGGCATCGCGACCGACTACTGCGTGCGCGCCTCGGCGCTCGACGCCCTCGCCGCCGGTCGCCGCGTGCGCGTGCTCACCGGTCTCGTCGCGGGCGTCGCTCCGGCATCGAGCGCCGCGGCCCTGCGCGAGCTCGCCGCCGCGGGGGCGACGGTCGAGCCGTCTGCGAGCTGACGCTCCGACTGCGCGTCGTACGGGTTCAGACACATCGCATGCGTCGTCACGTGCGAGGTGTCGTGAACCGTGCGATGCACGCAGGCGACGCTCCCGTGGCGGGGTCAGACCAGCAGCTGGTGCTTCGCGAGCTCGCGGTAGAGCGGCGTCGAGACGACGAGCTCGCTGTGCGTGCCGACGCCGACGACGCGCCCGTGGTCGAGAACGACGATCTGGTCGCTGTCGACGACGGTCGACAGCCGGTGCGCGATGACGATGAGCGTGCGGTCCTCCGCGACGGCGTCGATCGCCTCGCGCATGCGCTGCTCGTTGACGCCGTCGAGCGATGAGGTCGACTCGTCGAGCAGCAGGATCGGCGGTGCCGCGAGCAGCGCGCGCGCGATCGCGAGGCGCTGGCGCTCGCCGCCCGACAGCATGACCCCGTCCTCCCCGACCTGCGCATCCAGCCCCCGCTCGTCACGGGGGCGTCTTGCTCGACGTAGCCGATGCGCCCGCGCAGCTCGGTGCGCTCGAGGCCGCGGATGTCGTCGCCGCCCATGCGGATCACGCCCGCGGTCGGGTCGTAGAACCGCTCGATGAGCGACAGCACCGTGCTCTTGCCCGCGCCGCTCGGGCCGACGAGCGCGGTGCGCGAGCCGACGGGCACGCTGAACGTCACGCCATCGAGAACCGTCTTGTCTCGCGGATGCTCGCCCACGACCTCGGCGATGACCTTCTCCTCCTCGGTGCGGTGCGCCTCCTCCGGGTACCTGAAGTGCACGTCGTCGAACTCGACCGCCGCGCGCGAGGCGGTGGACGCGGCGGGAACCACCTGCGCGTCGCCCTCGCTCTCGCTCGGCAGGCCGATGATCTCCTGGATACGGCCGAGCGCCCCGAGCGCCGAGTTGACGCTCGTGATGGCCCCGAAGGCCTGCCCCAGCGGGCCGATGAGCAGAAACAGGAAGAGGATGAACGCCACGAGGTCGGCGACGCCGATGGCCCCCGATGCGACGCGGAAGCCGCCCACGCCGAGCACGACCAAGAACGACACCTGCAGCGCGATCGATGAGATCGGCACGACGAGGGCCGAGATCTTCGCCACCTTGATGCCCTGCTCCCACGCGCCCACGGCGTTCTCTTCGACGACGGCGATCTCGCGCTCGGTCGCGTTCGCCGCGCGCACGGTGCGCACAGATGAGATCGAGCGCTCGACGGCCGCCGCGAGGTCGCCGACCTTCTCTTGCGCCTTGCGGCTGGCGATGCGGATGCGCTGCGACAGCACCACGACCGTGACGACTGACACGGCGATCACGAGCACGGTGAGCCCGAGCAGCGTCGGGTCGATGATGATCATGGCGATGAGCGCGCCGACGAAGGTGAGGCTGCCGCCGATGGCTTCGACGAGGCCCTGCGTGAGCACGGCGCGCAGCAGGGTCGTGTCGCTGCCGACCCGGCTCACGAGGTCGCCGGTGCGGCGCTGGTCGAACTCGCTGATCGGCAGGTGCAGCATGCGGCGCACGAGCGCCCGGCGGCTCGACAGCACGACGCCCTCGCCCGTGCGCTGCAGCAGGTAGTGCCCGAAGCCCGTGAGCAGCGCGCCGACGACGACGAGCCCGACGAGCAGGGCGACGAGCGGCCCGAGATCGCCCCCGGCCTCGACGACCGCGATGACCTGGCTGACGAGAAGCGGCTGCGCGAGCGAGGCGGCCGCGCCGAGCACGCTGATGACGACGACCCAGCCGAGCACGACGCGGTGCTCGAGCAGGTACGGCAGCAGCTGGCGGAAGGTCGCGCGCGGCCCGTCGTCGACGGGGCGGCCGAAGCGGCGGGCGGGGCGTTCGGGCGAGCTGCTCATGCGTCCATCCTGGCCGACGCATCCTCGGTGCCGACCGAGCGACGGGGCTAGGCTCTTCTCTCGTGCCCCAGCCCGTCATCACCGCATCGCAGCTCACCAAGGTCTAGGTGTCGACGCGCACGAGCGGGGCCCTGAGCATCCTGGGCCTCGACCCGAACGATCACGGCCCCGACATCCGCTCGCAGCTGGGGGTCGTGCCGCAGCAGGACAACCTCGATCAAGAGCTGCGCGTGCGCGACAACCTGCTCGTCTACGGGCGCTACTTCGGTCTGCCGCGCGCGGTCGTCGCCGAGCGGGCGGATGCGCTGCTCGAGTTCGCCCAGCTGACCGACCGCAAGAAGGCCAAGGTCGACGACCTCTCCGGCGGCATGAAGCGCCGCCTCACGATCGCGCGCGCGCTCATCAACGAGCCGCGCATCCTGCTGCTCGACGAGCCCACGACGGGTCTCGACCCGCAGGCGCGGCACATCCTGTGGGACCGCCTCTTCCGGCTCAAGGAGCAGGGCACGACGCTCGTGCTGACGACGCACTACATGGACGAGGCCGAGCAGCTCTGCGACCGCCTCGTCGTGGTCGACAAGGGGCGCATCATGGCCGAGGGCTCGCCCGCCGCCCTCATCCGCGAGTACTCGAGCAAAGAGGTACTCGAGGTGCGGTTCGGCAGCGACAAGAACGCCGAGGCCGCGGAGCGCATGGCCGG
>NCEJ01000146.1 GCA_002280615.1 Micrococcales bacterium 32-70-13 | reverse complement strand
GGTGCGGCGTGAGAAGTTCAAGCCCCTCGCGGGCCCCGATGGCGGCAACGGCGGCGACGGCGGCGACATCGTGCTCGTCGCGGCCGCCAACGAGACGACCCTGCTCGGCTACCACCGCCGGCCGCACCGCTCGAGCGACAACGGCGGCCCCGGCATGGGCGACAACCGTTCGGGCTTCACGGGCGTCGACCTCGAACTGCCCGTTCCCATCGGCACGGTCGTGCGCGACGCCGACGGCACCGAGCTCGCCGACCTGACCGACCCGGGCATGCGCATCGTCGTCGCCCCCGGCGGCCAGGGGGGTCTCGGCAACGCTGCCCTCGCGACGACCAAGCGCAAGGCCCCGGGCTTCGCGTTGCTCGGCACCGAGGGCTGGGAGGGCGACATCGTCCTCGAGCTCAAGACGGTCGCCGACGTCGCCCTCGTGGGCTACCCGAGCGCCGGCAAGTCGAGCCTCATCGCCGCGATCTCGGCCGCGAAGCCCAAGATCGCCGACTACCCCTTCACGACGCTGCACCCCAACCTCGGCGTCGTCGAGTCGGGCGAGAGCCGCTTCACGGTCGCTGACGTGCCCGGCCTCATCGAGGGCGCGAGCGAGGGCAAGGGCCTCGGGCTCGAGTTCCTGCGTCACGTCGAGCGCTGCAGCGCCCTGCTGCACGTGCTCGACTGCGCCACGCTCGAGCCGGGACGCGACCCCATCAGCGACCTCGAGGTCATCCTCGGCGAGCTCTCCGCGTACCCCGTGCCCGAGGGTCAGGTGCCGTTGCTCGAGCGCCCCCAGCTCATCGCCCTCAACAAGGTCGACGTGCCGGAGGGGCGCGACCTCGCCGCGCTCGTGCGGCCCGAGCTCGAGGCCCGCGGCTACCGTGTGTTCGAGATCAGCGCCGTGAGCCGGGAGGGCCTGCGCCCGCTCACCTTCGCGCTCGCCGAGCTCGTCGAGGCCGACCGCGCCGCGAAGGCGGCTGAGGCCGTGACGCGCGAGCGCATCGTGCTGCGCCCGCGGGCGGTGAACACCGAGGAGTTCCGCATCGTCGTGGAGGGCGGAAGCGACGGCAACCTGTACCGCATCCTCGGCGCGAAGCCCGAGCGCTGGGTGCAGCAGACCGACTTCCGCAACGACGAGGCGGTCGGCTACCTCGCCGACCGGCTCGCCAAGATCGGCATCGAGGACAAGCTCTTCGCCGCCGGCGCGGTCGCGGGTGCGACCGTCGTCATCGGCCCCGGTGACGGCGTCGTGTTCGACTGGGAGCCGACGCTCACGAGCGCCGCCGAGCTCATGACGGCGCCGCGCGGCACTGATCCGCGCCTCGACGCGCTCAACCGGCCGTCGACGAGCCAGCGCCGCCAGAGCTACTACGAGCGCATGGATGCCAAGGCCGCCGCGCGCGCCGAGCTCGAGGCCGAGCGCGTCGCCGAGCGCGTCGCCGAGCGCGATGCGAGCAGGTGGAACGACGAGGAGGGCGATGACTGAGCACGCGGATACCGAGCTGCGGGACGCCGTGATCGCGGCGAAGCGCATCGTGGTCAAGGTGGGGTCCTCGTCGATCAGCGGTCCCAACGTGGGCCAGATCGGCCCCCTCGTCGACGCGCTCGCGGCCGCCCACGGCCGCGGGGTGGAGGTCGTGCTCGTGTCGTCGGGTGCCATCGCCACGGGCATCCCGTACCTGAACCTCGACGCGCGCCCGACCGACCTCGCCACCCAGCAGGCGGCGGCCGCGGTCGGCCAGAACGTGCTCATCTACCGGTACCAGGAGAGCCTCGACCGCTACGGCATCGTCGCCGGGCAGGTGCTGCTGACCGCGGGCGACCTCGAGCACGCGACGCCGCGCAGCAACGCGCAGCGGGCCATGGAGCGCCTGCTCGGCCTGCGCATCCTCATCATCGTCAACGAGAACGACACCGTCGCGACGCAGGAGATCCGGTTCGGCGACAACGACCGCCTCGCCGCGCTCGTGAGCGAGCTCGTGCACGCCGACCTGCTCGTGCTGCTGAGCGACGTCGACGCGCTCTACACGCGACCGCCGCACGAGCCGGGCGCGCAGCGCATCGACGTGGTCGCGCACGACGACGACCTGGCGTCGATCGAGCTCGGCGACATCGGTGCCGCGGGAGTCGGCACCGGGGGAGCGGGAACCAAGATCGCCGCGGCGAAGCTCGCGGTGAGCCAGGGCATCCCCGTCGTGCTCACCTCGACCGATCGCGTCGCGCAGGCCCTCGCGGGCGAGGCCGTCGGAACCTGGTTCGAGGCCTCGCCGGTAGGCTGAGGCCATGTCGACCGTCCTCTCCGACTCGCTCATCGACCTCGAGCTGCACGCGGCGAAAGAGGCTTCGCGCGCGCTCGCCACCCTGACCTCGGCGCGCAAGGATGCCGCGCTCGCCGCCATCGCGGCGGCGCTCGAGACCGCGGCACCGCGCATCATCGCGGCGAACGCCGACGACCTCGAGCGCGAACGTCACGGTCGACATCGCCGCGCTCGCCCTCAAGAGCGGCAACGCCGCGGTGCTGCGCGGCGGCAGTGCGGCCGAGAGCTCGAACCGGGTGCTGGTCGAGGTCATCCAGGGCGCGCTCGTCGAGACCGGACTGCCGGCCGAGGCGGTGCAGACGATCGACGCGCACGGCCGCGCCGGGGCGGCCGCCCTCATGCGCGCGCGCGGCTTCGTCGACGTGCTCATCCCGCGCGGCAGCGCCGACCTCATCCAGACCGTCGTGCGTGAGTCGACCGTGCCCGTCATCGAGACGGGCGCGGGCGTCGTGCACATCATGCTCGATGCGACGGCCGACGAGCAGCTCGCCGTCGACATCGTGCACAACGCCAAGGTGCAGCGGCCGAGCGTCTGCAACGCCGTCGAGACCGTGCTCGTGCACCGCGACGCCGCGGCCCGCCTGCTGCCGCCCGTGCTCGAGGCCCTGCGCGCATCCGGGGTCGTCGTGCGCGGCGACGAGCGTGCCCGCGCGATCGACCCGGGCCTGCCCCCTGCGACCGACGACGACTTCGCGACCGAGCACATGGCGCTCGAGCTGAGCGTCGCGGTCGTCGATGACCTGGATGCCGCGCTCGCCCACATCCGCCGGTTCTCGACCCAGCACACCGAGTCGATCATCACGCGAGACATGGCCAACGCCGAGCGCTTCCTCGCCGAGGTCGACTCGGCCGTCGTCATGGTCAACGCCTCGACGCGCTTCAGCGACGGCGGCGAGTTCGGCTTCGGCGCCGAGGTCGGCATCTCGACGCAGAAGCTGCACGCGCGCGGCCCGATGGGCCTTCTCGAGCTCACGAGCACGAAGTGGATCGTGCGCGGCGAGGGCCAGGTCCGCGCCTGAGCCCGACCGGGGTCGGCACGCGGTAGATTGGAACCCTCGATCATCGATACCGACCACGGGAGCACGGAATGCTGACGACGCTGGCCACTGCGATCCTCGCCTCGGAGGAGGAGCTCGCTCCGCTCATCGCCCCCGCCGAGGTGATCGCGGGCGCCGCCGCCCTCGTGTTTCTCATGCTTGGCCTCGTCACGTTCGCGTACCGCGACGTCGCGAACCGGCACAGCCACAAGACCGCGAACAAGCCGAGCGGGCACGACGCCGGCCACTGAGCCGGGCTGACGCCGCCGCGATACCCATCGCCACCACAACTGCTCCCGAACCCGCCGCGCGCCGCGCGCGGATCGGGATCATGGGCGGAACCTTCGACCCGATCCACCACGGCCACCTCGTCGCCGCGAGCGAGGTCGCGCACGCCTTCGAGCTCGACGAGGT
>NCEJ01000145.1 GCA_002280615.1 Micrococcales bacterium 32-70-13 | reverse complement strand
CGCAAGGAGGACCCGGTCGACCACGCCGCGGGCATCGACCTGCACGCGAAGCCGGGCGACACCGTGACGAAGGGCCAGCCGCTCTTCACGATGCACACCAATGAGGCCGCACGGTTCGACCGCGCGCTCGAGGCGCTCGAGGGCGGCTACCGCATCGGCGACGCGGGCGACGAGGTCGTCACCGGCGGGCCGCTCATCGCGGGGGTTGTCGACTAGCCCTCCTCGCCGCAAGAGTGCCGCACGCCGTCAAGACTGCCGGTGCTCACGGGCACTCTTGACGCTGCTGAGCACTCTTGCGGGGTGATGTGGGGCTAGAGCTCCACCTCGCCGATCCGCTCGAGCGCGTCGACGACGAGATCCCAGAAGCGGTCGTTGTCGATGTCCAGGGCGACCTGGGTCGTGCATCCCTCGGGGGCCGGACCGCGCAGGTCGGCGACGGTCATGCCGAGCGTGAGCCCTCCGGTCAGCTCGACGTCGAGCGGAGCCGTGACGACCCGCAGCAGCGTGGGGTCGATGAGGTAGGCCACCGCGCAGGGGTCGTGCACGGGCGGGTGGTCGAAGCCCTGCGCGTCTTTGTACGAGTGCGCGAAGAACTCGAGCAGCTCGCCGACGAAGCGCGCGGGCGCTGTGCCGACCGCGGCGATGCGCGCGGCGACCTCGTCGGTCGCGAGCGCCTGGTGGGTGGCGTCGAGCCCGATCATGGTGAGCGGCCAGGGCTCGTTGAACACGATGTGCGCGGCCTCGGGGTCGATGATGATGTTGAACTCGGCGACGGCGCTCCAGTTGCCGACGTGCACGCCGCCGCCCATGAGCACGACCTGCTTGACGCGCTCGGCGAGGCGCGGTTCCTTGCGCACCGCGAGCGCGATGTTCGTGAGCGCCCCGGTCGGCACGAGCGACACGGTCTTCGGCGGGTGGCTCATGACGGTGTCGATGATGAGGTCGACGGCGTGGCGGGGGTCGAGCTCGACGACGGGCTCGGGCAGCACTGGTCCGTCGAGCCCCGATTCGCCGTGGATGTCCGGGGCCGTCTCGACAGTGCGCACGAGCGGGCGGTGCGCGCCGCGAGCGATCGGCACCGTATCCATGCCGATGACGCGCGCGACCGACAGGGCGTTGCGCGTGACCTTCTCGATCGTCTGGTTGCCCATGACGGTCGTCACGGCGAGCAGCTCGATGGCGGGAGAGCCGTGCGCGAGCAGCATCGCGACCGCGTCGTCGTGGCCGGGGTCGCAGTCGAGGATGATCTTGTGCGGAGCGGAATCGGGGGTCGCCATACCTCGAGCCTAGAGGGGCCCGCAGGGGTCACGACTCGGTAACGAACCGGTAGGTTTATGGGTATGACGACGGCGACAGCGAACCTCCTCCCCGGCACCGATCTGGCGATCGAGTCGCTGCCGAAGGTGTCGCTGCACGACCACCTCGACGGCGGGCTGCGGCCGCAGACGATCATCGAGCTCGCCGAGGCGATCGGCCTCGAGCTGCCGGCCACCGACGCCGCCGCGCTCGGCGCCTGGTTCGCCGAGAAGAGCGACTCGGGTTCGCTCGTCGAGTACCTGAAGACCTTCGACGTGACGACCGCCGTCATGCAGACGCGCGAGGGCCTCGAGCGGGTCGCGCGCGAGTTCGTGCTCGACCTCGCGGCCGACGGCGTCGTGTGGGGCGAGATCCGCTGGGCGCCCGAGCAGCACCTCTCGCGCGGGCTCTCGCTCGACGAGACCGTCGAGGCCGTGCAGTCGGGGCTGGATGCCGGGGTCGAGGAGGCGCGCGGAGCCGGTCACAGCATCCGCGTCGGCCAGCTCGTCAGCGCCATGCGGCACGCCGATCGCGGGCGCGAGATCGCCGAGCTCGCCCTGCGCCACCGCGACCGCGGGGTCGTGGGCTTCGACATCGCCGGCGCCGAGGCGGGGTTCCCGCCCAGCCGCATGCAGGACGCGTTCGACCTGCTGTCGGCGAGCTTCTTCCCCGCGACGATCCACGCGGGCGAGGCCGACGGCCTCGAGTCGATCCGCGGCGCCCTGCTCGACGGCCGCGCCCTGCGCCTCGGCCACGGCGTGCGCCTGGCGGAGGACATCACGCTGCGCGACGAGGGCGGGGCGACGATCGCCGAGCTCGGGCTGCTCGCCGAGTGGGTGAAAGACCGCCAGATCGCGCTCGAGACGAGCCCGAGCTCGAACCTGCAGACCGGTGCGATCGCCGCGTGGGGCGACCAGCTCATCGACCACCCCCTCGACCTCTTCTACCAGCTGGGGTTCCGCGTCACGGTCAACACCGACAACCGGCTCATGAGCGCGACGACCCTCAGCCGCGAGCTGCGCCTCGTCGCCGAGGCCTTCGGCTACGACCTCGACGACCTGCTCGCCCTGCAGCTCAACGCCGCCCAGGCCGCCTTCCTGCCGGTCGAGGACCGCGAGGCGCTCATGGACACCCTCATCGAGGGCTTCGAGGCCGCGCTGTGAGCCTTCCCGCCCTCGCCGATCGGGCGATCGTGCTGCACGCACGCGCCGCCGATTGGCGCGACGCCATCCGCCTCGCCGGCGACGCGCTCGTCGACAGCGGCTGCACGACGGCCGAGTACACCGAGGCGATGATCCGCATGGTCGACGACCACGGGCCGTACATCGTCATCGCGCCGGGCCTTGCGCTCGCGCACGCGCGCCCCGGCCCCGAGGTGCGCTGCGACGGGCTGTCGGTCGTGACGCTCGCCGAGCCCGTCGAGTTCGGGCACGCCCACAACGACCCCGTGCGCGTCGTCATCGGCCTCGCGGGCGTCGCCGCCGGCGGCCAC
>NCEJ01000144.1 GCA_002280615.1 Micrococcales bacterium 32-70-13 | reverse complement strand
CGCGAGCCCGCCTACGCCGCCGATCGCGCCGAGCTCGCGCGTCTCGGCGAGGCCGTGGCCGTCGCGGTCGCCGAGCCAGGCCGTGAGGGGCTGCTCGCGGCGCTCCGCGGCGCGGCGCTCGACCGACCGCTCGCCCCCGCGCTCTTCGATCTCGCCGAGCCGCTGCCGGTGCGACTCGAGGCCACGGGCGACGAGCCGTTCGATTTCGCGTGCGTCGAAGACGCCGACGGTGCCGAGGCGCCCGCCATCGCGCTCCCGGCCATCGATCGGCCGATGGTGCGACGGGACGACTCCTCCGAGTCGACGATCATGCCGAGCTGGCTGCAGGCGGCCCTCGATGCCGCGCGTGCGGTGGGCCTGCCGGCGGGGATCATCGAGCCGGCGCAGTCCACCGCGCTCGCCCTCATCGCCCGATGGGGCACGGCCGTGGTGCGTCCCCGTTTCCTGCTGGCGGGGGCGGCAGGCGCCGGGTCGCTCGTGCTCGCCCTGGTTCTCGGGGCCTCGATCCCGGCTGAGGAGGCCGCAGCGGGCGACGCCCCGACCGATCCGGGTGCGGCCCCGGCCGCCAGTGCTCCGCCCGTCGGTGGGGAGGCTCCCGAGTTCGCGGTGCACCCCGAGCCCGACGAGTGGCAGGGGGTCGTGGAGGAACTCGTCGCCCGGTGGACGGCGTGTCGGGTCGCGGCGACCAGCGGCAGCGCCGGCGATGTCGACGGGCGTGACGCACCCACGGCGTCCTGCTCTGCGATGGCCGCGCATCCCGGCTCCGCCGCGCAGCAACTGCTCCTCGAGGCAGACCCGCGCCATGCCCTGCTCGAGCGCTGGAGCGCTGCGCGGGGCGAGGCGGTCGTGGTCGAGCGCATGGGCGGTGCGGTGCTCGTCGACCTCGTCACCGCCGGAACACCGACGGCCTCGCTCCTCATCGTGAGGAGCGAGGCCGGATGGCGGGTGCGCGACGTGATCGGCTAGATGCCGAGGTCCCCGTCGAAGTCGGCCTCCTCGAGCCGCGCCTTGACGGCGCTGAGGAAGCGCGCGGCGTCGGCGCCGTCGACGATGCGGTGGTCGTACGACAGGGCGAAGTAGACCATCGAGCGCACGGCGATGACGTCGGAGCCGTCGACCTGGATGACCGAGGGCTTCTTGCTCACGATGCCGGTGCCGAGGATGGCCACCTGGGGCAGGAACACCACCGGGGTGTCGAACAGCGCGCCGCGCGAGCCCGTGTTGGTGAGGGTGAAGGTGCCCCCCGCCAGCTCGTCGGGCTTGAGCTGGTTGTCTCGCGTGCGCGCGGCGAGGTCGGCGATCTCGCGCGCGAGGTCGGCGATGCTGAGGTCGCCCGCGTTGCGGATGACCGGCGTCAGCAGGCCGCGCTCGGTGTCGACCGCGATCGAGAGGTTCTCGGTCTCGGGGTAGACGATCGAGTCGCCGTCGACCGTGGCGTTGATGATCGGGAAGGCGCGCAGGGCCTCGGTCGCGGCCTTCGCGAAGAAGGGCAGGAACGAGAGCTTCGTGCCCGTCGCCTTCTCGAAGTCGGCCTTGACGGCGGTGCGCAGCGCGGCCACCTTCGTGACGTCGACCTCGACGACGGTCGTGAGCTGCGCGGTCGACTGCATCGAGATGACGGCGCGCTCGGCGATGACCTTGCGCAGGCGCGACATCGCGACCGTCGTGCCGCGCAACGGGGAGGTCTCGAGCGATGCGCCCGCCGACACCGGTTCCGGTCACGCGGGCGAGGTCGACGCCGTGCTCGGCCGCGAGCTTGCGCACGAGCGGCGTGATGTAGGCGGCGGCGTTCGTCGTCGCGGCCGGTGCGGGCGCCGCCGCGGGAGCGGGTGCTGCTGCCGGAGC
The DNA here is from genome assembly GCA_002280615.1 of Micrococcales bacterium 32-70-13. GTDB lineage: Bacteria > Actinomycetota > Actinomycetes > Actinomycetales > Microbacteriaceae > Microcella. The sequence continues at coordinate 2,650 of NCEJ01000144.1, read as the reverse complement.
GGCGGGGGCCGGTGCAGGCGCCGGTGCGGCCACGGGCTCGGCGGCCGGCGCGGGTGCGGCGACCGGCTCAGGGGTCACCACGGGCGCAGGGGCCACCACGGGTGCAGGGGCTGCCACGGGCTCGGGCGCCGGCGGGGCAGCGACCGGCTCGGGAGCGGCGGCGGGCGCGGGAGCAGGCTCGGCGACCGGCTCGGCGACCGCGGGGGCCTCGGCGGCGGGAGCGGCGGGTGCCGCCCCGGCGCCCGAGCCGTCACCGATGCGCACGAGCGGGGTGCCGACCTCGACCGTCTCATCCTCGGCGACGAGGATCTCTTCCACGACGCCGGCGATCGGCGAGGGGATCTCGGTGTCGACCTTGTCGGTCGAGACCTCGAGCAGCGGCTCGTCGACCTCGACCCGGTCGCCCACGTTCTTCAGCCAACGGGTGACCGTTCCCTCGGTGACGCTCTCACCGAGCGCCGGGAGGTTGACGGATTCGCTCATCAGTAGTGCTCCTTCGAAGCCTTCAATGTGTCTTCAGGGTAGTTGCGGAGTCGTGCGGTGCTCACATCGCGTGGAGCGGCTTGCCCGCGAGCGCGAGGAACGCCTCGCCGAGCGCCTCGTTCTGCGTCGGGTGCGCGTGCAGCAGCGGAGCCACGTCCTCCGGGTGCGCATCCCAGTTCACGGCCAACTGCGCCTCGCCGATCAGCTCGCCCACGCGGGCGCCGATCATGTGCACGCCGACCACGGGCCCGTCGACGACGCGCACGACCTTGATCGAGCCCGCCGTCTCGAGGATGTGGCTCTTGCCGTTGCCCGCGAGGTTGTACTCGTAGCTCGCGACCGCCGCGTCGCCGTACTGCTCCTTGGCCTTCGCCTCGCTGAGGCCGACCGAGGCGACCTCGGGCTCGCTGTAGGTGACCTTGGGGATGTTGACGTCGCTGATGACGACGGGGTTCAGGCCCGCGATCTCCTCGGCGACGAAGATGCCGTGCTGGAAGCCGCGGTGCGCGAGCTGCAGGCCGGGCACGATGTCGCCGACGGCGTAGAGGCCCGGGATGTTCGTCTCGAGCCGCTCGTTCGTCAGCACGAATCCGCGATCCATGGCCACGCCGACCTCCTCGAAGCCGAGCCCGGCCGTGGAGGGGCCGCGACCGACGGCGACGAGCAGCAGGTCGGCCTCGATGGTCGCGCCGTTCTCGAGGGTGACGACGACGCCCTGGTCGTTCTGGGTCACGCTCTGGAAGCGCACGCCGAGAGTGAACTCGATGCCGCGCTTGCGGTAGGCGCGCTCGAACTGCTTCGAGATCGACTCCTCCTCCATCGGCACGAGGTGCGGGAGGGCTTCGATGATGTGCACCTCCGAGCCGAACGAGCGCCACACGCTCGAGAACTCGACACCGATGACGCCGCCGCCGAGCACCGCGACCTTCTTGGGCACGTAGTCGAGCTGCAGCGCCTGCTCGGAGGTGATGACGCGGCCGCCGATCTCGAGGCCGGGGAGCGTGCGCGAGTACGAGCCGGTCGCGAGCACGACGTTCTTACCCGTGATGGTGCTGTCGCCGACCTGGACGGTCGTGGGGGAGGTGAGGCGCCCCTCCCCCTCGATCGTCGTGATGCCGCGGGCCTTGATGAGGCCCTGCAGGCCCTTGTGCTTGCTCGAGACGATGCCCTCGCGGTACTGGTTCACCGCGGGGACGTCGATGCCCTCGAGGGTGGCCTTGACGCCGAACTTGGCGGAGTCGCGCGCGGCGTCGGCCACCTCGGCGGCGTGCAGCAGCGCCTTGGTCGGGATGCAGCCGACGTGGAGGCAGGTGCCCCCGACCTTCGACTTCTCGATGAGCCCCACGCTCATGCCCAGCTGGCTGGCGCGGAGGGCGGCGGCGTACCCGCCGCTTCCGGCACCGAGGATGACGAGGTCGAAGGTCTGGTCAGACACCGGCAGAGACTCCTTTATCCACGAAGGATTGTCATGCGGGGGTCGACGTCGAGGTGGCGGGTCGACCCGATGTGCGGCACGACGGTCACGTGCCCGCCGACGAGCCTACTACTTGGCCGCGAAGCCCTCCGCGAGCCGGACGAGCAGGCGCACGGTGACGCCCGACGGACCCTTCGGGGTGTAGCCGAAGGGAGCACCGGGATTATTGGCCGGCCCGGCGATGTCGAGGTGCGCCCAGGGGATGCGCGGCGCATCGGCCTCGTCGCCCGAACGCCCGACGAACTCGCGCAGGAACACGCCCGCGAGCAGCATGCCCGCCGCCGTGCTGCCGGGCTTGGCGTTCGCGATGTCGGCGACGTCGCTCTTGAGCAGCGGCCGCAGCTCGGCGGGCAGCGGCATGGGCCAGACGAGCTCGCCGGTGTCGGCGGCCGCCGCGCGCACGCGCTCGACGAGGGCGTCGTCACCCATGAGGCCCGCATAGCGCTCACCGAGCGCGACGCGCGCGGCACCCGTGAGGGTCGCGACGTCGACGATCGCGTCGGGGCGCTCCTCGCTCGCGGCGACGAGACCGTCGGCCATGACGAGGCGGCCCTCGGCATCCGTGTTGAGCACTTCCACGGTCGTGCCGCCGCGGATCGTCAGCACGTCGTTGGGGCGCATGGCGGTCGACGACGGCATGTTCTCGGCGAGGCACAGCCAGGCGGTCAGGCGCACCGGCAGGTCGAGGCGCGC